>NZ_FNAM01000032.1 GCF_900101845.1 Sporomusa acidovorans | reverse complement strand
TCCACAGAGAAATACATGGAAATGATGGGACTGCAAAAGGATGAGATTATTCCTTACGGCAGAACGCCAAAAGTTGATTTCTTAAAGGTAATTGACCGTCTGAAAAATAAGCCCGATGGTAAATACATTGAGGTAACTGCCATTACTCCTACCCCACTTGGCGAAGGTAAGTCAACAACTTCAATCGGTATTATGGAAGGTCTTGGTAAACGCGGCGTAAACGTCGGCGGTGCCTTGCGGCAGCCTTCCGGCGGACCTACCATGAACGTAAAAGGTACGGCAGCCGGCGGCGGCAACGCGCTGTTAATTCCGATGACCGAGTTCTCGCTTGGCTTGACCGGCGACATTAACGACATCATGAATGCGCACAATCTGGCGATGGTTGCCCTCAACGCCAGAATGCAGCATGAAGCCAACTACACCGACGCCGAGTTGGCAAAAAGAAACTTGAAGAGACTTGATATTGACCCGAAAAATATTGAAATGGGCTGGGTTATTGACTTTGCCGCCCAGGGCCTGCGCAATATCATCATGGGTATTGGCGGTAAAAAAGACGGTTTCATGATGCAGTCCAAATTCGGGATTGCCGTTGGCTCCGAATTAATGGCAATCCTGGCTGTTGCCAAAGATTTGGCCGACATGCGGGAACGGTTCAAACATATCGTAGTTGCCTACAACAAACAAGGCCAGCCGGTAACCACCGGTGACCTGGAAGTGGACGGCGCTATGACCGCCTGGATGCGTAATACGGTTAATCCGACCCTGTGCGCAACCGTTGAAGGCCAGCCTTGCTTCGTACATGCCGGCCCGTTTGCCAACATTGCCATCGGCCAGTCCTCCATCATTGCCGACCGCATCGGCTTGAAATGCTTCGATTATCATATTACAGAGTCCGGTTTTGCTGCTGATATCGGCTTCGAGAAATTCTGGAACGTTAAATGCCGCCTGAGCGGACTCAAACCCAATGTATCGATCCTGGTAGCTACCGTGCGCGCGCTCAAGATGCATGGTGGTGGACCTACCGTTATACCGGGCCGTCCGTTGCCTGACGAATATACCAAGGAAAACCTGGGCCTGCTCGAAAAAGGCTGCGAAAACATGGTACATTTGATCAACATGATCAAAAAATCCGGAATCAAACCGGTAGTATGTATTAATGCGTTCTACACCGATACGCCGGCCGAACATGCCTTGGTTAAGAGAATCGCCGAACAGGCCGGTGCCCGGGCCGCGGTTTCCCAGCATTGGCTCAAAGGCGGCGACGGTGCGCTTGATCTGGCTGACGCTGTAATGGATGCCTGTAAAGAAGAAGTTAACTTTAAGTATCTGTATCCGCTGGAAATGCCGCTGCGTCAACGCGTAGAAATGATTGCCAAGGAAGTCTACGGTGCTGACGGCGTTGACTGGGCGCCGCTGGCTCAGGAAAAAGCCCAAAGATTCGAAGCCGATCCGAAATATGCCGATTATTGCACCATGATGGTTAAGAGTCACCTGTCCTTGTCGCATGAACCTACCTGGAAAGGTGTTCCGAAAGGCTGGAGACTGCCGATCCGCGACATTTTGGTCTATGGCGGCGCTAAATTCCTCTGTCCGATGGCCGGCGCAATCAGCTTAATGCCGGGAACCAGCTCTGATCCTGCTTACCGCCGCATTGATGTTGATGTGAATACCGGTAAGGTTAGCGGCCTGTTCTAAGTATAGTAACGTTATCATAAAGCCGTTTCCTGTCGGAGTTATGAGTAAATTTCATTGAACTGCCCTGCCTTCGAAAAAAAAGCAGCCTGAACCTTATGGAAACAAGGTTCAGGCTGCTTTTTTCAATGGAATTCGCACTGCGAGCAGGGAAAAAATTATTTCATTACCATCATTTCGGTAGCTTTTACCAATGCGGTAACTTTATCTCCAGGAGCGAGGTTCAAGTCTTCTACAGAATCCACGGTAATGGCAGCTACCAGTTCAGTGCCTTTGTAATCCATAACGACTTTGGCCATAACGGCGCCTTTGATAACCTCTTTTACGGTAGCTTCCAATTTGTTTCTTCCACTAATTTTCATGATGATCAACACTCCTTATTTGTTAAATTTTTTTTATTACTGTAATTAATATATCATGGCAAAGCTGAAAAATCAACAAAAACAGCTAAATTTAACTATAAAGTTAAAATATCATTGTTTAATTGAAGATATCTCTCTATTACGTGATATTAAGTGGATTATCTATAATATAGATATAAAGCATCAATGGTTTTATTGGTTTGTGTAGGTGGAAGTTATTGGTTTTTTAAATAGCATGCTGCCACGGGGAGCGTTTGTTCAAACTATGATGAATATAAGCCAATAAAGGAGTGAAAAAGGCTAAAGTTTTTTGCTGCTAAGGGGTAGGTATCCTTAAATCTTGGGATTCATACATTCCAAAATTATTATAGATTGCTTATGATTCGACCCCAAAAGCTACTTCACCAAATCTTTTACCAGCTTTAGTTATGTTGAATAGGCGGCGGTTAGCGTCATTTGTCTTTTGATAATATAAAAAAAGAAAGTCCGTACGGACTTTCTTTTTATCTGAAATGAATTATAAGTTGAATGCATAGTGCAGGCTCATATACTTGCCATCAGTTCGCCGGTATGCGATAGGTCATAGCCGCCCATGCCGGCCACTTCATTGCGGAATGTTTCGGAGCGAATGATGGAAAGGAGAGTTTTAAATGGAGGCTTATCAGCGTCTTCTTTGCGGAAGACGATATCATAGCGCTCTTTCTTTTGCAGAATGAAATCAACCCCGTCAACTTGCAAAGCGGCTTTTTCAATGCCAATGCCGACATCGGCTTCGCCTCTGGCCACATAACTGGCAATTGCCAGATGGCTTGTCTCTTCTTGAGCGTAACCCCTAACCTGCCGGCAATCAATATCCAGTACATGAAGCATTTCATCCAATAAAACCCTTGCGCCGGAACCGCGTTCACGATTAATGAGTTTTACGTCAGGACGGGTTAGGTCTTTCCAGGTGCTAATAGCTTTGGGATTGCTTTTGGCAACATAGAAACCGGTATTGCGGGAGGCCAGGTTATACACCATGGTGCGGTGTCCGGGTAAAAATCTGCGAACATAGGGGATGTTATAGGTATCGGTGTCGCTGTCCCATAAGTGTACCGCGGTGGCGTTGACCGTTCCGCGATAGAGGGCCAATAATCCATCTATGCTGCCGGAATAATTGCGAAAGCAGCGAATTTGGGGCATGGCTTTCTCTATATTGCGGATTAATATATCCAAAATAATATCCTGGCCGCAAAGAATCAGGCTGTCAGGCTCAATGGCCGCTTGCTCGGACGGTTGGGCGGCAGTAGACGGAGCTAGAGTATTTTTTTTTGATTTTTGAATATAGTTTTCCAAATCAGGCGCTTCCACTCGGACTTTGCGTCCAATATGATAGGCGGCAAGATCCCCACGCTTAATCATTTCGTAAACAGTGAAGCGGGAAATCTTTAGAATTTTGGCAACTTCTTCGGGAGTATAGGAAGTCGTATCACTCATATGTATGCACCTCTATAAAAAAAAGTTGAGTTAATTACTGGTTAAGCCCTTGTCAATATCATACAACAAATACTATAATAACACCATAGGAGTATGTGGTTTTTATTAGTTTATGTTTGCTTTTATTTAAAATTCAATGATCTAAGGGGGATGGGAAAGTGAGGATGATTAATTCAAGAGTATTGGCTATGTTGGCTTTGGTTGTATTCAGTGTTTTTGCTCTTGTTGGCTGCGGCAGCGGCCAACAGAATCCACCGGCCGCACAGCAGACTCAGCCAATTGAAATCAACGTGTCGGCAGCAGTGAGTCTTAAGGATGCGCTGGCGGAGATTCAGAACAACTACCAGGCGAAAAATCCTAATATAAAACTTGTCTATAATCTTGGTGCATCCGGCAGTCTCCAGAAACAAATCGAGCAGGGGGCGCCTGCCGATATTTTTATTTCGGCTGCTCCCAAGCAGATGGACGAGCTGGAAGCTAAGAACCTGATGAATAAAGCTACCCGCAAAAACTTGGTCGAAAATAAGTTGGTTGTTGTTGTACCCAAAGAAACAAAACTGAACATAACTAAATTGGAAGACCTCGTCCAGGGTTCTGTGCAAAAGATTGCACTGGGTGAGACTGCTACGGTGCCTGCCGGTCAGTATGCGCAGCAGGTGCTGCAAAAACTCGGGTTGTGGGACAAAGTGAAAGAGAAAGTTGTATTTGCGAAAGATGTCCGTACTGTTTTGGCATATACGGAAACCGGCAACGTAGAAGCAGGCATTGTGTATCAAACAGATGCAACATCCAGTGACAAGGTAAAAATTGCTGCTGTTGCGCCGGAAGGCAGTCATCAGCCGATCGTTTATCCGGCTGCCATAACCACCGGTACGAAACAGCAGAAGGCGTCAGAGGATTTTCTTGCGTATCTATTTAGTGCGGAAAGTAAAGCCGTTTTTGAAAAATATGGCTTTGTTATGGGCAAATAACAGGACGGGTTGCTGATATCCCGGGAGTAAACAGGTAAAGCAGGTGATGTTGTGCTAGAATGGCAGCCAGTCCTATTATCGGTTAAGGTTGCGCTTGTTTCGCTGATTTTTGTCTTTATTTTTGGAGTAGCTGCCGCTTATGTGATGCGCAGGTTTGAGTTTCCCGGCAAAAGCGCGCTGGAAGCCCTGTTTGCCTTGCCGCTGGTGTTGCCGCCTGTTGTAACCGGCTTTGTTTTACTGGTACTCATTGGGAAGCAGGGACCGATAGGAAAGTTACTTTCAGAAGCTTTTCATACACAGATTGTCTTTACTCCTTACGCTGCTATACTAGCGGCTACGGTGGTTTCTTTTCCGCTGATGTACCATAGCACCAAGGCGGCTTTTCAGGGAGTCGACCACAATCTTGAGGATGCCGCCCGTACGCTGGGTGCCAGTACCTGGAAAGTATTTCGGACAATAACCATCCCTTTATCCTGGCCGGGATTGATATCAGGAATGGTATTGTCTTTTGCCCGGGCGTTAGGCGAATTTGGTGCAACCATTATGGTGGCCGGCAATATTCCCGGTAAAACCCAAACCATTCCTTTGGCTATTTATTTTGCGGCCGAGGCTAATGATTTGACGATGGCCGGCGCGTACGTGCTCATTATCAGCGGGATTACCTTTTGCCTTATTTTGGGGCTTAATATTTGGTCAAAAAGGCGCAGTGGTGAATCGTCGTCCGTAAGGGGAGTGTTTTAACATGTTGCAGGTAGCAATAAAAAAGAAGCTGGCAGACTTTACTTTGGACGTTCAGTTTACTGTTGAAAATAACATCTTGGTTTTAATTGGCCATTCGGGGGCGGGCAAGACCACCATTTTACGGGCTATTGCTGGCCTACTGCGACCGGATGAGGGAACCATTATTCATAACGAGTGTATTTTGTTTTCTTCGACGACGAAAACGTTTGTTCCTCCACAACTGCGGCGTGTGGGCTATATGTTCCAGGAATTTGCCCTGTTTCCTCACATGGATGTAAGAAAAAATATCTGGTATGGTGTCAAACAGCATAACCATACAACAAACGAACTCTACGAAAGATTGTTGGGACTGCTCCACATTGAACACCTGACAACAAGATTTATTGACCGGTTGTCAGGGGGGGAGAAGCAACGCGTGGCACTGGCGCGGGCGCTGATGGCGGAGCCGGCTATTCTTCTCCTGGATGAACCGCTGTCGGCGCTTGACAGTGACACTCGTCTGGAATTGCAGGCAGAACTTAAAAAGATCCAGGGAATCTGGAAAATTCCTTTTATACTTGTAACTCATGATATTTCAGAGGCCAAAGCTTTGGGAGATCGGTTTCTGTTTATTAAGAAGGGCCGGCAAACGGCGGAATCTTCTTTACAGGCAAAAGAATTTCTTGAGTGTCCGAATGTTGGTTAATATGGACCTTGGCTTCTGTTAAACAGGAGCCAAGGTTTTTTTGAGGAAAACTTCCTAGCTTCTGTTTTAATGGCAGGATTGTTATTTTATCTCGCGAATTAGGCTATATGGAAATTAGCATTGTTAATCGCATTGACATTCATTTTCTACTGAAGACAGTGTATAACTTGTAAGAAGAATTTTTTCGATACCAAGACAAGAGAAGGGATTTTACATGCAATTTTGGAAAAAATTATTATGCCAGCACTTGATTGGCCTGCTTATTGGAATTTTGCCGGTTTTGTTTGCCACTAACGCCTATGCCCAGTATTCTAACGGTATTCCCGTGCTTCTCTACCATCATATAAATGATGACAACAGTGATTTGCCCAATTTAACGGTTACACCGGCAGAATTCGAGCGTCAGATCGTTATGTTAAAAAATGCCGGTTTTGAAACCATT
Organism: Sporomusa acidovorans; assembly: GCF_900101845.1. GTDB lineage: Bacteria > Bacillota > Negativicutes > Sporomusales > Sporomusaceae > Sporomusa > Sporomusa acidovorans. The sequence goes on along the minus strand of NZ_FNAM01000032.1, from coordinate 59,840 downwards.
TCACCGGAAGATTTTATGGCCTACATGCGGCAGGAACCGGTTGCCCTCCCGGATAAACCAATTCTCATTACCTTTGATGATGGGTATGAGGATAATTACACGTATGCTTTTCCGATATTAAAAAAATATAGTTTTAAGGCAGTGATTTTTGTACCAGGTGTAAATATTAACAAGCATAAGCGGTTGTCGGGTTCTCAGATGCGCGAGATGTCAGCCTATGGAATTCGCTTTGGGGGGCACTCCGTGAATCACCGGGATTTAACTGCTTTGGAGGGCCGTGAATTGCAACACGAGGTTCAGGATGTGCAACGGGATATTAGGCAGGTGACGGCTAAAACTCCGGAACTCTTTGCCTATCCGTATGGCTATTTTAATCTTCGGACCTGGGAGGCGACAAGTTCGGCCGGTTACCAAGCGGCTTTTACCGTGCTGCCCGGCCTTAATACTCCGGAGAGGGACAACGTTTATCTTTTGCGGCGTGTACCAATTTACAACACGACTGACTTTAATGCGTTGTTTAAGCTTTTGGATGCCAATCAGCCCAAAAGTAAGCTGCTGGAATATTCACCCGAACAGGAAGAATAGGAGTAAAGGTTCTGAATCTTTACAGTTAGATCAAGAAAAAATGTAATTCAAGAGAAAAACTGTAACAAAAATAGCCAGTTATTCTTGACAGTTGGAATTTTTTTTTGTAAGATAACAATAAATAGCTATTGAAATGACGATGAACGGAAGAGTAATTATACCGTGATAGGCGCAGCGAGCCGGGAATGGTGTGAGCCGGCACTATCAGCTATAACGAAAATCATCCGCGAGTTGCGTGCTGAAGGTTAAGTAGGTTACGCCGGGTTCTCTTGAAGATAAACGAGTCTTGGGAGAAATTGCCGCCCGTTATTGCGGCGAGGTATCGAGTTTACACTCCGTACCGGTGAGCGCTATGGTTGTTGCCATAGAATTTGGGTGGTATCGCGGATTAACCTCCGTCCCTGTAATGAGGGACAGAGGTTTTTTTATTTTTCTTGAAAATACCAGAAGGGGGAAGTAGCTTGCAAATGTTGGGTGCGGAAGCAATCATTGAGTGTCTGAAGGCGGAAGGCGTAAATCTGGTGTTTGGCTACCCGGGGGGGTGTGTTTTAACATTGTATGATGCATTGTTTAAAGCTAATTTTCCCCATATTTTAACCCGGCATGAGCAAGGGGCGGTGCATGCTGCCGACGGCTATGCGCGGGCAACGGGTAAAACCGGGGTTTGTTTTGCGACATCAGGTCCGGGGGCAACGAATCTTGTAACCGGTATAGCTACTGCCTATATGGATTCGGTGCCGTTGGTTGCCATTACCGGACAGGTCGGGGTTGGGGTGATTGGCAAGGATGCTTTTCAGGAAGCGGATGTCCGGGGGATCACGACACCGATTACCAAACACAACTATTTGGTGAAGAAGGTTCAGGACCTGCCCAGAGTTATGAAAGAAGCCTTTTATATCGCCCGGACCGGGCGTCCAGGGCCGGTTGTTGTTGATGTTTCCCGCGATGTTTTTAATGCTGCTTTGGACTTCGTTTATCCGGAAACGGTTAACTTGCGCGGGTATAACCCGTTGTTTGCCGGTGACGTAGAAAGTGTGGAACAAGTTGTGCAGGCTATGCTGGCAGCCCATAATCCGGTCCTTTTTGTTGGCGGTGGTGTTACAATTTCCGATACTGCGGCCGAGTTTCGCAGACTTGCCGGTTTGACCGGTTTTCCCGTCATTTCGAGCCTAATGGGATTAGGCTGTATTCCAGCTGATTTGCCGCAGCATTTAGGCATGGTAGGCATGCATGGCACTTATGCGGCTAATATGGCAACCACCGAGTGTGATCTGTTATTAGGTATTGGCGTTCGGTTTGATGACCGGGTTACCAGTTTAGTCCAGAACTTTGCGCCGCAGGCTAAGATTGTCCACTTTGATATTGATCCTGCCGAAGTCAATAAGAATATCCGCGCTGATATGCGGGTTGTCGGTGATCTCCGCTGGTCGCTGCCACTGCTTTGGGAAAAGGCGTCGAGCCGGAAGCCGGCAGAGTGGCGCGAGAAAATTGCCGTTTGGAGTAAGCGTGTACAAATTTGGAAGCAGGAAAAACCGTTAACCTATAAACAGGCCGGCAAAAAGATTATGCCGCAAGCGGTCATTGAGAAGATTAGTCAGCTTACGCAAGAGAATACGATTGTTGTAACCGATGTTGGACAACATCAAATGTGGGTAGCACAATATTATAATTTTATCAGAGAGCGCTCCTATATTACTTCAGGCGGTCTGGGAACAATGGGTTATGGCTTGCCGGCGGCGATTGGTGCGCAAATGAGCCTGCCTGATAAAAATGTTGTACTGTTTACCGGCGATGGCAGTATTATGATGAACTGCCAGGAGTTGGCGACGGTTGCTGATAATAATCTGCCGCTGAAAATTTTTGTTATGAATAATGAGGTGCTGGGGATGGTTCATCAATGGCAGCGCATGTTCTATGGTCAGCGCTATTCTCATTCCAGCATTAAGGGAAAAACTGATTTCGTGAAATTGGCGGAGGCCATGGGGGTGCCGGGATTGCGCGTCGCCGAAGCCGATGAGTTGGATGCTGTACTGGACAAAGTACTGCGTATGGATGGGCCGGTACTGGTAGAAGTGCTCTTGCCGCCGACTGAAGATGTGCTGCCGATGGTTCCTCCAGGCGGCCGGCTGGATCAAATGCTGTTAGAAGGAGTGGGCTAATGAAACATACATTGGCTGTGCTGGTTGAAAATCGACCGGGTGTATTAACCCATATTTCGGGGCTTATTAGCCGGCGGGCTTTTAATATTGAAAGTATCGCGGCAAGTTATACGGAGGAGACGGATACAACCCGGATTACCATTGGCGTCGAGGTCGATAATGAAGTTGAACTTGAACAGGTTGTCAACCAACTGTCCAAACTGGTTGACGTGATCAAAATTGTCAACCTTACGTATGTGGAGTCCATTGAACGGGAGTTGGCATTGATTAAAGTAAAGGCCAGTAAGAACAACCGTTCGGATCTGGTAAACGTTGTGGAGATTTTTCGCGCGAAAATTATTGATGTCAACCGGGAGACGATGGCGATTGAATTGACCGGCGAGGAAAGTAAAATTGACGCGTTTTGTGAAGTCCTGCTCGATTTCGGGATTATTGAAATTGTCCGGACAGGCAAAATTGCACTCGCCCGAGGACCGGTCCCCGCCAAAGAAATGTAATAAAAGCTAGGTATGCTGTTCAGAAACGCTCGGGATTTGACCTGAGAGGCAATGAACAGCATGCCTATAATTTTTATTTGCTGCATATCCCCTGTATTTACTCTGGAAATAGGAGGAATATGGCCGGCTAACGCCGAATTTATCTCTTACCTCGACATAGTTGTAAGATCATGCTGCGCCGGCTCGCATAGAGTCAGGAAGAGATTGTGGCAGTGGGAGCGGAATTCGTCAACATTATTGACGGAGCGGCATGTTCCATGTTGAATAAAAATTATCGGGGAATACTGATTAATATCGGTGTGTTTGGGCCGCTAAAGGGTGCGATACTGATCGGCATGGAACTGGCTGCGGCCAAACACTATGGAGGTTTACAAAAGTAACTGTTTGTCATTTTATATATGAAACCAATAAAGATTTTCTACTATCAAGGTGTTAGTAAACTTCATAGCAGCTTATGCTAGCAACCTGCTTGCAAAATCTTTATTGATACTATATATTTATAAAAGTATTTTGAAAAAATAGGGGGTTGGTATATGGCCAAACGAAATCCAAGTTTGCGTATTTTAAAAAAATACGCCATGTTGTTTATCGGTTCAATCATTGCGGCAATTGGTCTGGAAATTTTTTTGGTTCCCAATAATATTATTGACGGCGGCGTCGTGGGAATTTCCATTATGGCCAGTCATCTGCTGGGATTGCCGCTTAGCCTGTTTCTGGTGATCCTGAATGTACCTTTTTTGTATTTGGGGTATGCTCAGATCGGGAAAACATTTGCCTTATCGACGCTTTTCTCTATTACGTCGTTAGCTTACTGGGTTTCGGTTTTTCACCCCATACCCGGTCTCACGAATGATTTGTTTTTGGCTGCAATCTTCGGCGGGATTATTATCGGCATCGGTGTCGGTGTGATTATCCGTTACGGCGGATCGCTTGACGGGACAGAGATTGTAGCCATCTTGTTAGATAAACGCACAGGATTCTCTGTCGGAGAAATCATTATGTTCTTCAACTTGTTTATTCTGACAAGTGCAGGCTTTGTTTTTAGCTGGGACAAAGCGATGTATTCCCTGGTGGCCTACTTTATTGCCTTTAAAGTGATTGATACGGTTATTGAAGGCCTAGACGAATCGAAGGCCGCTATGATAGTTTCTGAAAAGCCTGATGAGGTATCCGAAGCGCTGATGGCCCGGTTAGGCCGGGGTGTTACCGTCTTGCATGGCGAGGGCGGTTACACGAAAGAGCGTAAGGATGTGTTATATTGCGTTATTACCCGCCTTGAGATGGCAAAATTAAAATCGATTGTCGATGAAATTGATGAAGGCGCTTTTGTTACGATTAATGACGTTCACGAAGTAATGGGTGGCAGATTTAAGAAAAAAGCAATTCATTAACTGATCTTGTATTCATTTGAAAAAAAGGACCAGTACCCTTATACAAGGGACTGGTCTTTACTATAGTCAGATTAGTTCGAGGCCGATTGGGCAATGATCACTGCCCAGAATGTCAGCATAAATGCTGGCTTCTTTTATAGAATTTTTTAATCGGTCTGATATAAGAAAATAGTCAATGCGCCAGCCGATATTCCGTGCCCTGGCATTCATCATATAGGACCACCAGGTGTAGGCATCCCGTTTATCAGGATAAACCGAGCGGAATGTATCGGTAAAGCCTGACTGGAGCAGCAGTGTCATTTTGGCTCTTTCCTCATCGGTAAACCCGGCATTTTTACGGTTGGTTTTTGGATTTTTTATGTCAATCTCCTGATGGGCAACATTAAAGTCGCCGCAGGTAATCACCGGTTTACCTTTATTAAGCTCGCTAAGGTAACCACTGAAAGCATCTTCCCATTTCATGCGATAATCAAGGCGTGCAAGTTCCCGTTGTGAATTGGGAGTATACACATTTACCAGGTAAAAGTCTGCAAATTCCAAGGTAATGATGCGGCCCTCCTGGTCATGTTCGGCGATGTCCATGCCGTAAGTTACGGACACTGGTTTGATACGCGTAAAGACAGCGGTGCCTGAGTAGCCTTTTTTTACGGCACTGTTCCAATATTGCTGATAATCTGCGAGCTCTAATTCGGACTGCGTCTGCTGCATTTTCGTTTCCTGCACACAGAAGATGTCAGCATTTATACTGGTAAAAAAATCAGAAAATCCTTTATTGAGACAAGCCCTTAAGCCGTTAACGTTCCACGAAATTAACTTCATGATATCCCTCTTCCTGTGCGGTATAGTTGTAATGTATATTCCATGCAGGCTTGTTAATTTCCTTCATATCAGCATTGCCAGCAGGACAAACATGAAGATTGCGAGACGGGGTTAAACATTATATGGTTTTGTTGCCTATAAATATTACTATTTTTTACATTTATGAATTATTTTGGAATAACAGTAATCTTGTGTCCGGTGGGTAAATACATTTGACCAAAATAAAGTTAATTTTCTAAAAAATATAGCATTAACTAGTCGGCGACAAGCAGGTATTTGCGAATTATAATGGAAATATATACAAGAATAGTTATAAATCTGTTAGATATTTGACATAAAGAAAGGAGGATAGTAACAAAAGGTACACTGGAGAGAAACCCTTGAACAGTAACTCTAAAATAAGGGGGGAGAAAAAATAGTTTGGCGGTGAGTTGTAGAACAAACAATCGACTTAAATGAATGGAAGGGATGAAAATGAAGCAATATCAAAAACTTATTTTAGGCTTCTGTCTGGGTGTAATTGTTGGTCTTATCGCATATTATGTTTTGCCTGAAAAAGCTTTTCCCTGGATGAAGAGATGGACTGAGATTTGTACCTTGGTTGGCTCTATCTTCCTAAAAATGATTTTCATGGTGGTTGTCCCTTTGCTGGTATCCGCTCTCATGCTTGGCGTTTACGAACTGGGCAAGGGCCGCAGCCTGGGGAAAGTTGCTGTGAGGTCACTAGGATTTACAATCCTGTTAAGCGCAATTGCAGTTTTCGTTGCCATAGCAATGACCAATATATTGCAGCCCGGCGTTGGTCTAGAGTTTGACCCGGCCCAGCTTGCCAAAAATCAGGCTGTTATCTCGATAGACAAAAATATGCAAGCTGCACAAGCGAAACCTTGGACCACGTATATTACCGAGTTGATTCCGCAAAATCCGATCGACTCTGCTGCCAAAGCCTTTAACGGTGAAATTATCGCGCTGATGGTATTTGCGTTGATGTTTGGTTATGCGTTGAGTATCTGTGTTAAGGATGAAAACCATCCTTTCGTTAAAACGCTGGAAGCCATTTATGATTGTTCCTTGAAAGTCATTGACTGGGCAATGAAACTTGCTCCTTATGGTATTTTTGCAATTGTATTCAATACTACTTACCGTATGGGTGCCGGCTTTTTAGCAAACGTCGCTTACTTTGTTGGCGTTGTTGTGTTGAGCTTATTAATTCAGCAATTTGTTGTATATGCCCTTTGCCTCAAGATTTTTGCTAAAACAAATCCCTGGACATTTTTTAAAAATTGTCGTGAGGCCTATGTATATGCATTTTCAACCGCTTCTTCGAATGCTACGTTGCCGATTGCCTTAGAAGTTGCGGAAAAATCGTGCAAACTTCCCCCGAAAATTTCACGTTTTGTACTGACCTGCGGGGCCTCTGCCAATCAAAACGGATCAGGTTTGTATGAAGGAGCCGTTTTACTGTTCCTGGCCCAGGTATTTGGCGTTGACTTGACAGTTAGCCAGCAGGTGGTCGTTGTTTTAACTGCCGTTTTAGGCGGTATCGGTACAGCCGGTGTTCCAGGCGGTACTTTGCCGATCATCGCGATTCTGTGCGTAAATGTGGGTGTGCCGGTGGAAGGTTTGGGATTGATTCTTGGCGTTGACAGATTCCTGGATATGTGCAGAACGACTTTGAATGTATCCGGTGACTTGGTGATTTCCAAATTAGTCAGCGCTGGGTTTGAAACAGACACTCCTGAAACCAATAAGGCCGGAGTAAGCGCCTAATAAATTGATAATCCCGAAATAGTGCGGAGTATTAATTGGGAAAACAGCAAGGGCTGCCTTTAAGGCGGCCCTGTTGTTTTCTAAAGCGCTATTATGCTCTGCAAATGATATAATATAGAAATGATATTGGACATTCTATAGATGTAAAGCAAGGAAGTCAGAAAAGGGGGATTTCTTAATGAATCCAGCTATGAATAATCGTATTTCTCTGATTGGGGTGCCGCTTGATCTTGGCGCTGACCGCCGCGGTGTTGACATGGGGCCTAGCGCCATACGCTATGCGAAAGTGCGGGAAAAGCTTCAGGATCTCGGCTATGAAATCGATGATCGGGGTGATATTGTACCGAACCGGCCGGATGCTTGTCACCAAGACGGAAGTAACTTAAAATATCTGGATGAAATTGAAAGGGTGAATACGGAGCTTTGCCGGATTGTGGCTGAAGAACTGGATAAGGGTCGGTTTCCCCTTGTTTTGGGCGGCGACCATAGCATCGCCATTGGTACCATATCAGGTATTTTGCAGCATAAAAAGAAAGTGGGTGTAATTTGGTTCGACGCCCATGGGGATATCAATACGGCCGAAACCTCACCTTCAGGCAATATTCACGGTATGCCGGTTGCCGTCAGTTTTGGACTTGGGCATGAACGGCTGATAGGGATTGGCGGTAAAACGGTAACTTTGGATCCCAAAAAATTTGTGATGATTGGTACCCGGGAACTGGACCCGGGCGAGAAAATCTTGTTAAAAAAGTTAGGTGTAATTGTGTATACCATGCATGATATTGATATAAAAGGCATGGCCCAGGTTATGGAGGAGACCATCAAACTTGTGTCCGCTGGAACTGATGGTGTCCATGTTAGTTTTGATATGGATGTCATGGATCCTTTGTATGCTCCCGGTGTCGGCACGCCGGTTTTTGGTGGCCTCACCTATCGGGAAAGCCATTTGGCGATGGAATTGATCTCTCAGGCGCAAATTGTTACCAGCGCAGAGTTTGTAGAAGTAAACACCGTACTGGATCACAAAAATCAAACAGCCAAAGTAGCTGTAGCATTAATGAGGTCGCTGTTGGGGGAGCAGGTTTTACCCGATGATTGATTTTCCTAAGATGGAATAAAAGACTGATCGTTACAAAAAAGTAAAATACCGGAAGGTTAGTCTCTCTATAGATTGCCATGCAGAATTCCCTCTTGTAAAAATGCTTTTGTATGTTATATAATATAACTTTATAGAAGTACCGCCTGTATGGCGGAAAACTGCTGGAAAAGCAGCAATGATTGCCGGTAATTAACAATAGAGCAGTTGGTGAACTTTGGTGGGAGGTAAGCAATGGTTTCAAAAAAGGCTGCGATGGAAACAGCAATTCGTGACGCATTTATCAAGCTTCAACGGAATCTGGTTGGACGGGGACCGGTAGAGGCGCGTACTTATATTATTGAAGATATGGTACTGATCCGGTTTAAAGGTGTGCTGACAATCGAAGAAACCCATTTGGCTAAGACAGAGAAGGGGCGCCAGGTAGTAAAAGAAATGCGGCAAATCTTGAGAGAAACTTTTAGTAATGAAACTGAGGATCTGGTTGCCAAATTGACAGAATGCAAAGTTGTCAGCAGTCATAGCGACATTAGCACCAAGACCGGTGAACGGGTAGAAATATATATTATGGAAGACAACCTCGAAAAACGGTTGCGGAGTTTGGAGAAACAACGAATTGAATGTTAATTACCGCTTGATTTGGTTACGGAGTTTAGTTTGAATAGGGGAAAGAAGTGGTGTGGTTTTGCATTGGCGTAGGAATCTTTTTACATTAGCATTAGCAGTAATGCTGTCCGGCTCGAGTTATACAATGGTTATACCATTTTTGCCGTTATATCTTTTGGATATTGGGGCTAGTCCGCAAAATGTAAATATGTGGTCAGGACTTGTGCTTTCTATTACTTTTTTGGTCGCTGCCGTACTGGCTCCTTATTGGGGACGATGTGCTGATAAAAGTGGCCGGCGCCGCATGGTGATGCGGGCCGGATTCAGTTTGGCGGTGGTTTATTTTTTGGGAGGACTGGTAAGAAATCCGGTAGACTTATTTATCGTAAGATTGCTGCAGGGATTTGCCAATGGTTTTGTGCCGGCGGCAATGGCCATTGTGGCTGCTTCAACGCCTAAAGAACATTTAGGCTTTAGTTTGGGGATTATGCAAACAACCTTGTTAATTGGCGGTATTTTGGGGCCCTTGATGGGCGGGGCCCTTTCCCATATTTTCGGTATGCGCTTCTCTTTCATGGTCTCTGCCGGTATTATTTTTTGCGGCACTCTGTTGGTAGGTGCTTTGGTGGTAGAGCCGGCGACTGAGAATGAGTCCTGCCCGCAGGAAAGCGGCAGTATACTGGAGGATTTGAAAACAGCACTCGCCAACCGCAGGTTGGTACAGATGCTGTTGCTGTTATTTGCCGTGCAAGCTGTTGGCATGGTGCTGCAGCCGGTCATTGCCCTGTATGTGGCTGAATTACAGGGGAGCATGGAAGGCGTCGCCTTAAAAGCCGGATTTGTATTTAGTTTGGCCGGTATTGCCGGCGCGCTGTCCGCACCGTTATGGGGACGGCTCGGCCAAAGCGGGGGATTTTTTAAAGTGATGCTCATTGCCTTTCTAGGGGCGGGTGTCTTTAATTTCTGGCAGTATTTTGCCAGTAACCTGGTTCAGTTTGGTGTGCTGCAGTTTCTCTATGGATTGTTTATTGTAGGTGTTTTTCCCGCGATTAATGCCATTGCGGCATCCTCGGCGGACGCCGGTTCGCAGGGGCGTGTCTTTGGCCTGACGACAACGGCCAATCAATTGGGGCAAATGCTGGGGCCGGTTATGGGTGGTGTGCTTAGCTCATGGCTGGGCATTTCATCTGTTTTCATTTTTACCGGTAGTATTCTTTTGCTGCTGGGCGGTGTGGTGTTTTTCGAATTTATGTATGGAGTTTGTCCGGAAGAACAAACACAATCGTAAATGCTTACACGAACTTGAAGATTGTTAAACATAGGAAAAGCGTTGCCGACATATGGTAGAAGGAAAACATGTGTTGGAGGCTATAACTATGCTGACGGTTTTTTTCGGGGTTATGATGCTGTTAGGCGGCATTTTCCTTATGCGTTATGGGCTGAAGAAAGCATTGTGGTATCGTTTGCATATTGTTTTGGCGAAGTTAACGAAAACACCTTGGCGCGGACTGCTGTTAGGGGCAGTGACCGCCGCGGCATTCCAGAGCAGTACTACGGTATGCTTGATTACCATTGGTTTGGTGAGTGCCGACTATATGTCGTTTCGGCAGGCGCTGGGCATTATTTTGGGCGCGAATATTGGTACTTGTTCAACTTTGGGTTTGATCAACGTGACGGTCCCGTTAATTTATATTTGGCCATTGCTGATCGGCTGCCTGGCGTTGAGCAGAATAAGAAGGCTGCGTTATCTAAGTTTTGCCTGTGCGGGACTGTTAAGTATGTTTGGCGGCATTTTCCTGCTGGTGCAAGGTATTGCCGGTATTCCGGAGATTGCCCGGGTTACAGATTATCTCATTTTGGCTAAAGCTCAGCCGCTTTACGGTATTTGGGGCGGGATTATCGCGACAATAGTTTTTCAGTCAAGCAGCGCGGCGACCGCTTTGCTGATGGTGCTTGCCGATCAGGGGATTGTTGATATAACGACCGCTGCTTATGTTGTGTACGGCAATAATATTGGTTCCTGTATTTCTTCGGTAGTATTTAGCGCGGCGGCACCGCTCGCAGCCCGGCGGGTGGCAACGGCCCACATTTTGCTGAATGTTTTGGGGGTTGTTTGCTTTTTGCCTTTGACCAAATTCCTGGTTGTTGCCGCCGGCTGGATTACGACTGATTTCAGTGGCCAGGTGGCAGTGATGCATACCTTGTTTAATGTGTTGTCGTCGGTGGCGGTGCTGCCTTTGTTTGATCAGTTTGCAAAAGTGATTTATTTTCTTGTTCCCAGGACAAAGTGATGCCGATCATGGAGCTTATTTAAAGCCCTTTTGCCTGCTGCAAAAGGGCTTTTTGGATAAATTCCGGCGACGAAAACGCCATAACTGAGTCTTAAAAAAATCTTTTAATCCAAGAAAAAAACTATACAAATTTTATTATATTTGTGGTAACATGTTAACGGAGTAGCACGATCCGCCTTTTTAGCCGGTATTCGCAGGAAACCGGACTGGCGGTCTGAGAAGACTCCGGAATAAAACGACTTATATCCTGAAGGGAATAAGAACGGAGGTATTAAGTAATGGAAAAAACAGCATCACTACGGGGATCAGGTAAATTTGGCGTGCGGCAGATTGCGGTTATCGGCATGCTTTCTGCTATCTCGATCATGTTGGGACTTTCGGGTTTTGGTTTTATTCCACTGCCTACGGCCAAAGCCACCATCATGCAGATTCCGGTTATCATTGGTGCCATTTTAGAAGGCCCGCTTGTCGGGGCTATGATTGGTTTGATTTTTGGCTTGTTCAGCATCGTGCAGAATTTAACGGCGCCTACGATTTTGTCATTTGCAATTATTAATCCGCTGGTGTCCGTATTGCCGCGGATGCTGATTGGTATTACAGCTTACTATTCCTATAAATGGACCTGGGGAAAGCACGAAGGACTTCGCATTGGTGTCGGAGCAATTGTTGGCTCACTCACCAACACATTTGGCTTTTTGACGATGCTTTACCTGCTGTATGCGGCGGAGTTTGCCGCTACCCGGGGGATTGAGCTGGGTGCTGCCGCCAAAGTAATCTATAGTATTGCCTTGATTAATGGCATTCCTGAGGCCATTATTGCTGCAGCGATTAGTATTCCGGTTATCGGGGCTATTAAGAAACGGTATAAAAATTAAACACAAAGCCTGAGGTTTATTAAAAAAACAGTAAACCCCAGGCTTTTTAGTTATTCTACAGTAACCCACAGGTCGGTTGCTCTGTCGGTGTCGGTACCGTTGGGAATAATTTGCAGTTTGCCTTTGCCTGCCTGCTTGGCGCGAAAGCTAAGCTGGCCGGTACTGCTTTGGTCTCCCTCCTGTTGCATGATATCGCCGAAAAAGTTGCCATTGCCTGAGGTGAAACGGGTGTTTTTCGTGAGACCCGGCGCCGGTTTGAGAATAAGTCTTTGGCCGACTTTCAAAGAAAAATTATTGGCTGAAAGCTGTACCGGGCCGGTGTCGCCATAATTATAGGTAACTGTGTAGTCTTGCGTATTATCCAATTGCTTAGAAGGGGTTGGCGGGTTCTGCGGATTAACCGGTGTCAGGTTGCTGCAGCCGGCAAACAGTAGGCTGCTTGCCAGAAAAAACAAGCCGGCTGCCAAAGCAATTCTCTTAATATACATCATTATTTTGACCTCCTACTATTTCGTGCTATTGTTATTATTAAGGAATTTATTATTATTTATCCGGGGATGATCATCAGAAATCAGATAATCTCGAACGATTATATATCTTCCGCATTAAAGAAGTTTATAGTAAGGCAGGAAAAATAGGCCGGTATAACGAAAAGAGCCATAATTCTCCATGAAGTTACGGAGAACTATGGCTCTTGTAGTAAGGTTATGCAGGGGAGGATGTTTATGGATGTAAAGATCGTAAATTTAACCGAGGACAGACGGGAGGAAGCCTTGGCTGTCTTTGCGCAAAGCGGTTGGAATAAAGAACATTTATTTTATGTAAAGGCCGAAATGCAGGCTTTTTTTAAAGGCGATATCTATGGGTACATTCGGGCGCGCTTTATTGCGGCGGTTGTTAATAACCGGATCATCGGTGTCGCCGCCTGGGCGCCGTCGATGTGTTCGTTTTGGTTGTATGAGCTGTCATGGGCTACGGTGCTACCCGCATGGCGCCACCAAGGTATTAATAAGCTGATGCTTGACGAGCGGTTGCGCCAGATAAGGCTTCACCATGGCCCGGCTGCTTTTAGCGTCATGGTTTGTACCTGGGAAAATCCCATGTATACCCGGGCCGGCTTTGTTCCCATGCAGCCTTATGGCAGGAAGTCGCCGGATACCAAGGGGAAGTGCCTGCTGCTGGCTCAGTTTGAGCCGGTTGCTGCCGGGAAATTTTATGAATTTTAACGGCTGCGAAAAGATTCATTTATAAAAATTCAACCTGGCCGTTAGCAAATGATTTTATTCGGGCTAGGGATTCTACCCGGTAACCGGCTTGCGCTAATTTTTGGGCACCAGGCTGGAAGGATTTTTCGATAACAATGCCGATACCGACCACTTTCGCTTGGGCTTGTTTAACAATATCGGCCAAACCGGCGGCGGCTTCGCCATTTGCCAGAAAGTCATCGATAATAAGTACACTGTCGTCTTGGTGTAAAAACTGTTTGGATATCATGATATTATTGCTTTCGCCTTTGGTATAAGAGTATACTTTGGCCGTATACACATCGTCGCTGGTGACTTTAGGCTTTCGTTTACGGGCAAAAATCACAGGGACTTTCAGAATGAGCCCGGTCATAACCGAAACAGCAATACCGGAGGATTCAATGGTTAGTATTTTGGTTATTGTTTCGCCTTTGAAGCGGTTGACAAACTCTTCGCCGATTTTCAACATAAGCGCAGGATCAATCTGCTGATTCAAAAAAGAGTCAACTTTTAGTAACGAATTATTCAAGATCAGACCATCGGTCCGTATCCGTTGTTTGAGTAAATCCATAACAGCCTCCTAAAGATTTTAGGGTTAGGACCAGAATGTAAATTATACATTATTGTAGCAGGAGCTTTACGGGGTTGTCAATGAAGGCAAAACAGGAGACAAAATATGACCGGCTTATTAAACGGGCAAGGGAGGAGTAAGTATGGGATATCAGGTGATTTTGTTTGACTTGGATGGAACGTTGACAGATCCCAAGGTCGGGATTACGAAGTCAGTGCAGTATGCACTGGCAAAATTCGCTATTCATGAACCTGATTTAGAGAAGCTGGTGCCGTTCATTGGGCCACCGCTTGTTGAATCTTTTCAGGAGTTTTATTCGTTGAGCAGGGAAGAAGCGGTTGCCGGGGTTGGCTATTACCGTGAATATTTCACGCAGGCCGGAATGTTTGAAAATGCGGTTTATCCAGGAACCAGGGAAATGTTGGCGCTGCTTAGCGGTACTGGTAAAAAGCTGCTGGTAGCCACCTCCAAGCCTACTGTGTATTCCCAGCAAATTATCGAGCATTTTAACCTTCCGCAGTTTTTCCAATTGATTGTCGGCAGCAATCTGGACGGGTCCCGCATTCATAAGGATGAAATTATTTCTTATATTTTGACGGAACTTAACTGTATGGAAAAGAAAGATATCGTTATGGTGGGCGACAGAAAGCATGATGTGATTGGTGCGCAAAAAAATAGCATTGACTCCATTGCTGTTCAGTATGGTTATGGCACGGTTAAAGAACTGCAGGACGCCGGACCTACCTATATGGCAGCCACAGTTGATGAACTTACCGAACTTTTAAGGGTGTAATGCCTGGGGTCATTCTTACTCCGCATTAAGGAAATTTATAGGCGCAGGCGGATGGTGTATGAAAAAAACTTTTTATTTATTCGTCTATTGTTAAAAACTGTCGTGCATGTAAGACAATTTTTAGCCAAAAACTATAAGTATAGTTTTGGAAAGGAGGCGAATGGTTGTGACACATAAAACGCGTCACAACAGGCACAGTAAATCCCTTAACCGTAAATTTAAACGTATGGCGGCCGCCGCGGCGGTTGCCGGGGCTGCATTTGTGTCATCGGCTTTGCTGCCGGGGATGCCGGCTACCGCTCATGCCTCAGCTGTTCCTGATGCTCCCGCGCAGCCGGACGCTGCCGTGCAACAGATGGTGAAAACACCAAAAGGATCTTTCGGTTTACAGTCAGACAGCAAGATACCGCAGAAAAAACTGGCGAGAATACAAGCCAGGGCGGCCGCTGAACGCAGCCAGAAAACGATCAATCCGCTTGCGGCCAACTCCAAGGCTGCACCGGCTAAAGAAGCGACACAGGCTAAACGGGTGGAAGCGACACCGGTAAGTGAAAAAACGCCGGCAAGTGAAAAAACATCGGCTCAGGCACCGGAAGATTTTCAAAAAGTCGTAGAAGTCAAGGCGACTGCCTATGCTCCCGGCGCTCATGATAATGAACAATGGGGGGATAAAACATTTTTGGGTACGACAGTTCGCCCCGGAGTCGTGGCGGTAGATCCGGATGTTATTCCCTTGGGCTCGCGGCTGTATATCGAGTACCCGGATGGTACCGGACACTATGCAACGGCGGAAGACACCGGCGGAGCTATTAAGGGCAACCGCATTGACGTAGCACAGAGTTCTGTGGACCAGGCCTATGACTTTGGTGTCAAAAACGCAAAAGTATATGTTTTAGGGCCAGGAACCAACGCCTAGTTTTTTAACTCCACCTATTAGCAAAGGGTGGAGTTTTCTGTGTCTTGTAGTTGCAGTCAGGCAAATGGTACAATAAATTTAAACTTACTGGTTGACTTGTCGAGTTAAGAGGTGTGGGTGATGAAGATTACGATAATTGCACCCCTGGAGAATATCGCGGATACTGCCAGAGAGGTGCTGACAAAACAAGATTTCAACTGGCCGGGAGAGATAGAAATCGTAGCCGGTCTTTTGGAAACCGGAGTGAAACAGGCAATCAGGGCAGAAGCAGGCGGCACGGATGTTATTATCAGCCGCGGGGCTACTGCGTCCTTGATTGCCAAGCATGTGGATATTCCGGTTGTTGAGATTCAGGTTACCGCCTTTGATATTCTTAAGGCTCTAAAAATTGCCGGTCATGTTTCAGGGCCGGTAGGAGTTGTATTTATGCGGCGTTTTTTGTTTGAATGCGAAAAATTGGGTGAATATATCGGCGTGCCGATCAGGGAAATTTTTATGGAGAACGAAACCATTGAGGAAAAAACGATTGAGATCGCTTGCAAGCAAGGGATCAGTACGTTTTTAGGGGATGCTTTGTCAGTCAAACTGCTGATTGAACGGGGGTTAAATGTTGTGCCGATTGAATCATCGGCAGAATCAATCAGTAAGGCAATTATTGAGGCTGTGAATCTAGCGCATGTCAGACGCCGCGAACGGGAGAGAGCGGAACTGTTTCGCACCATCATTGAAGCCTCTGCGGATGGGATTATTGCCATTGACAAAAATGAACAGATAACGATTTTTAATCAGGCGCTGGAACGGATGTACCGGATTTCCCGAGCGGAGGTTATTGGCAAGAAAATTGGCCGGATTTTTCCTGACGATGGTCTGCGGGAATGTCTTATGGATGATAAGGCCGAACGTGAAAGTGTACGCAGTGTAGAAAACCACGTTTTTGCCATTAAGCGTATTCCCATTAAGCTGGGTGAAGATACGGTGGGGGCAATAGCCAATGTACAGGATGTTACGCAGTTGCAGAACTTTGAGCAGGCGGTACGGCAAAAGCTGAACAAAAAGGGCCTTGTGGCCAAATTCCATCTAGAACAATTGAGCGCATCCTCGCCGCAGATGAAACTGATTAAGGAGCGTGTGCGGTTGTATGCCGGCAATGACGCTACCGTGCTGATCACCGGCGAATCCGGAACCGGCAAGGAACGGGTTGCGCAGAGTATCCATAACGTAAGCCAACGGCAGCGAGGGCCCTTTGTGGCCATAAATTGTGCGGCGCTGCCGGAAAATTTACTGGAAAGTGAGCTTTTTGGCTATGAGGAAGGCGCGTTTACCGGCGCCAAAAAAGGGGGGAAATCCGGTTTATTTGAACTGGCGCATGGCGGGACGATTTTTTTGGACGAGATTGGCGAAATGCCTTTGGCGCTACAGGCCAGGCTGCTCAGGGTATTGCAGGAAAAAGAAGTCATGCGGCTGGGGGCTGACCGGGTTATTCCGGTAAATGTGCGGATACTGGCGGCTACCAATCAGGATATGATGCGCCTGGTGGATGAAAAAAAATTCCGGGTGGATTTATATTATCGCTTGGATGTTCTCAGACTGCATATTCCGCCGCTCAGGGAACGGATTGAAGACATTCCGGAGTTGGTGCGGAGTTTTTTGGGCAAGCCGCTAGGCGGCCATTGTAGCGGAATTACGGAAGAAGCGGTAAAACTTTTACAGAAACAATACTGGCGGGGTAACATCCGTGAATTGGAAAATGTTATGGAAAGAGTTAAACTGCTGGCTGGCGGCCGGCCTATTGACGAAATCATGGTGCGTCAGGAATTGGCCGCCTGCGGGCAGGTAGTTAATGAGTTTGCACATGAGGCGGCAAGGTCTGCTGTCTCAGAACGTTGTAAAATTGAACAAATATTGTTTGAGGAAAAATATAATTATACACAAGCCGCTAAAAGGCTGGGCATGAGCCGCACGACACTTTGGCGCAAACTTCGGCAATGGGAAAAAGACGAATGAAACAAATTCATGAAACAAATCGTTACCGATGTAACAATTTGTTGCTAAACAATAGACAGGTAATTCCGCTAATTTTCACATTACTATGACAGAAGATACTGATGAATACAGGCCGCGGCACGCTTGTGGCAGATTGCAGCAATGTAACGCAAAAACTTGGCATAGAAATTGCAAATATAATCAACTGCCGGTAGTGAATAAATCAGGTCTTGGAGGAGAAATTGTGAATAAGTTTAAAGCGATTGTTATGAAAGCCAAAGACAATGTGGCAACCGTAACGGAAAATATTGCAGCAGGCACAGAGATTGCTGTCAATAAGGATGGCGAAACGGTGAAACTTCACGTGCAAGAGAACATTCCTTTTGGCCATAAGGTGGCTATTAAGGACATAGCCAAGGATAGTCAAATCATTAAGTATGGTGAAGTAATCGGAGTAGCGACGAAAGACATAGCGGCCGGGCAGCATACCCATGTCCACAATCTGGTTGGTTGTCGCGGACGCGGAGATTTAGAGACAGGAGTGGAAAAATAATGAACTTTATGGGCTATCGCCGGCCAGACGGAACAGTAGGAATTCGCAATCATGTATTAGTTTTTCCGACAGTCAATTGCGCTAATCAAGTAGCACGGGGCATTGCGTCCAATGTACGGGGAACAACCTGGGTGGAACATCAGCATGGCTGCTCGCAGTTGGGGGCAGATGCCGAGCAGACAGCGCGGGCCTTTATTGGTCATGGCATTCATCCCAACGTTTATGGAATCGTTGTTGTCGGCCTGGGATGTGAAGTCATTCGCGCCCAGGATGTAGCGGCGGAAATTAAAAAGCAATGTCCTTACAAACCTGTTCATACCATTATTATTCAAGATGAGGGCGGCTCGATTAAAGCCATCCAAGCCGGTGCAGCCGCTGCTCAGAAAATGGTTATTGAAGCCTCCGGACTACAGCGCGAGCCTATCGACGCCTCGGAACTTATTTTAGGGACAGAATGCGGCGGCTCTGACGCCTGCTCGGGGCTGTCAGGCAATCCGGCGCTGGGAGCGGCCAGCGATTTGTTAATAGATGCGAGCGGTACGTCAATTCTTGCTGAGACTGCCGAATTGATCGGCGCTGACCATATTATTGCCGAACGGGCAATTAATGAATCCGTAAAAGCCAAATGTTATGCTACCATCAGAGGGTTTGAAGAAAAGGCCAAAACGATGGGAGTTGACATGCGGGGGAGTAATCCTACCCCGGGAAATATTGAGGGCGGGTTATCCTCAATTGAAGAAAAGTCGCTGGGCTGTGTCTACAAGGGTGGGACAAGGCCGTTGCAAGCCGTCATTGATTGGGCGGAAAAAGTGAGCACCAAGGGACTTGTCTTTATGGATACTCCCGGCAATGACATTGAACAGTTGACCGGGATGGTCGCCGGCGGCTGCCATATTTGCGTGTTTACCACCGGGCGCGGCACACCTACCGGCTCGCCGATCGCACCCACGATCAAAGTGGCTACCAATACCGCGTTATTTGAAAAGATGGCCGACAATATGGATCTTAACGCCGGCACTATTATAACCGGGGATGAAACCGTCCAACAGGTTGGCAAACGAATTTTTGAGGAGATGCTGGCAGTGGCATCCGGAAAGATGACCAAAGCCGAAGTCTTGGGGCATAATGATTTTGCCATTATGCGAATTGGCCCGACGATGTAGTTGCCTGTAACATGGAATCAAGTTAAGGATAGACCATATAGGGGGAATTTCCAATGGGAATTATACAAGAATTGCTCAAAGACACTGAGCTGCCGCGGGTAGTAAAAGTGCGTCAAAAATTTAATGTAACAGAAATCAACGATATAGCGGCAGCCATTAAACAGGAGTTTGCCAAAGAGAATATTGGCGACAGAATCAAGCCAGGCATGCGTATTGCGGTTGCGGTCGGTAGCCGGGGGCTTAACAGAATTCCTGAACTGGTCCGGTTAACAGTACAAGAGATTAAACAACGCGGCGGCGAACCTTTTGTCGTGCCGGCCATGGGGAGCCACGGCGGTGCCACTGCCGCCGGACAAGAACAGGTATTAGCCAATCTCGGTGTTACTGCCGAAAGTGCCGGCTGTCCAATTGTTTCCTCGATGGAAGTGGTCGAAATCGGCAAAATCGCCAACGGTTTGCCTGTGCATATGGATAAAAATGCTTACGAGGCAGACGGCATTGTCATCATTAACCGGATAAAGCCCCATACCGCTTACCGGGGGCCATGTGAAAGCGGCTTGGCTAAGATGCTGGTTATTGGTCTTGGCAAGCAAAAGGGTGCGGAAACCTGTCATAAATACAGCTTTAAACATATGGCTGAGCATGTTTTTGAAATGGCTAAGGTAAAAATCGCCAACAGTAAGATATTGTTCGGTATTGCCACTGTCGAGAACGCCTATGACAGGATTTCGACACTGCTAGCCGTACCTGCGGAAAACATTATGGAAGTGGATCAGAAACTATTATTTGAAGCTAAAGAGAAGATGCCGCGCATCCTGTTCGACCCTGTTGATGTTCTGGTTGTGGATCAACTGGGCAAAGAGATATCCGGCGATGGCATGGACCCGAACATTACCGGGCGTTTTCCCACTCCCTATGCCAGCGGCGGCCTGGATGCCAATAAAGTAGTTGTGCTGGATTTGACAGAAGGAACGCATGGCAATGCCTGCGGCATCGGGGTAGCGGACTATACCACCCGTAAATTGTTTAATAAAATTGATTTTGACTATACGTATGCCAACTGTATTACCAATACGACGCCTGCGCCGGCCCGCATGCCGATGATCATGGCCGACGACCGGGAAGCCCTGCTGGCTGCGGTTAAGACCTGCAACGCCCGCGATATGTCTAAGGTTAAACTGGTTAGAATTAAAGACACGCTGCATTTGAAAGACATCATTATTTCGGAGGCTTTGTTAGAGGCGGCTCAGGCCAACCCTGATATTGAAATTTGCAGCGAGCCTATGGATATGGTGTTTGATGACGACGGCAATCTGATTGGCTAATGCAAGTTTATGCGCCCAACAGACTTGTATAAAAGGAGACTGATCTCATAGTGAGGTCAGTCTTTTGCATTCCCCAACCCTCCTACAAAAGGTCAGGGTGTTGTATAATAGACACAATACCAGTCTGAAAGGTAATGACATATGTCTTCTGATAGCATGATAAAAACTTCGGTGCGTAATTTAGTTGAATTTGTTCTCCGGTCAGGAGATTTGTCGTCGGCATTTGCCGGCAGTGCCCGTATGGCCGAGGGAAGCAAGATTCATCGCCGGCTTCAGCATGCGCAAGGTGGCGACTATGAATCGGAGGTCTTCCTGTCCATCATTGTCGAACGGCCTGATGTACAATTGCAAGTTAGCGGGCGGGCTGATGGAATTATTACGGCACAGGCTGACACAGAACCGCCGCAGGTGACGATTGATGAGATTAAATCCGTGACAGAAGAACTTGAGGCAATTGACGAAGCGTATAATCCACTCCATTGGGCACAGGCCAAATGCTATGCCTATATGTATGCGCGTAAGCAGGAGTTAACGCAAATCGATGTGCAGATCACCTACTGTCAGGTTGCTACCCTGGAAGTGAAGATTTTTAAGAAAACGTATTCGCTGGCAGAACTGGCCGACTTTTTTGACTCGCTAATCAATCAGTACGCCTTGTGGGCAAAACGGCTGGGGGATTGGCTGGAAATCCGCAATGGTACAGCCCGGTTGTTGGAATTTCCCTTTGCTGAATTTCGTCCCAGCCAGCGGCAACTGGCTGTCGCCGTATATACGACGTTGGTAAAGGGGAAAAAGCTGTTTGCGCAGGCGCCGACAGGTACCGGCAAAACCATGGCGACTTTGTTTCCGGCTGTGAAGGCACTGGGGCTGGAACAAGTGGAAAAAATATTTTTTCTCACAGCCAAAACGGTAACCCGGGAACTGGCTGAGGCGGCTTTTCAGTTATTGCGGCAAGCAGGGCTTAAGTGTAAGACGCTGACACTGACCGCCAAAGACAAAATCTGTTTTATGCCGGATGCGGCCTGCACGCCGGAGGAGTGTCCGTATGCGGCAGGCTATTATGACCGCATTAATCAGGCGCTTAACGCCTGCTGGGATCAGGAGACTTTTACGCGGGAGACAATCGAACAGGTCGCCCGTGAGCACCGGCTGTGCCCATTTGAGTTGTCACTTGATTTGGCTTTGTGGGCAGATGTTGTCATTTGTGACTACAATTATGTGTTTGATCCCCGGGTGTATCTAAAACGTTTCTTCTTGGAAAATAACGGCCCGTATTGTTTTTTGATTGATGAGGCGCACAATCTTGTTGACCGGGCCAGAGAGATGTTTTCGGCAGAAATAACCAAACAAAGCTTTTTGGATCTAAAAAAGAGTCTCAGTCAGGAACTCCCCCACGTGGCAAAAAGTGCCGGCAAAATCAATACGTTTATGCTGCAGGCCGGAAAATTATGTGTAGAACAGTCCGCAGTCGGTGAAGCGGACTATTGCCTGACGGAATTGCCGGCTAAAATTTTTCCCTTGCTGAGAAAGTTTATGGATTTAGCGGAAAAATGGCTGACTAAGAATGAGCAAGCCGGCTTCCGGGAAGAATTATTGGAACTGTATTTCAAGGTTAATGCCTTTGTGCGGACAGCGGAGCTGTACGATGAACGCTATGTGACATACTACGAAAAACTGGACAAGAATGTAAAAATTAAGCTGTTTTGCATCAACCCTTCCGAATTACTCAGGCAGGCTGTTAAACGGGGCAAAGCTGCGGTTTTCTTTTCGGCAACGTTAACACCGCTTACTTACTTTGCGGAGATACTGGGCGGCGAGGCGGAAGACGGCAAGCTGGCGGTGCCTTCTCCCTTCCGGCAGGATCATTTGGGGCTGTTGGTGGCTGATACCATTCATACTACCTATAGGATGCGGGATAAAACCTATGAAGTTATAGTCGACAGTATAACGGCGGCCACTCAGGCAAAAACAGGCAATTACCTGGTGTTTTTGCCGTCTTACCGTTATATGGAAGAAGTTTGCCGGCGCTTCACCTTGAAAAATCCGGCCATCAGGGTGATTCAACAGGTAGGTGAGATGACCGAAGCAGAGCGGGCCGCATTTTTACGTCAGTTTTCCAGTGATAACGAGACTACGCTGGTGGGATTTGCCGTCATGGGCGGAGTATTTGGCGAAGGAATTGACCTAACGGGCGAACGGCTGCTAGGTGCCGTCGTTGTTGGTGTCGGTTTGCCGAAAATTTGCCTGGAGCGGGAAATTATCAGGCAATGGTTTGATCAGGAAAACCACCAGGGTTTTGAGTATGCTTATGTATTTCCGGGTATGAACAAAGTCTTGCAGGCAGCCGGGAGGGTCATCCGCAGCGAACAGGACCGGGGAATTGTACTGTTGATTGATGCCCGCTTTGCGCAACCGGGGTACCGGCGCTTATTTCCGCCGGAATGGAAAGGGGCGGTAAGTGTCAAAACTGTTGATAGTATTGCGAAGCAGGCCGGCTTTTTTTGGAATAAGGACGGGAAGCGTATTTAATAGTCTATATCTACATCCTTACAGAGTATACTTCGAAAAATGGAAAAAACAGCATATCTCTCCAATAAATGTCAACTCTTGACATTTATTGGAGAGATATGTAAAAATAAACATAACAACTAAAAACTGATCTAACCCGTTATAAAATGTCTACAACATATTTTGTATTTACGAGCAATTCAAATGTTGCATACGAGCAAAGCTTAGTATTGAATATGTATGGAGGCTTTAATCTGTGGAAAAAAAGGATGACTTGCAAACATTTCGCAAGCTTTGTAGGGAATATACGGATTTGGATACGAATGAGGCAGGTGATATTGAGGATGTTATCCGGCAATTGCCGGTTTTTGCCGAGTTAACGGGAACAGATGTTTTTATTGATGCTTTTTTAAAGAATGGTGTTGACGCGATTGTATTGGCATGGGCGCATCCCCCGGGACATTCACTGTATAAACAGAGTGTAGTTGGTGAGATCGCTTATGCAACTAAGGAGCCTGCTGTATTTCAAGCTTTTTCTAGGGAAGGGATTGTTCGTAATGTTCGGGGATTGAGCCAAGAAGGCGTTCCCATTGACCAGACGGTTGTACCGCTTTATAGCAAAACCAAGCGAGTTATTGGTGTTATTATTATGGAAAAGGATATTTCGGCAGAAATTCGCCATGAGGAACAAGTCGAATTTCTTAATCAAACGGCAGAACGGCTCAGTAGTACTTTAATGTCCTTGACGTTTACCGGTTTTGCCTGGGATGAATGGGTTGGCAATGGTATTTTCGTGCTTAATCAAAAAGGCGAAATCATTTATGCCAATAAAAATGCAGCGCGGATTGGCAAGGCTTATTTTCCTGATTCGCCATTAGGTGAAAACCTCATGCAGGCTTTAGCGTTCAAATCGATGCAGGACATGTTGGGCAGTCTGTCTTCACCAATGGAGTATGAAGTTAATAATTCCCATTTCCTTTTTCGGGTGCATCCACTGGTAAACTATATGGAATTATCCGGGTGTGTTGTTTCTATTCAAGATGTTACGGAACTGCGGCAGAAGGAACGACAGTTAGATGTGCAAAGCACGATTATCAGAGAAATTCATCATCGTGTTAAAAATAATTTACAAAATGTCGTATCGCTTTTGAATTTGCAAAAGCGGCGAGTGGGTTCAAAGGTTGTAGAGCAGGAATTTGAAGCCTGTGTATCCCGAATTATTTCCATTGCCCGGGTTCACGATGTATTTGCTCATCAAAGCTGGAATTCACTGAATATTTTGGATTTAGCCGGTTACCTTGTCGAAAGCTTAGTGGATAATTATACATTAGCTGATCAAAATATCAAGATATCCGTACAGGGGCAAAAAGTAAGAATTCCCGATAGTCAGGCTGTTCCCGTTGCTTTAGTCCTGAATGAGCTCATTACCAATAGTTTAAAACATGGCATCAAGGAGGTTATGAATGGAGAAATTAGCATTTTTGTGGAGGAATCTGAGGGAATTGTCCATATAATGGTTGCGGATACTGAAAATCAGGAAACCGATAGGAAACTTAATATAAAAAATGAAGGCTTAGGTTTATATTTGGTCAACTTATTAGCTTGTGAGCAAATGGAGGGGACATTTAAGATCGAGCGCCGTGATAGTACAACAATAGCGAAGGTCTCGTTTCCTTCGTGTAGGAAGGAGAAAGATGATGATTCCATTGTCGATACTAATCGCAGAAGATGAAGTACTAACGAGAGTAGACATTAAAGCAATGCTTGAAAAAGCCGGTTATGTCGTTTGTGGCGAGTGTTCCGACGGACGTGACGCTGTTAACACGGCAAAACGTACATCGCCGGATTTGGCTATTTTGGATATTATGATGCCCAAACTGGACGGGTTGGAAGTGGCAAAGATTTTTCAAAATATGAACATACCGGTTATTATGCTTACGGCCTATAGCCAACCGAGCTTTATCAGCCGTGCCGAATGTGTGCACGCCTGCGGCTATCTTATAAAACCAACCTCGGAAAATGGTTTGTTAGCCATGGTTCGAATTGCCTATGCCCGGTGGAAAGATACGCAAAATATTAAACAGGAATTAGCTGAAACCAAAAATCAATTGGCAAATCAGCAAACAATTGCTCATGCGCGCGTTATTTTAAAAGACAAATTGGGTGTTTCCGAGCAGGAGGCTCATCGGCAATTATTGCGCCAAGCTATGCAGAAGCGGGTGACTCTGGTGGAGGTGGCCAAGCAAATTATCAGCAGTCATAAAGCTGCAAAAGTCTTAAACAATTCTGATCGTAATAACTAAGATAATGAGCAAATTTTTTATATATTTTAGCAAAATCTTGCAGGATTTTTTTATCAGAACGCGAATTATCAGATTTATCAAAATTAGATTTGGTTATTCGCTGCTAAAAGGCAGAGGCAATAGCGCCCCTTGCCTATAGAAGTTAATTTTTATTGGTGAAATTTGTTGGCGACAAAGAAATAATGGGCAATAGCGCCTTTTAAGATTGTTATACAAGGATAACAGTCTTAAAAGGCGCTTATTTTATTTTACGGACAGTAACATCAGCCTTACATATAAGGTGTTGGTGCACTGGATAAGTAAATGGGATGGGAGGGAGATCAGAAACAAAGGATAGTATGTTTTACAATTGCCTAATTAGTAAAGTAGGAGGAGTATGTAATGAGTAATGTTGAAAAACCGGTAATTCTAAGTGCGCAGGCCAATACCGGAGGCGAAAATTCTCAACTTACGCGAGTTTTAAAACCCATTCATCTCTGGGCGTTGGCAGTTGGACTGGTTATCTCAGGAAACTATTTTGGCTGGAGTTATGGCTTTGGAGCCGGCGGGGTAATCGGCTTAGCGATTGCTCTTATTCCGGTTACTATTTTTTATGTGACATTTATTCTTTCTTATTCCGAACTGGCAACGTCGATTCCGCATGCCGGCGGTCCGTCCGCGTACGCGCGGCGGGCGTTAGGTAAGTTTTGGGGCTATATGAGCGGGATAAGCTGTCTTATTGAATTTGTTTTCGCACCGCCGGCCATTGCATTAGCAATAGGCGGCTATATTCATAATATTGTGCCTGCTATTCCGGCAATGACAGCGACAGTATTTGCCTTTTTGGTGTTTATTTTTATTAATTATTGGGGTATGAAGACGTCTGCTACTTTCGAACTTATTGTAACAATTGTGGCTCTTGTCGGCTTAGTAATTTACTGGGGGTTGGCTATTCCGCATTTTGATATGGCCAAAGTTATGGCCGAACCCGTTTTGCCTAACGGCTATAACGGTATTATGGCGGCAGTTCCTTTTGCAATATGGTTTTACCTGGCTATTGAAGGCGGCGCTATGTCGGCTGAGGAAATGGTCAATCCGCAAAAGGATATCTCTGTCGGATTTTTAAGTGGAATGGGAACTTTGACGGTAATGGCCTTTGCCACACTGTTTCTTACTGCCGGCATTGCTGACGTCGCATTGATTGATGCAGTGGATTATCCGTTGCCGATGGCTTTGAGCTGTGTTTATGGCGAGAGCTCTTTCTGGGTTTTAGCGATTAACGCCATTGGCTTATTTGGTCTTGTAGCATCCCTGCATGGCATTATTCTCGGGTACTCCCGCCAAGCGTACGCTATGGCACGCACCGGCTATTTGCCAAAATTCCTGGCCTATGTTCATCCAAAGCACCGTACACCTGTTTGGGCGCTGCTCTTACCGGGTTTAGTGTGCCTGGGGGCCGCAATGACAGGGCTGACAAATGTTGTTATTACGATATCCGTATTTGGCTCGGTTATCATGTATATTATCAGCCTGATCAGTTTGTTTGTATTACGCTCCAAGGAACCTGAAATGAAACGTCCGTTTAAAGTTCCGATGTTTCCGCTGGTGCCGACAATCAGCTTAATCATAGCAGTATTTTGCGTAGTCAGTCTGTTGGTGGCAAGTATTGACAGTCTAATCTGGGTGGCTGTGGCTTATGTCTTGGCGGTAGCCTATTATTTCATCTGGGGCAATAAAAACATCCGGCCTTTCGAAGAAGAATTCGGTGTGTTGGATGAATTGGACAATTAGTCGGTTTGTGATCATTTTTATGAAAGGGGCAAATAAAGTATGTCATACAAAGACGGATTAGTTGCTTTAGGGATGGTCGAGACAAAAGGGGTAGTGGGAAGTATTGAGGCTGCCGACGCGATGGTAAAAGCAGCTAATGTTCATTTGATCGGCAAAGTAAAAGTTGGCGGGGCGCTGGTAACGGTAATGGTGCGCGGTGATGTCGGGGCTGTAAAGGCGGCTGTTGATGCAGGCGCTGCCGCTGCTGAACGTGTTGGCGAACTGATCAGTTGTCACGTAATTCCCCGGCCGCACGCCGAATTGGAGGCTATTTTGCCGAGCATCCCTGTGGAAGAAAAACCGGCTAAAACAGCGACTAAGCCAACTGATACCGGCAAGTGATCCTGAGCGAGTATGGACAAGGAAATTACGCTTACAAGCATTGGTATTGATATCGGAACAACCACTACCCAAATGGTGTTATCCCGATTGACACTGGTTAATGTGATGCCGGGAACCCAAGTGCCCAAAATCGAAATTAGCCGCAAAAGCGTCGTCTATATGGGGGCCGTTCATTTTACGCCGTTTTTAGACCGCAACCGGGTTGATGGTGCGGCTTTACGGAATTTGATAGCTCAAGAATACGAATGTGCCGGCATTCAGCCTAAAGATGTAGATACCGGGGCTGTCATTATCACCGGTGAGACAGCCAAAAAAGAAAATGCGTCAGAGATTGTCCATGCTTTGGCGGAATTTGCCGGTGAATTTGTGGTAGCCACCGCCGGACCGGATTTGGAAAGCGTAATAGCCGGCAAAGGAGCGGGTGCGGAGGAGATTTCCAAACGACTGCGTATTCGAGTGGCCAATTTGGATATCGGTGGCGGCACTTCCAATATTGCGATTTTTGATCGCGGGGTTTGTATCGGTACAGCATGCATTAATGTTGGGGGGCGGCTGTTTGAGGTGGACACACTTTCTCGCCGGCTCACCTATATCAGTCCTTCGGCACAAAAATTAGTGCAATGTTTGGAGAAACAACGGGAGAGTGCCCTTTTTCCCGTCGATTCGCCGGCAGAAGAATTGGCTGGCATCAAGGCCTGTCTAAATGAAATGGTTTGCTGTGTAGAACGGGTTTTATTTCATCTACCGATAGCTGACAGCGATGCGGCATTGGTAATGACCAATCATCTGCCGGATATGCCGCTGGACGGAATCGTATTTTCCGGAGGCGTTGCCCGCTATATTTATCAACCGCAGGCTGAGAATTGGTGGGTTCACGGCGATGTCGGCCCGCTGCTTGCCGAAGCCTATCGCAGCAGCAGGGCTTATAAGTCGCTGCGGGTTTTTCAGGGAGAGGAAACGATTCATGCCACTGTACTGGGAGCAGGCGTGCACACGGTAAGCGTATCCGGTTCAACTGTTATGGCGAGTAAGGCGGCTTTGCCGCTGAGAAATATTCCGGCTATCTATCCGGAGTTAAAGACAGACGGTACTTGGAGCTGGGCTAATCTGGCCGCCAATTATGACAATTCATTATACCGTACCTTTGCCGCAGTTGTGCCCCCTTTAGCGGATACTAATTTTACAACAATTGTTGCCCTGGCCCGTCATCTTGCGCAAGAACTACTCCAAATTTCCGGTACTCCCAAAGTGGTTGTAGCCCAGCAAGACATCGCTAAGGTTTTAGGGCAAAGCCTGCGCTGCATTTTGCCTGAACAAGAAATCGTGTGCCTTGACGGTATTGAGTTAAAGCTTGGTGATTTTCTCGATATTGCAAAGCCGTTGCCTTATGAGGAAGCGGTGCCAGTTATTGTAAAAACGCTGGTGTTTGCGCGATAATGTGCCGCACCAGGCAGGGAAGGAGTGAAACGCGTGAAGCTGAAAACAAGGCTTATGGGCCAAAGCTTTAGTTTTAAAAGCGTTAAAGAGGTTCTCGCAAAAGCGAATGAAATAAAATCCGGCGATATTCTGGCAGGCATTGCCGCCGAAAATGCCGCCGAACGGATTGCCGCCAAATATGTGCTTTCCCAGCTTACTCTTGAGGATCTTCGCAACAATCCGGTTGTACCGTTGGAAGAGGACGAGGTATCAAGGATTATTGACGGTGATATCAATGAGTCAGTTTACCGGTCAATCAAAAACTGGTCTGTGGCTGAACTTCGTCAGTATATCTTAGACTCAGACACCGGCAATAATGAGCTTCACCGCTTAAGCCGCGGCCTAACTTCGGAAATGGTGGCCGCAGTTGCCAAATTAATGAGCAACCTGGATTTAGTGTTAGGAGCCAGCAAAATCAAAAACGTAGCTCATTGCAATACCACCATTGGTGCTCCGGGCCGCTTGGCGGCACGTCTGCAGCCTAATCACCCGACGGACGGAGTCGATGGAATCTTGGCCAGTGTTCGCGAAGGGTTATCGTATGGAGTTGGTGACGCCGTAATCGGTTTGAATCCGGTTGACGACACGCTGCCAGCGGTTATTCGCAGTTTAGAAACACTCTATCAGTTTGTTCAGGATTGGCAAATCCCAACCCAGATATGCGTTTTGGCTCACATTACAACTCAGCTTAGAGCTATACAAAAAGGAGCGCCTGTTGAACTACTGTTTCAGTCTATTGCCGGCACCGAAGCCGGTAATAAGGCGTTTGGCATTGAGAGCAGGATTTTGGATGAGGCCTATGCCGCCGGCTTAAAAGAGGGCCGGGCTGCCGGTCCTAACATCATGTATTTTGAAACTGGGCAAGGTTCCGAACTTTCGGCTGAAGCTCACCATGATGCTGATCAGGTTACTCTGGAAGCAAGATGCTACGGTTTGGCCCGTCACTATAAACCCTTCCTTGTGAACACGGTAGTAGGGTTTATTGGTCCTGAGTATTTGTATGATACCCGTCAGGTTACCCGGGCCGGACTGGAGGATCACTTTATGGGCAAACTGACTGGGGTGCCGATGGGCGTGGACGCCTGTTACACCAATCATATGAAAGCAGACCAGAATGATATTGAAAATCTGGCTGTTTTATTAAGCGCCGCCGGATGCACTTATTTTATGGGGATACCCATGGGCGACGATGTGATGCTGAACTACCAGTGTACCAGTTATCATGATATTCCAACTTTGCGTGAGGTGTTTAACCTCAGGCCGCTGCCGGAGTTCGAAGCCTGGGCAGACAGCATGGGAATTTTGAAAAATGGCAGGCTTACACCGCAGGCCGGTGACGCAACTATTTTTACGAAATAGGGGGCAGGTTTTTATGGAGGTGGACAATAATATTCGACTGATCGTGGAACAGGTGCTGGCAGAAATAAATAAACCGGCAAAAGATTCTGTGGAGTGTCAAATGCCTGCGCAGCAGGCTGTGGCTGCTGCGCAGGACGTAGTGAACAATGAAGACTATCTGGATGATTTGGCAGCCATTAATCTGCAGAAATATTTACAAGTTCCCAATCCGGTGAATGCGGAACTCTATCACGAAATGAAGTTGGCCACACCGGCGCGAATTGGTGTCTGGCGCGCAGGCGTACGTCCTTTAACAGATACTTTACTGCGGTTTCGGGCCGACCACGCTGTGGCGCAGGATTCTGTGCTGGGCGAGGTGCCGGCGGAGTTTCCTAAACAATATAAGATGGTATCGGTTGTTACCAAGTGTTCTTCCAAGGATGAATATTTGACGCGGCCGGATTTAGGCAGACTGCTTGATGATGAGAACATTGAAATTTTGCGTCAACATTGTGTGCAAGGGGCTACAGTACAAGTAATTGTAGCTGACGGCTTATCCAGTAAGGCGGTGGAAGCCAATATTCCTAATTTGCTGCCTGCCATGCTCCAAGGGCTAAACAGCCTGGGGATCACAGTGGGGACCACCATTTTTGTCAAGTACTCCCGTGTAGGAGTTATGGATGTCATCGGCGAGGTTCTTAAACCTGAAGTCGTGATTATTCTCATCGGGGAACGTCCGGGTCTGGGTACTGCGGAAAGTATGAGCGCCTATATTGGTTATCACGCCCGTCGCGGCATGCTGGAAAGTGAGCGAACGGTAGTCAGCAATATCCATAGAGGCGGGTTGCCTTCGGCCGAAGCCGGGGCCCATTTGGCAGATTTATTAAAGAGAATACTTGAAGCTAAGGCAACAGGCGTTAATTTCAAATAAAGCGTGGATGGTAGTGGGAAAAAAGGAGGCTATAAACATGATCGAACCGATTAAGCCGCAGGTTCTTGCCGTGCGTTTAATTCCTAATGTTGCCCCTGATTTTGCAGAAAAATTGGGATTGGATTCGTACCAAAAATCAATTGGCCTGATTACGGCAACAATCGATGATGCGACTTATACCGCTCTTGACGAGGCGACAAAAAAGGCTGAAGTTGACGTTATTTACGCCAAAAGCTTTTATGCAGGTGCCGCTCATGCATCCGGTCCCCGCTCCGGTGAGATTATCGGCGTGTTGGCAGGACCTTCGCCGGCTGAAGTAAATGCCGGCATGGATGCTTGCATTAATCACCTGGAGACCGAGGCGTTTTTTTACACTTGTGACGGAGGGGCAACTGCCTGGTTTGCCCAGACCATATCCAGAACAGGCAGCTATTTGTCCAAAATTGCCGAGATTCCGCTGGGTGAACCATTGGCCTATTTAATTGCGCCGCCGCTGGAAGCCATGTATGGTATTGATGCGGCACTAAAAGCCGCTGAGGTTGAGATGAAAGCATTTTACGGTCCGCCGACAGAGACAAACTTTGGCGGTGCGCTCTTAACAGGAACGCAAAGTGCCTGCCGGGCAGCGTGTGAAGCTTTTCAAAGAGCCGTTATTGATGTGGCATCTAATGCACTGAAGTTCTAACTTGGGAGAGGTGGAGACAATGGAACTTGACCGGGATTTAGCGTCCGTACAGGAAGTCCGTAATCTATTGAAAAAGGCCCGGGAAGCACAACAAATCCTGAAAAGTTTTTCGCAGGAACAAGTAAATGAGATCATCAAGGCAATGCGTAATGCCGGCGAAGCGGAGGCTTGCCGGCTGGCGGCCATGGCGGTAAGTGAAACCGGTATGGGTAAATATGAGGATAAATGCTTTAAAAACTATTTCGCTGCCAAGCATGTATATGACTATATTAAGGATATGAAAACCGCCGGCATTATTGAAACTCAGGAAAAAATGTGGAAAATTGCCGAGCCGGTTGGCGTAATTGCCGGGATTGTACCCACAACTAACCCGACTTCGACGATCATTTATAAGTCGATGATTGCCCTGAAGTCCCGCAACGCAATTGTGTTTTCCCCGCACCCGTCGGCGGCGCGTTGTACCGCCGAGGCGGCCGCGGTCATGAACCGGGCAGCCGTCGCAGCAGGCGCGCCGGAGGGCGTTATTGGCTGTCTGACAACAATTTCCATGGATGCAACGCAGGAATTGATGAAGAATGCGATTACCTCCGTAATTTTAGCGACAGGCGGCAGCGCTTTGGTAAAAGCCGCTTATAGCAGCGGCAAACCCGCTCTTGGCGTTGGCCCGGGCAATGTGCCCGTCTTTGTTGAACGAAGCGCCGATTTGGCAAAAGCGGCGGAATATATCATTGCGGGGAAATCGTTCGACAATGGCACTATTTGTGCGTCCGAGCAAGCCATCGTGGCCGAAGATTGTATTGCCGGTGAGTTGACCCAGCAATTGAAGCGTTACGGAGCCCACTTCCTCGAACCTGATGAAGTCGAGAAAGTTTCGAAAATTGTCATGCTGCCCAATCACAGTATGAATCCCCGTGTAGTCGGAAAAGATCCGCAAGTTATTGCCAAAATGGCCGGAATCAATGTGCCGCCGCAAGTAAAATGTCTGGTGGCGCCGCTTGATGGAATCGGGTCACAGTGGCCGTTATCCTACGAAAAATTGACTACAGTGTTAGGTTTTTACCGGGTGAAAGACTGGGAGGAGGGGTGTGAGAAGTGTACCCAACTCCTGGAATTGGGTGGTATCGGTCACAGTTTAGCCATTCATACCACGAATGAGACGGTTATTCGTGAGTTTGCGCTAAGAAAGCCGATTTTCCGTGTGCTGGTTAATACGCCATCCGCTTTAGGCGGCGTTGGGGCTACAACGGAAATGGCCCCTTCATTTACCCTTGGTTGCGGAACCTGGGGCGGTTCCAGCGTGTCGGAGAATGTAACCCCGTTGCACTTAATTAACATAAAACGGGTCGCCTGGCACACGGGCATACCAGAGCGTCCGGCTATACAGCCTCCCGGCGGGACAGCCAATTTCTGTTCCGTAAGTGCCAATACGATTGACCCGCAGCTGATAAAGTCTGTTGTGGCTGAAGTGATGAAGGCCATGAAATGTTCGTAAAAAGCTGACAAATTAGTATATGAGGAGGAAAGCAAATGGCAGAAGTTCGCAGTGTTGTTGCTTTGGGGATGATTGAGACCAAGGGTTTAATTCCGGCCATCGAGGCTGCCGATCAGATGTTAAAAGCCGCTAATGTAACTTTGTGCGGCAAGGAACATGTGTCCGGCGGCTATGTGGCCGTTATGGTTCGCGGTGACGTTGGGGCGGTCAAGGCGGCGGTTGACGCGGGTGCCTTGGCGGCTGAACGGGTTGGAGAAATTATCAGTGTACATGTCATTCCGCGGCCGCATGGCAGTGTCGAATATGTTTTGCCTGTCGGTGACAACAAAGCTTACGGCAATCAATAATGCTCTCGCGGCCTGCAAGTTTGATACAACCGGGAGGTGATTATAATTGCTGATATCTGAACATGAACTACGGGCCACATGGCATAAAACAAAGTCCAAAATTTTAACCCTTCCCCAGGGCAGTGTCATTACGCCTTCAGCACGTGATTTCCTGCGTTCGCAAGGTGTTCAGGTTCAATATACTTTGGAAAAAACTGATCTGGGACAACAGGAGCCTGTTTCTACGGTGCCAGTTACGCCTGGTGCGCCTAAGCCTGAACATATGACCCACCTTAGAGGGAAAGAACTTATTTTGAAAACCCATCCGATCATCGCCTGGCGGGGGCAATTGGATCAGTTTGACTGTGATTTGGTAGAAACACAGACGTTGTTATTGAAGGCGGGCGAGACTCAATTGGCTGGGCAGCTCGAAGAAATTGTTCTGCTTGCCCAAAAATTGATGTCGGCTGAAGTTAAAGAGGAGCCAATTGAGTTTGGTTCTTTGTTCGGCTGGACGGC
Organism: Sporomusa acidovorans; assembly: GCF_900101845.1. Classification (GTDB taxonomy): domain Bacteria; phylum Bacillota; class Negativicutes; order Sporomusales; family Sporomusaceae; genus Sporomusa; species Sporomusa acidovorans. Next base: position 25,474 of record NZ_FNAM01000032.1, on the reverse strand, counting down.
AGAGAAAATTCGGGATATGTCTCATCATCCGGACAAATATTTCGGCATACCACATACCGCTATGAGCAGCCGGGACGGGTGGGTTGTCGCGCGGCTCAACCGTCTGCGTTCCAAAATCCGGGAAGTGGAATTATACGCTAACCGTGCCTTTACGGCAGAGGACGGTAGTTGCGGCCGAACTGATATCGTTAAAATTTTAAACCGGCTATCCAGTCTGTTTTATGTGCTTATTTGCCAGCGATGCAGTCAAAACAAGAACCTCAAAGCCCTGGCTGTCGGCATTTCCAACCGGCATATCCATTTATCGCAAGAACACCTGGGAGTTTTGTTCGGCGCCAACTATAGCCTGCAAAAACAAAAAGACCTGTCCCAGCCCGGCCAGTTTGCCGCCAAAGAAGTTGTCACCCTGGCCGGACCTAAGGGCAAGCTCGAGAAAGTACGGGTATTGGGTCCGGTGCGTTCCGCAACCCAGGTCGAAGTCAGCGTAACGGATTGTTTTCAACTAGGGATAAAAGCGGCCGTCCGGGATTCAGGAAACCTTGAGGGAACTAGCGGATTAACCTTAATAGGACCTTGCGGCATGATCGAACTAGAGCGGGGAGCCATCGTTGCGGCGCGGCATATCCACATGCACAGCGAGCAGGCCAGAGAGTGGCACCTTACAGACGGACAGCGGGTTAGCGTGCAGGTTGACAGTGAAAGACCGGTGGTTTTTGAAAAGGTGCTGGTCCGGGTTAGTCCTAATTTTAAAGGGGAATTACATCTCGATACCGATGAGGCAAATGCCGCTTTAGTCAAACCGGACACCCGTTGTATTCTGGTGGAGGTATAGTTTATGAATGAAGCTGTATTGACGGAAATTATCACCCGGCTGCTAGCTTCACCAGAACTGCAGGCACTCTTGCAGCCCAATACAGAAATTTGCGAAAGGCGGCCGGGGTGCTTGATTTTGGTAAATAGCCAGCAGGACCTGGAGCGGTTGCCGACGTTAACAGCCCGTTATCACCCGGACTATTCCTTGCAGGTATGTGCTCTTAGTTCAATTGAGGTGCCTGGCAAGCAAATAAATAGGATTTCTTGGGAACAGGCCGTGGAACAGCCAAGCTGGAGCCGTATTCATCTGCCGGTATGCTCCGCGGACCAACTGGCGCAAATCGCTCTCGGACTGATCAGTGACAAAGTCGGCAGGATGATTGCCTGGGCTATTTCCCAAGGCATACCGGTCGAAATCGGGCAGTTAAACTTAGGTTTTACCGCCAAAACACCAGACAGCTACCGGCAGATGTTTGCGGAGTATGTGCGGAGGGTAACCGGCTTTGGTGTTGTTATTGCCGGCAGCAACTCAGAAACGCAGGCTACACCTGCGGTACAGCCTGTTCCTATGGTCCCAGGCAGCCCGGAACCGCTAGTACAGCCACTTAACTCCGGAATACGCTATGAAAAGCGGCTGCTGTCCGCTAAAGAGGCTTTGCAATTTCCCTTAAAGGGAATCATAAGAATAGCCAAAACGACTGTAGTGGCACCGGGCGCCATTGATGTACTCAAAAAACAAAAAATAGAAGTCTATAGGGAAGGGGTTCGTTGCTGTTGATTATCGCACGTGTAATCGGAAATGTCTGGGCGACACGCAAGGAAGAGTCCCTTAGAGGACTTAAATTTCTTGTCGTACAGCCGGTGGCCATGAGATATAAAGAGTCCGGAGAAGTTTTTCTGGCAGAATGGGGTGACACGCTGGTTGTCGGTGATAAGATTGGGGCCGGTGAAGAGGAGATTGTGATGATCGCCGCCGGGTCATCAGCCAGACAAAGCCTTGCTGACACCCATATACCAGTGGATGCAATGGTCGTAGGCATTATTGATAAAGAAACCTTCGGAGCGGAAAGTGGCGAAGTATCATGAGCAAAATAATCGAAAAAGTACAGGCAGCCGGCGTAGTAGGGGCCGGCGGCGCCGGTTTTCCCACCCATGTTAAGCTGGCGGCCAAAGCCGAAATCTATATTGTTAATTGCGCCGAATGTGAACCCATGCTGCGGACCGACCAGCAGCTAGCGGCCCGGTATCCCGAATTGCTCCTTGAAGGTCTGAACCAGGCGATGAAAGCTACGGGGGCCCGAGAAGGCATTATTGCCTTAAAGGCTAAATACAAAGCGGCAATAAAAGCAATTCAGCCGTTATTGCCGCCGAACATTCGTATCGGGATTCTGCGGGATATCTATCCCGCCGGCGATGAAGTTATGACGATCTGGCTGACTACCGGGCGAAGGGTGCCGCCGGGCGGCATTCCGATTAACATTGGCGTTGTTGTCAATAATGTCCAGACCGTCATGAACATAGCCAAAGCCATGCGGGGGCAAGCGGTTACGACTAAAACCCTGACAGTGACAGGCGCTGTTAAGTCGCCGGCTACCGTAACCGTACCGGTTGGCACCACGCTGACCGAAGTACTGGATTTAGCCGGAGGAGCTGTGTGTGCCGAGGCCGCTTATATTGACGGTGGTCCCATGATGGGAAATTTAGTTGCAGATTTATCTGCTCCTGTAACGAAGACTACCGGCGGGCTTATCGTTTTGCCGGCAGACCATCTGCTTATCCGGCGCAAGCAGCAATCTGTCCAATCTGTTTTGCAGATCGCTAAAACCGTATGCGAACAGTGTTGTTACTGTACTGAGCTTTGCCCGCGGCATATCATCGGCCACGAGCTGCCGCCGCACCTCATTGTTCGGTCAGTTAACCATAATGCGGTAGGTAACCCGCAATTGCTGCAAAGTGCATTAACTTGCTCCGAATGCGGTGTTTGTGAAGCCTATTCCTGTCCTGTCGGTATTTCTCCCATGCGGGTGAACGTGGCGCTAAAAGGAGAATTCCGGGCTCATAATATTCGCTATCAGGGAGATTTGAGGCAAGCAGATCCTATGGCCGAACACCGGCTTATTCCTTCATCCCGTTTAGTGTCGCGCCTCCATTTACAGCCGTGGTATCCGCCGGATGCCCCTTTGCGCCAGGAGAACTATCAGCCGGAGCGCGTATGCATTCCCTTGCGCCAGCATATCGGAGCGCCGGCAGTCGCTGTAATTAAGGAAGGGGACTTGGTTGAAGCAGGCCAATTGATAGCTGAAATGCCTGCCGATGCGCTAGGGGCTCGAATTCATGCCAGTATAACAGGGACTGTTGAACAAGTTTCCCCGCAAGTTATTACGATTCGAAAAGGCGGTGCCACCTCATGATTAATGCGATTGGTATTGTTGAGTTTACCAGTATTGCAAAGGGAATAGAAGCCGCAGATGCCATGGCTAAAACTGCTGACGTCACGCTGCTTGTAGCCAAACACCTATGCCCTGGCAAGTATATGGTGCTGGTGAGTGGGGATGTCTCGGCTGTCAAGCAGGCGGTTGCTGCGGGCCTTGACCTGGGAACTCAGCATGCGGTTGACCATTTTGTTATTCCCAACGTTCATCCGTCCATCCTGCCGGCTATTGGGGGCGGCAACGATTTAAACGGTATAAGGGCTATTGGTGTAATTGAAACCTATACGGTGGCAGCGGCGATTGAAGCGGCTGATTTGGCTGTCAAAACGGCGGCTGTGACGCCTGTCCGCCTGCATATGGCTTTTGGTATCGGGGGTAAAAGTTACAGTATATTGACAGGCGAAGTGGCTGCCGTTAAAGCGGCTGTTGCTGCCGGGAGTGAATTGGCGGCAGAAAAAGGAATGCTGGTGTATAAAGTCGTGATTCCCCGTCCTAATCAGCAGGTTATTGATAGTTTCAAATGAACCCAATGAAAAGCTAGTAGGAGCATCTTGGCGGAAAGGTTGGTGACAGGGAATGAGCACAACACAAAAACAGCGGATGATACAAGAATATGTTCCAGGAAAACAAGTGACGATGGCCCATATCATACCCAACCCGCAAGGCAACCTGCATGAACGCTTGGGGATTGATGGCAACGGGGCCTTAGGCATTATGACAATTACTCCTAGTGAAGCAGCGATCATTGCCGCCGATTCGGCAGCCAAATCCGGCGATGTCGAAATAGGTTTTGTCGACCGGTTTACAGGTTCACTTGTCGTTACCGGCGGCATTGCCGATGTCGAAGCGGCCATTCGGGCGGCTGTTGAAACACTTGTTACGATCCTGGGATTTTCAGCAGCGGAAGTGACGCGAAGTTGACGATGAAGAAAAAAATTTTATTGATTGGCGGTATTGGTGCCGGCAAGACAACTTTGAAACAAAAATTGTTAAATCAGTCGCTTGTTTATTTGAAGACCCAGGCAATGGACTTTTCCAGCATTTTTATCGACTGTCCGGGAGAATATTTGGAAATACCGCGTCACTATCATGTGTTAATAAATGCCGGCATTGGCGCGGCTGAAGTCTGGGCATTGCATGATGCGACCCGGCGTAATTGTCCGTATCCGCCTAAATTTGCTTTGGCATTTCGTAAGCCGGTTATCGGCATTATTTCTAAAATCGATCATCCGGAAGCTAATCCGAAACTTGCTGAGGATCACTTACGCAAAGCAGGAATTGCCGGACGGATTTATCATGTCTCCGCACAAGAGGGGATCGGTATAGAGGAGCTTGCGTTGCATATGTCTTGTTTGGCAGGCTTATCAGATTAAATTCAAAAGGGGGTGGGGGAATGAAAAAGCTAATTTCGGCCGTTGAACTGCGCCGGTTGGCCGAAACCGGTAAAGACGTGATTATTCCGTCACAAAGTGTGCTGACTCCCTCGGCCAAGGATATGGCTAAAGAGCTAGGCGTTAGAATTGTTCGCGAACAGGCAGTTAACCGATTGTCGGATAAGCAAAAACAACGAGAAGCCGGGAAGCATGGCAGTACGGAAATCCAGTCAAAGCCTGATAGCAGTCAAAGCACTCTTGAAGTACAGGTGCGCAATATAGTAACTGAATTAATGAAGCCGGCCTGCGCTCAGCCGAAGATGACTCAGGTTAAGGGTTCGGAAGTGGAACTGCGGCCCTTTGAGGCGGCGCCGTCAGATCAAAAGGTTAAACTGAAAGATGTCATTACGGCAAGAGAGGCCAATTTAGCCGCAGGTTTTATGTCATTTGATCATGCAAAGTTTCCCTGGAATTTAACCTATGATGAAGTGGATTATGTCATAGAGGGGACTTTTACGGTAGCAAGCGGCGGAAAGACATATACCTGTGTTGCCGGTGATGTCCTTTACATACCCAAGGATACGCAGGTGGTGTTCGGATCGCCGGACAAAGCCAAAGTATTTTATGTGACATATCCGGCGAATTGGTCGGATATTTAGAGTAACAAGACTATCTGATCAATAGGGGTTGACCTGTTGAAATGGGTTAGCCCCATTAGCACACAAAGAACAAGAGTATTAAGAGGAGGGATTGCTGGTGTATAAAATGATTATAGTTGATGATGAACAACTGGAACGACAGGCCATTCGCTTTATCGTTGACAGGCATTGCCCGGAAATATCAGTTGTTGGTGAGGCAAGTGACGGCGCGCTGGCCTTACAAGTGGCAAACCGGGTAAGACCAGACATTGTGCTTATGGATATTCGGATGCCGGAAATGAATGGTCTGGATGCGGCTAAACATCTGCGTACAATCGTGCCGGAGGCTAAAATAATTTTTCTAACTGCATCTGACAACTCAAATTATGTACAAGACGTCGCCACAGCCGGGGCAGTCGATTACATGCTGAAACCTGTTCGGCCTGACAAACTGATACACAATCTGCATTGCCTTACCAAGAGTATGTCAAATTAAGAAAATCGGCCATTATCCTACAATGCTTCGCTGGTAGTATGTTTCCATACTATGATAATTTGTAAGGTTACCGTGGCAGCAAACAAAGGAGGATTTGATGAACAATATTAAGACGTTGTTTATTTTTGTTACAATTGCCATAAGTTTTGCTGTCTTTTCGCTACAAGGAATTTTTAATTATTTCGAGAGTAAAGAGATTTTGGCTAATGAGATTGAAAAATCATTGTCCTACCAAGTTAGCTTTGAAGCCCAGAAAGTTGAACGGGATTTGTTTCATATTGCGACACTAACAGAGGCCACCGCCAGAGATATGGAGACAAACGATAAGGATATTGACAGTTTGCTGAAAATCCTAGCCAATTACATGCAATCTGACAAGATGATTTTTGGCGGCGGCTGTTTTTATGAACCTTTTGTTTTTGACAGTACGCAAAGATACTATGGACCATATTTGCTTAAAAAAGATAATACAGTAAATCTAACCTGGGATTTTAGTACGCCGCAAAGCGATTATCACTCTCAGAACTGGTACAAAACAGGTTTAAATGCTAAGAGTGTAATAGCCTGGACTGATCCTTATTATGATGAAGTGCTGAAAGCCGATATGATTACCAGTGTGGCGCCTGTCAAACGCGCAGGCAAAGTGGTTGGGGTTACCACGATGGATATTGGCCTTAAAGAAATTAACGACTATGTTGCCAGTATCAAGGTAGGACAGACCGGCTACGCGTTTATTGTCAGCCAAAGCGGGCAGTATCTGGGGCATCCGGTGGCTGAAAAAAATATGAAGCAGAAGATTACTGAGGATCCGGATGATTTTGTCCGGAAGCTTGGCGAACAAGCGATTGCAGCAACCGAATTTAAAATGCTAAATGGAACGATGGATAAAAAGGAAAGTTATATAGGTATATGTCCTATTGGAGATACCGGGATGAAACTCGTGATGGTTATGCCGAAGTCTGAGGTGTTTGCCGGGCTTAATAAGCTGAACATTGCCAGCACAATTAGCTTTATTATGGCGGCATTCTTATTTTTTGTGTTACTTACGTTTTTCTTTACCCGCAAGGTTAGCGGGCCGCTTAGTAGGCTCAAGGAGGCCGCCAACCGGGTAGCGCAAGGTGATTTATCAACGCAGATTCCGGTTGACACTAAGGATGAGATTGGCGTGTTGGCGCAAAATCTGCAGATCATGGTGGACAATTTAAAAGAATTGTTTAACCGCATACGGCATTCGGCAGAACAAGTATCTGCTGCTTCAGAAGAATTAACTGCCAATGTCGAACAATCGGCCCAGGCGTCTAATCAAGTGGCTGCGGAGATTACAGAAGTGGCGGGAGCTACCGATATAGAATTAAATTGCGTTAAAGATAGCCTGAAATTTGTCGAGCAGATTTATGAGAAAATTAACCGGATATCTGAGCAGGTGATTACCGTAACCCATGTATCCACTGAAACATCCAATACTGCTGGTGAGGGCCGACAAGCAATCCATTCGGCCGTAGCGCAAATGGACAGCATTGAAAAAGCTGTGGGCGACCTGGCCGAAGTCATTAATAAATTGGGAAATTATTCAGGAGAAATCGGGCAAATTGTTGAGGCTATTTCCACAATTGCTGCTCAGACTAATCTATTGGCCTTAAATGCGGCCATTGAGGCGGCGCGTGCCGGAGAGGCAGGCAAAGGCTTTGCCGTTGTGGCAGAAGAAGTCCGCAATTTGGCGGAACAATCACAATCGGCCGCCAAACAAATCTCCGGACTTATCAGGGAAATCCAGGGCGAGACCGGTAAAGCCGTAACTACAATGCAGGCAGGTATTAAAGAAGTTAACGCAGGCACTGGGATGGTTGACGTTGCCGGCAAGGCCTTTGATACAATTGTGGAAATGATCCGGCAGATAGCGTCCGAATTGAACCGGATTGCCGGATCTGCTCAGGAAATGAATGTAGATAGTGAAAAATTGGTAGAGTCAGTACGGAACATTGGCACCATGAGCCAGAGCACGGCACATAGAGCCGAAACAGTTGCAGCCACGACTCAGGAACAATCGGCAACAATGCAGGAGATAGCCTCAGCCAGTAAAATGCTGGCTAAACTGGCTGAAGATCTGACGATGTCGGTCAACAAATTTATTCGCTGAGAGACTGGCGATAACTTATTAGTAAAAACTGACCAATTGTAGGGGTTCTTGATAAATCCTTTCCTAGGTGAGATGAAGTGTGCATGTATTGTACGCCTTGCGTCTTGTCTGGGAAATTTTTTTGCTTGAAATTTTTCAAAAAGTCGAGAGCGGTCTGAAAATATTTCGACTTTTATGAAAAGATAAAAAAGGATTTTGCTGGAAAATGGAGAAAAAGCAAATATACACATTTTTAATAAATATATCAATAAATGCAAGATAATGTATATTGCGATGTTGCTGTAAAAAAAAGTAGCGAAAAATTGAGGATATGATGAGAATATCTAATTTGACTACCATGTTAAGCCTTAAAGCTATCGCCATTGTTTTAGCATTTATGCTATTTTTTTCTTTTTATCATCAATGGATAGCTTTTGAAGAAAGAATTACCGCACATACGCGGGTTATGGAGAATTTCACTGCTCATATTGAAAAAACCTTCCTGTCCGCTATCTACTGGAAACGAATGAGAATCCGAGTGCCGATAAAAAATCCCGGGAACAACAGGTAGTGCTGCTTAATGAACAATTGCAGCCTGTATTGAATAACATCTTCATCCCCACTTATGTGGTCAAGTTTGGAATCTATTCTACCAAGCTGCAGCGCATTGTTGCCATTGGGCCGGAAATGGATAAGTCGCTGCTGGCGCTTGATGATCCGGGCCTGTTTGGAAATTTATTTCAAGCCGATACAGTAACAGTTGGCAGGCAGGAGCATTCCGTACTGTGGTATGGTGCGCAAATATTATATTTTGTGCGTCCGATCCGCTGCGAAGGAGAGATTGTTGGTTATATCTTTGCCTGTGACAATCTGGATAAAGTTAAAGCAGACATACTGCGCACCTATGAAAAGACGATGCTTGGCAGTGTTATTGCTTTGATCATTGCGATTATATTATTTCAGGAAATCTTTATCCGCTTTAAACGCGAACTTTCCTTATTTGCTGATGCCATTGTCGATGGGCATGGAAAAAAGTTCCATAGCAAAATAACGGAACTTAACCCGATTTTACAATATATCAGCGAGCAAACCGAACGTATGGCCCGGCTTGACCGCTTAAATATCATTGGCGAGATGGCGGCCAGCATTGGCCATGAGGTGCGTAATCCGTTGACAACGGTACGAGGGTTTCTGCAGTACATTGGGAATAAACAGGCATTTGAAACCTATAAATCCCACTTTCTCTTAATGATTGATGAGCTTGACCGGGCCAATGGGATCATTACCGATTTTTTGTCATTGGCCAAAAACAAAGTGATGGATTTTAAAGAAAGCGATTTAAATACCGTCATTCGTGAGGTAGCTCCCCTGCTGGAAGCTGACGTATTGCGTTATAACTGTCAACTGGAACTGGATCTTAAGGATGTTCCAGCTCTTATGCTTGATGTCGGCAGTCTGCGCCAGGTTATATTGAATATTGTCCGTAATGGGATAGAAGCGATGCCGCAGGGTGGCATGATAAAAATCTGCACATACAGTGATGCGCCTAGGGTATTTCTGACATTTACCGACGAGGGAACCGGCATTCCGTCAGAAATTATCGACAAACTGGGAACGCCTTTTTTCACGACCAAAGAAACGGGTACAGGTCTTGGTTTGGCTGTCTGTTATCGCATTATTCAGCGCCATAATGCCCGGATGGTTGCGGAAAACGTACCGGGAGGGGGAGCCAGGTTCACGATTACTTTTTCGCAGGCAGCACAGCCGGACAATGAGGTGAGGAAATGAGCGAAAAGCTGGTAGTGATTTTTTTTCTGGTAACGACGACGCTGTATACTCATTTTGCTTTTCAATTGTCTTTTGGATGTCTTCAGGCGCCTAAAGCCGGTTTTTTGCCGGTCATAACAGGTTGTATCGCCGTTATTCTGGCATTTTCCTTATGTATTGCTACACTATTCAAGAAAGGCGGACAGGAAGCGGCAAACGCTCTGAATGACATAAGTTGGCGAAGACTGATATTTTTGATTATCGGTATGATAGGCTATATCATTCTGCTTAAATTAGTTGGTTATTTGTTGGCCACGATGATTATTTTGTTTTATTTATTCAAAGTAGCGGAGACAGAAGGCTGGTTTTTTCCCTGCCTTTTTTCCCTGGGGATTGCCTTAAGCTTCTATGTTATTTTTTACGAGTTGTTAGGTACTAATTTGCCGTAAGGCTGGAGTGGATGCAGTGGAAATACTAGCGATGCTTGTCAATGGTTTTTATGTGAGCATATCGCCGGCAAATTTGCTGGCTTGCGTAACAGGCGTTCTGATTGGAACCCTGGTGGGGGTCCTGCCAGGTATCGGACCGGTAGGGACAATGGCCTTGCTTTTGCCTTTTAGCTTTACGATGGATGTCACGACTTCCCTGATTCTGTTTGCCGGAATATATTACGGTTCCTTATACGGGTGCTCGACAACATCGATTCTTATAAATGTTCCCGGTGAAGCTTCTTCGGTAGTAACCTGTATCGACGGCTATGCCATGGCTAAAAAAGGGCGGGCCGGAGCCGCATTGGCGGTGGCGGCGGTTGGATCTTTGCTTGCTGGTACGATGGGGCTTGTTGGCTTAACTTTTTTTGCTCCCCTGCTGTCCAGAGCCGCGGTGACCTTTGGACCACCGGAGTATTTTGCGATTGCTGTGCTGGGATTATTGATTCTGATGAAATTGACCGGCAAGTCAATGCTCAAATCCGGTTTGATGGTTACGGTAGGAATTATGTTGGGTACGATCGGGCTGGATAGTTTGACAGGCATCAACCGGTTTACTTTTGATGTGGATGAATTACAGCGCGGTATGGAGTTTTCCATTGTGGCGATGGGGTTATTTGGCATTAGCGAGATCTTGCATACGATGGTGCATGCGGAAGGCAAAGAGGCTCTGCAGTCTGTCCGGTTTCGTGAGTTATATCCAAATAAGGAAGAGTGTCGACGCTCGATTATGCCAATTTTCCGCGGCGGCATAATTGGTTTCTTTATCGGCTTACTGCCCGGGCCGACAGCCACCCTTTCGACATTTACCTCCTATGCTGTAGAAAGAAAGCGGAGCAAAAATCCGGAAGAATTTGGGCAGGGAGCGATTGAAGGGGTTGCCGGCCCGGAATCGGCGAATAATGCGGCGGCGTCAGGGAACATGATTCCGCTGCTGTCCTTGGGTCTTCCCTTTTCTCCTTCTGATGCTCTGTTGCTTAGTTGTTTTATGATTCACGGAATTATACCAGGGCCGACCCTGATGACGCAAAAACCGGATTTGTTTTGGGGGCTTATTGCCAGTATGTATATAGGCAATGTGATTCTGTTGATTGTGAATTTGCCGCTGGTGGGATTGTTCGCCTATATTCTGAAGACACCGATGAAAATTTTAATGCCTATTATTTTGATTATTACCATGACAGGGGCATATTCCATCAATAATAGCCTTTTTGACCTGGGGCTTCTGACCGGTTTTGGCATTCTGGGCTTTTTCATGAAACAGGCAGGCTATGAACCGGCACCGCTGCTGTTGGGGCTTATGCTGGGGCCGATATTGGAAAATGGCTTGGCGCAGGGCTTAATTATTGGTGACGGAAAAATCGCTTCTTTCTTCACGCGGCCGCTTTCAGGACCGATTTTACTGCTGGGAATGATTTTGCTGCTTTTCAATATAGTAACTTGGGCTAGGGGCCAAAGAAAATAATAACCCAAAGGAGGGATATAGTGTCTGGAAGTAAGCTTACTTTTAGTTTAATGGCCGCCTTTTTAAGTATGGCAATTTTGACAGGGGGGTGTACTATGGGAACAAAGGAAAGTATGGCTACGGAAAAATATCCCGCAAAACCGATTACGATCATTGTACCGTTTGCTGCTGGCGGAAGTATGGATATGATAGTACGAGTATTAGAAAAATCTGCACCGAGGGATCTTGGACAGCCATTCATCGTGGTGAATATGCCTGGAGGGGCAGGCGCGGTTGGAATGAATGAACTTGCGGGTGCGCCAACAGACGGATACACAATAGGAATTGTTGGAGTTAACCTAATTTTACAACCAATTTACGGTCAAACGAGATATCATTATCCTACTGCTTTAGAGCCATTAGTTAATATTGTATCATCGCCAATAATAATGGCTACTTTGGCTGATAAACCGTGGAATAATTTAAATGAACTAGTGAGTTACGCTAAGCAGCATCCTGGTGAAATTAAGTTCGGTCACGCCGGATTGGGTACAGGGACACATATTGCAGGTGAAATGTTTGCCCAAGAGGTTAATATTAGTATTAAGCAGGTGCCATTTAGGGGAGATGCAGAAGCACTAACGTCTCTATTGGGTGATCATGTACAGCTTGTTTTTGCAGCTACTCCTGCTGCTTTAAAAGAACATATCAAAAATGGCACAATAAAGGTGTTAGCCATTACAGATGAACATAGATTAACGCTTCAGGGATTTGAAAATATACCAACTTTTAAAGAACAAGGAATAAATGTTGGTTTCAGTTTATGGAATGGAATCGCTGTCCCCAAAGGACTCTCAGCGGATGCGAAGGCAAGGCTGACAGCAGGGCTTAAGGCAATGATCAATGATCCAGAGTTCAAAAAGAATATGGAAGAGCTAGGCATGTCAGTCCAATATATGGGGCCTGACGAATTTAGCGCAAGATGGATAGAAGATAATGCAAAACTAACCAAAATAGTTAAGGAAACCGGGATAGCCGAACTTATTGCCACGCAGAAAAAGTAATGATTGATATCCTTTGGTTGAGGTTATTGCAATAGAAAGTATAGAAATTGAAAAGTAGCCTAAGGATGGAGGGATAAAGTGGTTGGTAATAAGATGGTCTCTAGTTTGATGGTAATCTTTTTAAGTATTGCGATTATGACGGGAGGGTGTACTATGGGAGCAAAGGAAAGTACGGTTTCCGAGAAGTATCCGGCAAAACCGATTACAATTATTGTGCCATTTGCTGCTGGCGGCAGTTCAGACATGATAGCACGTGCCTTGGAAAAGTCTGCCCAGAAGCATCTGGGTCAATCCCTGGTGGTGGTTAATATACCTGGCGGTGCAGGCACTATCGGTATGAATGAGCTTGCCGCTGCCAAACCTGATGGCTATACAATTGGAGTTGTTAGTATGGGCGCAATACTACAACCACTCTATGGGCAAACAAGATACCATTACCCTACTGCTTTGGAACCGTTGGTTAATATTGTATCCTCACCCGTGGTAGTGGCTTCTCTCGCGGAAAAACCATGGAAAAATATGAGCGAATTAGTTAGTTATGCTAAACGGCATCCCGGTGAAATCAAGTATGGCCACTCTGGCTTAGGGACGGCAGTACATGTTACGGGAGAAATGTTTGCCCAAGAAACTGGTATTAATATCGTACAAGTTCCCTTCCCGGGGGGTGAACCAGAATCTTTGGCGGCTCTTTTGGGCAAGCATATTCAGATTATGATTGCATATAATCCGGCTGTTTTAAAAGAATATGTTGAAAGCGGAATCATTAGAATACTAGGAGTCTCAGATGAAACTAGATTAAATATCCCAGAATTTGGGGATGTGCCAACCTTCAAAGAACAGGGAATTGATGTTGCTTTTAACTTTTGGACGGGAATCGCCGCTCCCAAGGGTCTGCCTCCAGCCGAAAAAGCCAGGCTAACAGCTGGGTTAAAGGAAATGATTAATGATCCAGAGTTCAAAAAGAATATGGAAAAACTGGGAATGTCAGTTCAATATATGGGACCTGAAGAATTCAGCGCAAGATGGATCGAAGATAATACGAAGCTAACCAAAATAGTCAAAGAGACCGGAATAGCAGATCTTATTGCCGCGCAGAAAAAGTAATGGTTGATAAATTCTTTGGTTGAAGTTATTGATAATAAAGGCATAAAAGTTAACCAAGGATGGGGGGGTAAAGTGGCTAACAATAAGGTTGTTCCGGTCTTGATGATAATTTTTTTTAGCATCGCGATTATGACGGGAGGTTGTACGATGGGAGCAAAGGAAAGTGTGGTTTCCGAGAAATATCCGGCAAAACCGATTACGATCATTGTGCCGTTTGCTGCTGGTGGCGGTATGGACATAATAGCACGGTCTTTGGAAAAGTCGTCCATAAAGCATCTTGGACAACCGGTGATTGTGGTCAATATGCCAGGGGGATCAGGTACCATTGGCATGAACGAACTTGCCGGGTCAAAACTGGATGGCTATACCATTGGGGCTGTTAGCTCGGGTTTAATATTACAGCCGCTTTACGGGCAGACACGCTATCATTATCCGACAGCCTTGGACCCTCTGGTAAAGGTTGTAGATACTCCTGTAATAGTAGCTACTCTGGCGGACAAGCCATGGGGAAATTTGAGTGAGTTAGTCAGTTACGCCAAAGAACATCCGGGCGAAATAAAGTTTAGCCATTCAGGCTTGGGTACAATGGAACATATTGTGGGAGAAACGTTTGCAAAAGAAACAAGCCTTGATATTAAACAGGTTCCTTTCAAGGGTAGCTCAGAATCTCTTGCCGCTTTGTTAGGCGGACATGTGCAGCTTATTTTCGCTGCTTCTCCGGCTGTGCTAAAAGAACATATAAAAAACGGCACGATAAAGGTATTAGGAGTTGCCGACGAAAAAAGACTAACGATTCCTGGCTTTGAGAATATACCAACCTTTAAAGAACAGGGAATCAATGTTGCATTTAGTTTTTGGAATGGGATCGCCGCCCCCAAAGGTCTGCCGCCGGCCGAAAAGGAAAAGCTGGCAGCAGGACTTAAAGCAATGATTGATGATCCTGAATTCAAGAAAAATATGGAAGAAATGGGGATATCAGTAGGATATATGGGCCCTGAGGAGTTCGGTGCAGAATGGATAAAAGATAATGAAGAGCTTACCAAAATAGTAAAAGAAACCGGAATAGCTGAGCTTATTGCGGCGCAGAAAAAATAATATCCGATAAATTCTTTGGTTGAAGTTATTGATAGTAAAAATTAACCAAGAATGGAGGGGTAAAGTGAATGGTAATAGGATAGTTCCTATTTTGACTATAATCTTTTTAAGTGTCGCGATTATGACGGGAGGGTGTACTATGGGAGCAAAGGAAAGTGTGGTTTCCGAGAAATACCCGGCAAAACCGATTACTATGATTGTACCGTTTGCCGCTGGCGGCAGCACGGATATGCTGGCAAGAGTATTGGAAGGGTTTGCACAAAAGTATCTGGGACAACCCTTGATTGTAGTTAATATTCCCGGTGGAGCATGCACCATTGGCATGAATGAACTTGCTGGCGCTAGCCCGGATGGCTATACTATTGGAATGGTTGGTCCGAGCTTAATGCTGCAGCCTCTTTATGGACAGACAAGATACCATTATCCTACCGCTTTAGAGCCGTTAGTTAATGTCATAGCGTTTCCCACTGTGTTGGCAACAAGTTCTGAAAAACCTTGGAAAGATCTGCGTGAATTAATTAGTTACGCAAAGCAGCATCCGGGTGAAATCAAATTTGCTCACGGAGGGCTGGGTACGGGAACTCATGTTGCAGGGGAAATGTTTGCTCAGGAAGCGGGCATTCAGATTGCGCAAGTGCCTTTTCGAAGCGAAGCGGAATCTCTAGCAGCTCTCCTAGGGGGGCATGTACAGCTTATATGTGTATCTAATCCTGCTGTGTTAACCGATCATATAAAAAATGGCACAGTTAGAATTTTGGGGGTAGCGGAAGCAAGTAGATCAACAATTCCAGGTTTTGAGAATGTGCCAACTTTTAAGGAGCAAGGGATTAATATTTCGTTTAACTTTTGGAATGGGATTGCAGCTCCGAAGGGTTTGGCTGCAGGTGAAAAAAACAGACTGGCTGAGGGATTTAGAAAAATGATTGAGGATCCTGAGTTTAAAAAGAATATGGAGGAATGGGGAATTTCTATCCAATATATGGGACCTGAAGAATTCAGCGCAAGATGGATAGAAGATAATGCTAAATTAACAAAGACAATCAAAGAAACCGGCATAGCTGAACTTATCGCGGCTCAGAAAAAATAATAGCAGTAAACTTTAACAAGTGTGCGTGAGTGCACACTTGTTTTTTGTATTTAATAAATGCGATAAGTAGTATAATAAGGAGACAAATAATATCTATGTATATTATATAAGGACAAAAGGTAAAAAAATTCAAGATAATTAGTGATATCAATCACTAATTATCTTGAATTTGCATTAGGAATGTAATATAATGTAGAACTATAATGAACAAGATTAAAAAAATACTATAAAAGTACTCAGACAGTATACTTTTACGTGTTTTTTTATACAAGGCCGAATTTCTATAGCCTGAACCGATTCATTGTAGAAAATAATTAGATGAGAATTTGATAGGTAGGCATGTTAGTACGGCCAAGAAAAAAAGAGGGGGAAATTTTACAAAGATGAGCAGGACAAGTGCAAAAATGGTTGCCGTGCTGACGGCCGTGCTAGTGATGGCTGGTGTTTTGGCTGGTTGTGGCAGTTCTTCCAATGACATCAAAATCGGACTCTTAAATGAAATGACAGGCGGCAACGCTACAATGGGAACCTCATCAGCCAATGGCGCCAAGCTGGCAATTAAAGAAGCCAATGCCAAAGGTGGCGTGCTGAGCAAACAGATTCAGGCTGTTGTTGCGGATAACAAGAGTGAACCGTCTGAAGCAGCCAATGCAATGACTAAATTAGCGACTCAGGATAAAGTTGTGGCCATTACCGGGATGTTTGCCAGCTCTAATGCCATTGCCGCCTCCAGTGTTGCGGAGTCTGCCAAAGTCCCTTTTCTGGCTGTAGGCGCAACCAATCCGAAGGTCACAGTTGATGAGAAAACCAACAAAGTAAAAGACTATACCTTCCGTGTTTGTTTTATTGACCCATTCCAAGGTACCGTAGGCGCCAATTTTGTACTTAATACGTTAAAGCTTAAAAAAGCGGCGATGCTGGTTGACAGCAGCAGTGACTACAGCAAAGGCTTGGCCGCATTCTTTAAAGACGCCTTTACTAAAGGTGGCGGCGAGGTGTTGGCCGAAGAAGCTTATTTGCAAAAAGACCAGGACTTCAAAACCATTCTGACCAAGGTGAAAGCCCTCAATGTCGAAGTCCTTTATGTACCCGGTTATTACGAAGAAGTAGGTAAAATTGTTAAGCAGGCCCGGGAACTCGGAATTACTATTCCAATTATCGGTGGCGACGGCTGGGATTCGCCTAAATTAGTTGAAATTGGTACTGCGGCTGCGCTGAACAATACCTATTTTACCAATCACTATTCAGTTGATGATACCAGTGAGGCCTCCAAAGCATTTGTTGAAGCTTATAAAAAGGAATATGGACAGGCACCTGATGCCATGGCCGTACTTGGTTATGATGCCGCCAATGTATTAATTGACGCGATCAAACGGGCCAACAGCACCGAACCGGCAAAAATCCGGGAAGCATTAGCTGCTACCAAGGATTTTCCGACAGTAACCGGCTCGACCACGTTAAATGCTACTCATGATGCTGTTAAAAACGCAGTTATCATCGAAATGAAAGATGGCAAACAAATGTATAAAGCTACGGTAAAACCGTAATGCAGAGAATTGGCCGTTGACGGTTTTCGCGGCCCTTTGATATAATATCCTTGGAATAGCATAGATGACGGATAAGGTGCCCCTCAGGGGGAGAATAGGGAAGTCTGAGTAGGGATTCATTATATTCCTACATAGGCGCGGGCCCGCCACTGTACCGCGGAGATCTTACACGGCCACTCGTCAAGGGGAAGGCGTAAGTATCAATGAACCGGGAGCCAGGAGACCTGCCTTATACCACAATACCATCCTTCATGGACAAGAGGGCTTTTTTGGGTAACCAAAAAAGCCTTTTACTTTTAATTATCGAAAAGCAATAACAGGGGGTATTATGACTTTACTGCAGGAAACATTAGCCAAAATCGCGGCTTCAGATGCCGCAGTAAAAGAACAGGTGAGAGCCAGGTTGGCGAACGTGCTACAGTCAACAGGCAGCCTGGGGCGGTTGGAAGACATGGTTGAGCAATACGCGGGCATAACAGGCGAGCTGAATCCTATGTTGCCCAAACCGTGTACGGTAGTGGCTTCAGCCGATCACGGCGTAGCCAGACGTCTAGTCAGCGCTTACCCAATCGAGACCACAATTCATATGACCGTGAATTACCTGGTTTCGAAAGGAGCCAGTGCCAATGCATTTGCCAATTTCTGCGGAGCGGACATGGTTGTGGTTGATATGGGCGTGGCAGGAGATTTATCGCATGTTCCGGGATTATGGCATAGAAAGATTGCTTATGGCACACAGGATTTTACCCAAGGTCCGGCGATGACCCGGGAGCAGGCCGTACAAGCCGTCGAGACGGGAATCGAAATTGTCAATGACCGGGTGAAGCACGGATATCGTTGCTTTTGTCTGGGCGAAATGGGTATTGGCAATACAACCGCCAGCGCAACTATTGTCGGCGCCTTTACCGGGCTGTCACCCGAAAAAGTCACCGGACGGGGTACCGGAATATCGGACAGCAGGCTGCAGGCTAAAATCAACATTGTCGGCCAAGCCTTAGCTGTCAATCAGCCAAACCCTGCCGACGGACTTGATGTCCTGGCCAAGGTCGGCGGTTTTGAGTTAGGCGCACTAGCCGGTGTCATTCTTGGTTCGGCAGCCAATCGCTGTCCTGTGGTTATCGACGGGCTTAACACGACGGCAGCGGCTTTGATCGCCAATGCGATTCACCCTCTCTGCCAAGAGTATATGTTTGCATCACACTTATCCGGTGAACCGGCCCATATTATTGCATTACGCCAGCTCCACTTGGAAGCGTGCCTGGAGTTAGGAGTCAGGCTGGGAGAAGGCATTGGTGCTTCGATGGTGGTGGACATGCTTTATCTAGTTATTAAGTTGTTAAATAATCTGGGAGGCAAAGCCGATGTTTGAAGAGTACATTGCAGCCATAAGACCACTGGACAGCATAGCTATGGAAAAATGCCGGCTTAGAGTGGATAATCTGACCAAGCCTTTAAACAGTCTTCTTTCTTTTGAACAGATTGCCTGTAAACTTGCGGGAATTACCGGCGATCCCCGGCCGCGCACTCTAAGAAAAAGTATTATTATTATGGCTGCCGATCATGGTGTGGCAACTGCTTATAGTCAACCACAGGAGACAACGTGTGCCCGTTTAGCCGCCTTCTGCCAGGGAAAGGCACCAATTCAGGTGTTTGCCGGACATGTTCAGGCCAGGACCGTTATGGTGGATATTGGCATTGCTGCCGATTTGCCGCAGTCGCCGTTGATCTGCCATGAAAAACTGGCGTATGGCAGCAACGACAGCAGCAAGGGGCCGGCGATGACACGCGAGCAGGCGGTAAAGGCAATTGAGGCAGGGATAAAAGTAGTCCGGTCGGAACTGGCACACGGCTGCCAAGTGATTGGTTTGGGTGAAACTGGAACAGGCGGCCTGATTGCCGCTCTGGCGGTTGTCGCCTGCTATTATGACGGGACACTGCCTGGTTTGACGGCGCAGGAAGCGGCGCTTGTGAAAAAAATACAGGACGTTAATTGTCCGGATGCAGCTGATCCTCTTGCTGTCTTAACCAAAGTGGGCGGTCTGGACATTGCCGGGCTGGTTGGCGTTATTCTGGGGGCGGCTGCCGGCAGGGCGGCTGTCATATTGGATGGAATGGCGACAACGGCTGCAGCGCTGCTGGCTGTGAAGCTGGCGCCCAATGTTACACCATATTTGCTGGGGTCACACTTTGCCGAGGAACCGGCTCATCAAACGGCCCTGCAGCTTCTGGCTATACCGGCCTATCTTCAACTCAAAATGAATCTGGGAGAAGGGACAGGGGCGGCGCTGGGAATGTCCATTATTCATGCAACCCTTCATATGCTGAATGATATGAAAACTTTCGGCGAGGCTGAAGTTGCCGTAGCGCAGGACGGACCGGGGGCTTTGCGGCAAAGTAAAGATGTTCGGGATTGATCGACTATGGCAAAAGTACATGAATTTTGGCTAGTATGGCTGGGTACATTAAGTGCCTTGGTATTTAAATCCGTCCTTTTAGTCGGTGTCGTAAACTATACCGAATTTTTTAAAGCCGCTTGCGGGGATGTATGGTCCATTGTGCCGACCTACAATGTTTACCTGGCTTTTCTTATTATGCCGCTTTCTTTGGTTTTGCTGTTAACCGGTCGGTGCCGTTTCTGGCTCCTGCTGTTGGGAAATTGCTTGCTGTCTGTCCTCTTTTTGTTTGACCTGTGGCATTTTCGGGCTTTTGGTACTTTTCTTTCTTTGCATGTGTTAAGCCAGACGGCTAATTTGACCAACTTAGGCGGCAGTATTTTGTCTATGGCCCGGGAAGAGGACATTCTGCTATTTGGGGATATTCCTGTTCTGTTGGTTTTGGCCGGACTGGCTCACCGGCGGTGTGAGCAGCCGGCGACAGGCAGGCGGCTGGCCGGTTGCCTGCTCGGTCTTGCAGTTTGTTATTTGTTTTATGCCCATTATGTATTTGATTTGTCGGCTGAACGTGGCCAAAGACAGTATTTGTTTACGGTGTGCTGGGCTCCCAGCCAGACGGTTACCGGCTTGTCGCCGCTGGGTTATCATCTTTTTGATGTTTATAATTATGTAGCTGACTCCAGACCGCTCATACTGACTGATTCTGAAAAAGAAGCAATCGCAGCCTGGTATAGAGAAAATAGGGAAATGCGTCCGGACAACGAATATAAAGGGATGTTTGCCGGGCAGAACCTCATTTTCATTCAGGTGGAGTCCTTAGAGAGCTTTTACTTAAAAAATTCGCTAGGCGGTAAAGAGATTACACCGAATTTGAACCGTTTACTGAAGAACAGTCTTTATTTTCCTAATTTTTATGAACAGGTCAGCAACGGTACGACCGCCGATGCCGAATTTATGGCCAATACGTCTATTTATCCGCTGCGCCGGGGAACCGAGTACTTCCGTTATCCCAATAACACCTATAATTCGCTGCCTAAGCTGATGGCCAAGCGGGGCTATACGACACTGGCCATTCATCCTGATAATAAGTCCTACTGGAATTGGCAGTACAACATGGAGTCAATTGGTTATCAACTGTGTCTGGATTCCTCCAATTTTCTTATGGAGGAGCGAATTGGCTTAGGATTAAGCGACGGCTCATTTTTTCGGCAGGTGGCGCCTATCCTTCAAGAGCGGAATCGGCCTTTCCTGGCCTTCATGATCACACTCACAAACCACACGACCTTCGAATTGCCGGACGAGTATAAAGAACTGGAACCTGACGAAAAGTTTGCCGGTACGATGTTAGGCAGGAGTTTTCATACGGTGCACTATACCGACCGGCAAATCGGCAATTTTCTTGCTTTGCTTGACCAGGGAAATTTGCTGGATAACACCGTCATTGTCATTTATGGCGATCATACCGGGGTACATAGATTTTATTCCCAGGAAATAAATGCTATCACGCCAGCCGATACCTGGTGGCAGGATAACCACCATAAGGTACCGTTCCTTATTTACCAGAAAGGTTTAACCGGTCAGGGAATTATGACAAGTGGCGGCCAGATCGATATTTTGCCGACAGTTGCCTATCTCATGGGAATTGATGAACAGGAGTACGGTCATACGGCGATAGGCAGAAACCTGCTTAATACAGGCAAGGATTTTGCTGTACTAACTGACGGACAGTTAATGGGACAGGTGGCAGACGAGAGGGAACAGGCACACGTTGTGCAAGGCTGGGAAGTAGCCGATAAAATTATTTGCAGCAGTTACTATGGTAAGCGTTAGCTGGAGCATATGGGACATTCAGTATCAGCGGCAGCTGCCGCCAGACATATATATTTTCTAACTATTAGTAAAAGACAATTGAAATCCAAGCAAGAGTTTGCTTGGAGATTTCAATTGTCTTTTATTTTTAGAAAAAATTTACGATTAAAATTGAACTGGATATTAGCTCCAAATCCTTGCTTTGGAGTGTTTGACTTAAGGGGGTTAAGATACATTAATCAGATTCTGTTTGAATTAACCGATTCTGGCCCAGTCTGTTGCCGCATCAGACGCATAGTGGACGGCATTGGCAAAATCATAAAGAACTTTATATTCCCACGAATGTTCGAGAAAAAAAGTCCGAAGAATGCAGTGTGAGTGAAGAGTCAAGTGACGGCAGACCGTGTGAAACCCTAATTCGTTTAACGGTAAAGAGAGTTTGGTCAACCCAAGCTGATAGCCATCTGACCAACCAATAGTCATATTAAACTATAAAAAACGAGCAACTAGCCTTAACATAACAAGGCTAGTTGTTCGTTTCTTATACTTCCTTATTATTAATTGGCAAATGATTTTTAATTTCTGTTGAAGAGCACTGTTTGCAATGAAATAGTAATGATGTTTTTCCCACGGTCTGCCGTCCCTTGACTCACAGATTCAGAGAAAAACCCGGCTCAAAAATCAACCGGATTTTTCAGTTTTCTTAAAGCGGCAATTTACATGTATAGAAGTAAGGAACGAAAACCTAAAACGACGAACTTGTCCGGGATTTAAGGCTACCTGTTGCCGCTAAGTTTTGTAAAATCTTACGGGAAATATCAGGGTAAGTATAACTGAATTTTTTAAAATATTGGAAAGACAAAACAAGAATTTTTACATCGGTGCTTGCCAAAACATTTAATATATGCTTAGTACGATTAACTAAACCGACTTCGCCAAAAAACTGTCCTGGCAATATGTATTTACCATCCGAAGTTTCCAGTCTTCCGGCAAGTAAAATATTCAGTTCATTACCGGAATCTCCGCAGGTTATTATCGGCTCGCCGGTGTGGCATTTAAGAATTGCGCCGCAACTGTGGACGAACTTTTTGGCCGCCGATTCAGGAATTCCGTGGAGTACCGGAATTGCCTTATGAGGGGAATGTTGTAGACATTTGCTCAGGTAAGCCCAATAAACATCTTCCGTGACCGCACGGTTGCTGATTACTTTTGCAGCTTCGGGAAATTCCCGGTAGAACCATTTGCGGGTTTGATCGTTTGGTACGGTTCTGTTATAAGCCACATTAAATATAGGGGAGCTTACGGTCTGCAAGTATGCGATATCGTCTATTAATAAGACAAGTGGTACTTGCAGGCCGTA
This sequence comes from Sporomusa acidovorans, assembly GCF_900101845.1. Classification (GTDB taxonomy): domain Bacteria; phylum Bacillota; class Negativicutes; order Sporomusales; family Sporomusaceae; genus Sporomusa; species Sporomusa acidovorans. Next base: position 2,448 of record NZ_FNAM01000032.1, on the reverse strand, counting down.
ATCCGGGTCGGCCCAATTGCGTGTGTAGCGTCGGTAGCCGTATCGTTCATGAAAGGGGAGCAAATAAGAATTGCAATTACCGAAGCTAAAATGAACGTGGTTATCACAATAAAGTTTGTAACTTATTTCTTCCAACAAATGGTGTATTCCAGAGCGACGGTAGTTTGAAGATATAATGCCTTTTGAATTATATGCATAGAGTTGACTGCCATTATAACTATTAAAGTTCTGAAACCGGTCCAATAAAAAATTACGCACTATATATGGAGGGAAGTCTTGAAGATATCCAATATTCACTCTCAAAGTACCGATCAAATTTGTTTCTGTCTTAACATATAACAGTATTCCTCCTTCATCTAATTCATCACATAGCATTTCTTTACGATGGTCAATGGATGCGAGCCGATGGCCAATTTCTTTTGCGTAAATGTGGTAACGAAAGCGGAAAATTTCTTTTTTTTCTTGCGGTGTTGTCGCAATTCCGATGGTGATGGATTTGTCAGATAAGCTAACCACGTTTGTCATAATTTTTTTTTCGCTCCTTTTTTTCGGTTTTTTTGTAGCGGATGATCGAATAGAGGGCATTATGTTTTCAAAGTCAATCACCTCCTTTGATTGAAAATTAAGGAAATAAGCTGCATTACCTATCATCGTGTCATGAAAAAATGATCTTTTTTGACAATAGAGACCCTTTATTCAAATACATCATTTGAATAAAGGGTCTCTATTTTGTATAAATTTGGTAAGCTATTACTCATTTCGAGTAATTATTACAAAGGGAAGTAGTAAAATAATGTTTGTTAAATGCTTGAACCGATCAATAATGTTTGAAATAAGGTGAACTTTCGTGAATCACGCGAGCTTGGCAATATTATGCGCGGTAGCCGGAATGTTTTGTATGATTCTTGTCTACAGTTATCTTTACGTTCTATACCGCGAACGTTATATGGGGATTTGGATCATAACCTGGGTCGCCTTTTCCGTGCGGCTGGTCCTTTTTGACTCCGGGATGCTTGAATGGAAACAATCGCTGACCGGATTTATTATCTTTCAAATAACGTATAACAGCACAATCCTATTGTTTCTGTGGGGCCAATATCTTTTTGTCGGCAGACCGTTTAACCGTTGGTGGGTGTACGGTGCCACTGCCGTGACAGTAATCAGCATTACCGCAGCTTTCCTGGATTTACCCTTTTGGTTTAAACACGCTTTTCCCGCCATGTTCGCCGGCATAATCCTGATCACTACTGGTCATTCTTTTATCTATGATTTAAAAATAAAGGGCATCGGCAACCGCATTACCGGCTATGCCTTTATCCTCTGGGGCCTGCTTACCGCCAGCACCCTTTATACCCTCGGTTTAGGATTGCCCTGGATAACTTCCGCGAATTACGCCATTGGCGGAATATTACGGCTAGTTATTGCCTCCGGTACGTTAATTGTGTATTTTGAAAAAACCCGCGCCGATTTGCTTGAGCGGGAAGCTTACTTTCGGCTGTTAACGGAAGGTGCGGTAGACATCATCTACCGTTACCGGCTTTTACCTGAACCTAAATTGGAGTATATCAGTCCGTCCATACTTCCCATCACCGGCTATAGTGCCGGTGAATATTATGACGATGCCGGCTTGCTGCGTAGTTTGATTCATCCTGATGATCTGCCTGCGTATGAGGCTTTCATTAACGCCACGGGAGAAGATAGTTCTTTGCCTCTTTCGCTGCGTTTAATTCGCAAAGATAACCATATAATATGGATTGAGAATAAGTGTGTTCCCCACTATGACGAAAAAGGAATTTTGCTTTACCTTGACGGCATTATCCGGGATGTCACCGCCCGTAAAGAACTGGATCGCCTTGCCACCCGTGTTGACAAGCTGAATATGGCGGGAGCGATGGCTGCCAGTGTCGCCCATGAAATACGCAACCCTTTAACAACGGTTTGCGGCTATTTGCAAATAATGGTCCGTGAGGCTGAGTTACATAAGTATGAAAATCGTTTGGTTTTAATGATGGAAGAACTGAACCGTGCTAATACCATTATCAGCGAATACCTCTTATTAGCCAAAGATAAACGGGTTGAACTGAAAAAATACTGTTTGAATACATGATTCTACTGCGAAAACTCCCCCTGCACAGGGGTATCAGTTGCCGAGAGAAAATGACCTAAAGCCCTTATGAAATAAGGTTTTGTAGGTATTGCGAACAGGGATTTTCTGCTTGAAGTCGAATATTATTATTATAAACATAACGATATTTGAAAGTGAGCGAATATAAATGTTTCGCAAAAATAATTCACACCTTCAGGAACGCTTGTTTGATGACTTCCAGCATTTACACCCCAGTCAACAAAAACGCTTAATGGCCAGTTGGGCTCCCATATTTTACGAACACGTTTTCAGCCAGATTGATGAAGCACCCTTTGCACCGTTATACTCTGCCGATAATGGCC
>NZ_FNAM01000010.1 GCF_900101845.1 Sporomusa acidovorans | reverse complement strand
CCGTTCGACTTGCATGTGTTAGGCACGCCGCCAGCGTTCGTCCTGAGCCAGGATCAAACTCTCCAATAAAGTATATTTATTGAAGCCATTTGTTGGCTCTTACAATCTATTTGGAAATTGTTTTGGTTTTATATATCGCAAGCGATATATAACCGCACATCTGGCTTTTTGATGCATTACTTACATTGTTCAGTTTTCAGGGAACATGTCGCGCATCTATCATTTAGAACCGCGACAGCTTTTATATATTATCACATCAAGAATTGATGTGTCAATATATTTATTTTGGAATTTTCAATCGCTGTTTTTGCGACTTCTATATAGTATCATATCTCAACTTATCTTGTCAACAGCTCTTCCCAAATACGTTGCAATCAATTACACGACTGAACGAAAAATATCTTACCATAGCCACTTAAGCCTGTCAACACCGAAGGCGTGACTCATCAGGAATTTTTTCAACAGCAACTTCCTCTCCAATCAAACACATACTAAAAATTTTTGCAAGCTTCTCAAATGCAAAATATATAGAAAGACTTGGCTTGTGTAAGTCTTTCAGAATGCCGGCAGCAGCCGCCTGTACTCCTTTAGGGGTATAGGCGTTCTTACATATTATCAGCAAGGTTGCTTTCGGATAATATAAAAAAGGTTGACCGCAGAGGTCAACCTTTTTTGCTATTCGCGCTGACGCATGTGGGGAAATAAGAGTACATCTCTTATTGAATAGGAATCCGTTAAAAACATAACTAACCGATCAATGCCAATGCCCAGACCGCCTGTCGGCGGCAAACCGTATTCCAGTGCATTGATGTAATCTTCATCCATCATATGAGCCTCATCATCACCAGCCATTCGCTGAGCCAGTTGATCGGCAAAACGTCCATGCTGATCGATAGGATCATTAAGCTCCGAGAATCCGTTGGCAATTTCACGGGCAAAGATAAACGCTTCAAAACGGTCGGTAATTTCCGGGTTTTCCTTGTTGCGTTTAGCAAGCGGTGATATTTCTGTGGGGTGCCCAATGATAAAGGTAGGTTGAATCAGATGCTCTTCGCAAACTTCTTCAAAAACAGCGTTCAGGATACCGCCGATTCCATGTTTCTGTTCATATTTAACTCCAAGCTTATCGGCAATCGTACGGGCCTCGGCCACTGTTTTAACCACGCTGAAATCTACTCCTGCGTATTTCTTTATAGCTTCCGGCATGGTGAGACGATTCCATGGAGGTGTAAGATCAATTTCCTGTCCCTGATAAGTAATTTTTGTTGTCCCTAAAATTGTCTGAGCAACTCCGGCTACGACTTCTTCTGTCAACCGCATCACATCTTGATAGTCGGCAAAAGCCTGATAAAGTTCAACTATGGTAAACTCGGGATTATGTTTAATATCAATGCCTTCATTTCTAAACACCCGGCCGAGTTCATAGACTTTTTCGAAGCCGCCGACGATTAGCCGTTTGAGATAAAGTTCCGGCGCAATACGCATATAGAGCTTCATATCAAGGGCATTATGGTGGGTAACGAATGGCCTTGCTGCCGCACCACCAGCAATTGGGTGCATCATGGGCGTTTCTACCTCTAGAAAGCCCCGGTCGTCTAATTGTTGTCGAACAGCTTTAATAATCTTACTACGCATAACAAAATCATTCCGCACATCCGGATTAACAATTAAATCAAGATAACGCTGCCGATAACGGGTCTCGACATCTTTTAATCCATGCCATTTTTCCGGCAACGGGCGCAAAGACTTAGCCAAAAACTCAAATTTATTTACCTTTATCGTGATTTCACCCTTCTGAGTGGTAAAAACAACTCCTTCAACGCCAATAATATCGCCAATATCCAAAAGGCGGAATTGTTCGTAAGCAGTTTCCCCCATCACGTCCTGGCGGAAATAAACCTGAATTTTACCGCTCATATCCATAACATGACCAAAGCTGGCTTTGCCGTGACCGCGAACCGCCATCAGGCGTCCGGCTACTCGCACGGTTTGTCCTTCTAATTCATTATACTGTTCAATAATGGTTTGCGCATGATGAGTAAAATCATATTTCCGGCCAAATGGCTCAATACCCAGGGCGGCAATTTTCTCCATCTTTTCCCGCCGCGCCCTCATGAGTTCATTAAGCTCCTCAGCCGCCTGGCTATCTTTTAGTGCTTCTTGTTCTGCCATTAAATTTCTCCCCTGTCTTGCTTTCTTCAGCTAAAAATTAGTGTTGTCGTCTGATCTCCATAATTTCATACTTAAGGATACCTGCCGGAACATTTACTTCAATAACGCTGCCAACTTTTTGCCCTAAAATGGCCTGACCAACCGGCGATTCGTTAGAAATTTTAAGTTCAGCCGGATCGGCCTCAGCCGAACCAACAATTGTGTATTCCAGTTCGTCATTGAATTCTAAATCTTTAAGTTTGACAGTTGAACCTAAGGCAACGATGTCTGTACCAACTTCCCCTTCGTCAATTACCTTGGCATTACGTAGCATCTTTTCCAGTGTAAGGATTTCGCCTTCGATAAACGCCTGTTCATTTTTAGCATCTTCATACTCGGAATTCTCACTGATATCGCCAAATTCAATTGCCTGTTTAATACGTTCAGCTACCTCCCGGCGGCGAACCGATTTGAGATGATCCAGCTTTTGCTCCAATTTTTTCAGTCCGTCAATGGTAAGCATAACGTCTTTTTCCATGGTACATTCTCCTCTTTATTTAAATACTTGCCAAAAATACTTTTGCAAATATTATAAATTTTTTCTTAGTAGATAGTGTATTCCTTGTGCGTTTAAAATTGCCTTTCTAGTGGATTTTTTTTTAACTCAGGGAATCAGACAATATAAATAGTGCCAAGTAGAACTTGACACTGTTAGTGTTAAGAGGCGGCCCGCGGTAATACGGTTATCCTCTATTTTTCATTATTATAGGCATAAATATGGATTTTGTCAATATTTTCTAAAGCACTCCTTTCTGTACTTGGGAAACATTTGCCACAGCATTGGCTTTTATTGCGGCAAGTTCCTGCGTCGTAATCGCCCGCTCAAAGCTGCGGAAGCCAGCCAGTTTGAAACCATGTTTTGCGGCTAGTTTATTCATCGTTTCGACTTGCTTAGCCGTTAGATCCCGTCCTAACGTAAAATTCTCATAACGCTTTTCTAGCGCCAATATCATGGTTTCAGCCATACAAGCATAGGCGGTTCGCGGTGGAAATCCAAAATTTAAGCCAAACTGTACATCTCCTGGAACTTCGACAACTCCGCCTTCCAGCACGAATACGTCATTACGGTTTTCCGCTACCCGGCGGGAAACATTGCGTGGTCTGGCCACATCGCAGACGATGGTTCCAGGCTTTAAATCCTCTGGTTCAATTAGGCTATCAACAGCACTGGTTACGGCAACGACTACATCCGCGTTGCGAATTGCATGCTTAGTATTTGCCGTTACCCGTGCAGCTAATCCAGTAGATTTTAAAATTTGTTTGGCAAGTTTCTCAAGTCTTGTTTCATCACGGGCAGCAAGTGTTAGAAAACGGACTTCCTTGGCTAAAATCTGAGCACAGGCCGAACCAATCGATCCAGTCGCACCAAGAATAACTACGTTAGCCCGTTCCAAATCTACCCCCATCATCTTCGCTGCTTGGCGCGTTCCTTCCAGTGCGGTAGCCACTGTATAGCTATTACCTGTTGTTACGGCAATATTCAAATTTTTAGCTATCGTTATGCCAGCATCACCAATGACAGAAGTAAATGCGCCCAGTCCAACAATCTCAGCTCCTAGTTTTTCAGCCAGCTTACCAGCCTTGATAATTTTGTTAATCACATAAGGTTCAGGCATAGTAACCATTTGGCGGGATGTAAGGGGGCATGCCACCAACCATCCTTCCGCCTTATTATGTCCTGAATCAATCCCGGTAATGTGTGAAACTTTGAATGGTGGTATGTATTTGATTATGCCTTCAACTAACCCGTCAGGCAACCTACGGGTAAAAGGGAATTTCCGGCTAACATCACTAGCTTCAAAAGGATGAACTATAAAAGCAAACTTTTGCAAATACAAGCGCCTCCTTAAGTAAGTTTTTTAACCCTTGGCTCAATTCCTGCTTGCTCAATGAGATTACTGTAATCTTCTGGTGTGAGCTGCTCTGGCCGTTTACCGGCTAGAACTGTTAGCACCCCTTCTAATATATTTGTACCAAAAGAGCGGCCTCCCATTTCCGGGGTCGTGGTTACAAGGGTATCAACTCCCCGTTGCTTCAATAAAGCCTCGTCTTCTTGTGTTACCGTATTCGTAATAACTAACTTATTTTTCAGCATTGCCGGCATATACCGTCTGATGAAGTGAAAATCGCCCGCTATGATGGAAGCATCCTCAAAATACTTTTCAAATTTCGGCGTCACTTGTGTTTGTTTATTACCGGTAGGATAAAATAAGCTGACCGGAAGCCTGGTTATAATCGGCGCCACCAGGCCGGCCAATCGTGCCAAACCACCCAGAGTCGTTATTGGTATTGGCAATCCTAACCCAAACATTAAATCACCAAATACCATCTTACTGCCTGCAGCGGCTAAAGCTTCCGCCAAGCCGAACCGATCGACAGCACATACGATAAGTGCCGGTTGATCCTGGAACCTAACGCCATGCTTGGTAATTAAATAAGAGATTACCCGGCGTTCCAACGTATTTTTAATAGCACTGCCGTCTACTACGGGTGTTCTTTGGGCATTAGCGGCTAAGGCCGCTGATTCTCTGAACGTATAACGCTTGGTGCCGGCATAAATATACAAATCGGTGCCACCTAAGCCAATGGCATCAACCTGACCATCCATCTTGCGAATAAGTTCGGCAGCAGTCTGCTTGCTCCCATCCGTTCCAATCCTTTGTATTTGAAACTGCTGACCACCAATTTCGGTAATAACCGTACTATTACGTTTTGATGAACCCAGACTAATGCTTGCCACCTGTTTCATCTTTGTATCCTCCTGCTAAAACCTAAGTTGTCTAATGAGCGCACAGATATCCTCCGGATTAACATACTTATCCTCGGAGATCGGCGATTCACCGATTTGCACACCGATTACGGCTTTATCCAATAGGGTTTCCATTAATTTAATGCGCATATTTGAGCCAATGATAATAACTATATCATATTTGCGCACATTGGCAATAATATCCATTATCGTATTGAATAATTCCACACCACTTTTGGTTTGAACAAAATCAAGACGTTCTTTATCAGACAAAACAAGGCAAAAATCAATCCCCTCTTGTCTGGCTACATCATAAATCTCCTGGCAGTTTTTAATGGGAAAGCCAATGAGTGCCACCCGACCACCTTTGCGAATTTCGCCGATTGTTTCCAGCCGCGAGACAAAGGTGCGATCAACCCCCACCTGACCTGCCACGTCTTGCTGTGACAAACCATCTCGCCGCAGTTCAAGAATTCTATCTATGGTGTGGTGAATTTTTTGTCGATCAACAATCTTGTCGCCAATACGAAGCAACACGGCTTGTTCATCTCCCTTTAGTATATGTGCACAGAGTTGTGTACATACATAGTTTAGCATCAAATTTACCAATTAACAAGTTTTTCCACACAATCTTAAGCAAAAAAAAACCGTTATTCCCACGGTTCAAAGGGAAAACGGCCAATTACCCGTTTATAGGTTTCCAGTTTTAATACCGTATCATCATGAGCCATACCTTTTTTTAAGCCCTGAAGAACGCGGATGCCCTGATTCATCGTAAGGCCAATCTCCTCCGTAAGCTGAGACATAGTCGAACGGCGGGCTTTATCGATAGACTCATTCAGTGACTTACCAGCCTGAATATTACTAACAAATTCTTTCGCTAAATAAAATTGGGCTAAATTGGTCATGGGATTACCACAAGCGCCGCTGGCCGTTAAACCAAGCACTTCCGGCATCGTATGCTTAATACTGAATTCAACGGATTTTTTTAATTCGTCAGTTTCTCGGGCCAAAGCTTTAATTAAAGTCCGAGCCGTGCATAAACCATAAGTATTTAATGCTCTGATGATCGAGTGTTCAATCGTATGGGCCTGCTCCAGTTCAACCAGTCCGCCCAGGTTGGCTTTTATGCTTACTTGTTCGCCTGTTTCCAAATCCACGCCGTAAATGGTAATCGGAATATCGCTTTTGTCCCGGAACTCGGTATACCCACCCTGCGGTGTCCAACCGGCGCCGGAGATAGCCGGATATTCTTTTCGTATTTTGTTTAGGCTGATATATTCGACATCACTCGAATATATATAGTTACCGGTCGTTCGCATGGTATACCAGCGGGCATGACCTCTTCCTTCTAATTTGGCCATAAGGACAGGCATTTCCACGCCATTATCATCTACGGCAGTTTGATTCCATATATTCATAATGCGCACAATGACACCAACCGGATATAAGGCCTGTTCCTCAGCAATCCACGGACAAATCAGGATTTCCCTGCCCACGCCTACGTCCAGTAGTAATTGTCCACCGTTTTCGATGATAAACATACCGGTAATTGTTCCTCCCTGCGGCCTTGGCAGCACGCCATTGGCGACGGGCATGATGAGCATATGCATTTTTATCCCCCTGCGGAAACCGATTATAAACGCCCATCTACTTCGTTACTCCTGTGGGCGTTCCCTCCGACGTACTTCCCAGTACGACTGCGGTCACGTCCTCGTCGCGCCTCGTATCTGGACATTTCTAATCGGTTTCCGGCCTTTGCGCTAAAATTAAGTTCTTGCTGTTACATCTATGCGGTAGTTTTCCATAATGCGAATAAAGTCTTCTTTGCTTGCGGCCTGGTTAAATTTTAGCCTGAGTTCGGCTGAGCTGGGCAGGCCTTTGGTATACCAGGCGGCGTGGCTGCGCATTTCGCGAATGCCGACATATTCGCCCTTGTGGTCCACAAGCATGTCAAGGTGCCTCAGCAACATATCAATCCGTTCCGTAAGCATTGGCGGTGATAGAATTTCACCAGTAGCGAGGTAGTGGGCAACCTGGCGGAATATCCACGGATTTCCCTGGGCTCCCCGCCCTATCATTATGCCATCACAGCCGGTCTCCGTCAACATGCGCTTGGCAGCTTGCGGCGAGCAAATATCCCCGTTGCCAATCACGGGAATCTTAACTGCCTGTTTTACCTGACGAATTATATTCCAGTCCGCCTGACCGGAATAAAACTGTTCCCGGGTACGCCCGTGTACGCTGACGGCTGCGGCACCGGCCTTTTCTGCCAAGACAGCAATTTCAACGGCGTTTACCGACTGCTCATTCCAGCCCTTGCGGAATTTTACAGTCACGGGAACAGTGCCGGCGGCTTTTACTACGGAAGCGATAATATGATAAGCCAAATCAGGTTTTCGCATAAGAGCCGAACCTTCTCCATTTTTGACAATTTTCGGCGTCGGGCAACCCATATTAATGTCAATAATATCTGCGCCCGCTGCTGCAACAATTGCGGCTGCCTGCGACATACTCTCCGGGTCTGAGCCAAAAATCTGTAAGGCAACCGGCCGCTCGCGGTCATCAATCGCCAGCAGTTTTTTGGTATGGATATTGTCGTAAATTAACCCTTTATCACTGACCATTTCAGAATATACCAGACCACATCCCATGTCTTTGGCCAGCAAACGGAACGGCAAATCAGTAACTCCCGCCATAGGCGCGAGAATAACAGGGTTTGCCAATGTAATAGTGCCGATGCGCATATGTTCCTCCTAAAAAACGACTTCGTAATAGCCGTATATATACAACGTGCTAAAGATTTGTGCAGGCGGGTGGTGTGTTGGCAAAAGCGGAAGTCAAACGCCAGTGGTGGAGCGTTGTCAATGCACCACCCGCCTGCGCCGCAATATTCTTTAATGCGGAATATATAGCATTAAAAAAACCAGAAAAGCGGTCATTAATTGACCGCTCCTTTACATACTCCGATAATACAGGTTTATCTTGATGAACTGAAACCCTGTCTGAAATTTAGCATTTTCCTAGTGGTTTCGTTCGTGAATAAGCCTTAAACCTTCTAAGGTCAAAAATGTATCTACTTTATCAATCGTATGAGATTCCTGGGCAATTAAATTAGCCAGACCGCCTGTGGCAACAACAGTCGCTGCTTGGCTTAACTCGGCCCGCATCCGGCGGACAATTTCATCGACCTGCCCCACAAATCCATAAATGATACCTGACTGCATACTACTGATGGTATTGCGGCAAATAACCGTCTTGGGTTTAATAAGTTCAATACGTGGCAATTTCGCTGCCCGTTGAAACAAAGCCTCGGTGGAAATCCAAATACCCGGAGCAATCGCGCCACCAAGATAATCCCCATTTTCCGCTAGAGCACAAAAAGTAGTTGCCGTTCCAAAATCAACAATAATAAGCGGCCCGCCATATTTGGCATAAGCGGCAACGGCATTAACAATCCGGTCTGCACCCACTTCGCGCGGGTTTTCATATTTTATACAAATACCGGTCTTAATGCCAGGCCCCACAACAAGCGGTTTGACGTTAAAATACCGTTGACACATTCTGATTAACGGCACATCCAGCGGCGGTACGACAGAAGAGATAACAATCGCTTCTACATCCTCCATCTTGAGTCCACGGTAAGCAAATAGATTATTCAGCAGCATACCATACTCATCACCGGTTTTCTGCCTATCGGTGGAGATTCGCCAGTGACAGCAAAGTTCTTCGCCCTTGAACATTCCTAAAACGATGTTGGTATTACCAACATCAAATACTAATAGCATGAAAAAAATCCCCCTGTATAAACTACCCGGCTGGGAAATCAGCCAATCATTTAATCGCTATAATTGTACCTTAAAAGCAGGGAAATTGTAAATATCGACTTAATTACTATGCAGTTGCTCAGTCGCAAGCAGTCCCGCTTTTACCAAAGCCCGCCGGATACGTACACCGCCATAAACAGCAATCAGCATCTTAAAAAAATCAAGTGGTAGAAACGGCAATACCGCCAGATTAAGAGCCTGATCCAATGTTATTGCTTTATGCAGTACATAATGAAACGACAACATAAAACCGGCTAATCCCAGGCCATAGATCGCCGCCAACCCAGCAAACATAGCGATAGTAGTTGCTTTATATGTCAATCTAAAGTTTTCCGCAACATAACCAACAATATACGTGCAAATAAAATAGCCGAGAATATATCCTCCGGTTGGTCCAATTAGCACAGCGGCTCCCGCCTTTCCCTGGGCAAATACCGGTAAGCCAAAAACTCCGAGCAGTACCCATATGGCAACACTGGCCGGCCCCAAACGCCTTCCTAAGACCATACCTGCCAACAGAATAAACAGAATCTGCAGCGTAACCGGCACAGGCCCCAGCGGAAAAGATATTTGAGCACTAACGGCAAGCAATGCGGCAAATAAACTGGTAAGTGCCATATCCCTTATATTCATAATTGCCTCCTACGATTATTGATTATCATACCGGATCGAGACATCGCCGGCCAATACCCGTTCCACACCTTGCGCTGTTTTGATTAAAAGGGCGCCATCCGCATCGATATCTACGGCCAAACCCGAAAAATTGCGCTGAAAACCTTGCACCCTAACCTGCCGCCCCAGGGTTATAGACTCTTGCCGCCAAGCGGCAAAAACAGATTCAAATCCCGCTTGCTGGACAAGCGTATATACGTTTTCCAACTCCGCCAGAATTTCAGCCAATAAGATAACCCGTGAAACAGTTTGGCCTGTAGCGAGTGCCAGCGAGGTGGCTGTCGCCGCGATTTCGCTGGGAAATTCCTTCATATTGGCGTTAATTCCCATACCAATCACCACATAATTGATGGCATCCATTTCGGCGCTCATTTCAGTAAGAATTCCTACTACCTTACGACCATTCCACAAAATATCATTGGGCCACTTTATACCACAGCCGACACCGGTTACGCGATTGATGGCACGATTTACACCCACAGCCGCCATGAGTGTACATTTTGCAGCATCCATTGGTCCAAATGGCGGGCGCAGCACAACAGAAAACCAAATTCCCTTGCCAAAAGGCGAAAACCAGCCTCTGGCAAGACGCCCGCGCCCGGTAGCCTGCGATTCAGCCACAACAATGGTTCCTTCCGGACAACCGTTTGCCGCCAGCTTTTTCGCTTCATTATTGGTTGAGTCTACTTCTGGAAAATAATGAATCTCCTGTCCCAGCATCCGGCTGGTTAAATGGGCCTTAATCTCATCAGGCAGCAACCGGTCGGTGTTTTGTCGCAGCGCATAGCCAAGACGCGGGTGGGCTTCAATTTCATAACCGTCCTGTTTTAAAGCGCGAATGTGTTTCCACACTGCCGTCCGTGATACATTAAGGGTATGAGAAAGTTCTTCTCCGGATATATAGTGCCCTTCGTTGTGCTTAAGCAATTCAAGGATAGCTGTCCTCACTTCATAACCCTCCAAGTTATATTGTTATCCTAATAATAAAATATAGGTTAACGAATGTCAAATTCCGTCCTTGCCTTTATAGAATACTATATACAAGACCAGCCGGTTTGTGATAGCATTTCTATAGGAAGTAAGTGAGGTGACTTATGCAACAGATTAAAATATTAGTGGCTGATGATGAGCCGAATATAACAGAGGTTTTGCAATTATACTTAGAGCAAGAGGGATTTACGGTCTACACTGCCAGTAATGGCCAGGAAGCTTTGGCCATTGAAGAAGAACAGCGGCCGGACTTACTTATTCTGGATGTGATGCTCCCTAAATGCTCAGGCTGGGATATCTGCTCCACGGTTGAACGCCCAGTGCCAGTCATTTTTTTAACCGCCAAAAGCGCGGAGTCCGACAAATTGCTAGGCTTTTCCCTGGGCGCGGATGATTATATTACCAAACCGTTCAGTCCCCGCGAGGTAATGGCCCGGGTAAAAGCCGTCCTGCGCCGTTCCGGCGTACTTATTGACAGCAGCCTGCGTTTGGAATTTCCTGAGCTTAGTATTGACCAAGCTGCTCAGGCAGTTTATACTCACGGGCAAAATGCTCAATTATCCCCCAAGGAATATGAATTGCTGGTATTTATGGCCCGGCATGCCAAACTGGCATTTTCGCGCGATCAACTTTTGACCAATGTCTGGGGGTATGACTTTGACGGGGCCGACCGAACGGTGGATGCCACCGTCAAACGACTGCGACAGAAGATCGATAATCCGGAATATACCTATATTCATACTATCTGGGGCATAGGTTATAAATTCGAGGTCTCTGCCAGATGATCAAATCAATTTTTGGCAAACTCCTTTTGTCCCATTTAATTATGATCCTCATCAGCATGCTCACGTTAGGCGCTCTCATGTCCTATCTGGTGTATAACCATGTTATTGAAAATAAGCGCAGCGACCTTTTAGCCAAAGGAACTTCAGCTGTCACCATGGTAAATCATGTGCTGGAGCAAGGCAGAAAACCTTCAAACAGAATGTTGGATGCCATGGGCGATATGGCCGGCGGCGACATCTGGATCATGGACAAAAACGGCCAAATCATTGCCGGTCAGCCGCCCGCCAACTGGAAAAGCAAATATGCCGAATATTGGACACGCATATGGGATACGCTTGACTGGCAGGACGGAACAGGTATACAAAAAGTGTTTAGACCCCGCGAGCGCGATCCCAACATCGTCGTTGCCTTTCCTCTTCCCCCCCAAGAGTCGGGAATACCGATTGCCCTGTTTCTTGCTTCGCCGGCAACGGGTGCAAACCGCACCGCAATAGCTCTTGAAGAACTATTGCTGTATGCGCTGGCCGTTAGTGCATTGGCTGCCGCCTTAGTTGGATTTTTTATGGCCCGCAGCTTTACCAGACCACTTGCCGACATAAGCCGTGCGGCAGCCGCGTTTGCCAGTGGCGACTATCGCAGCCGCACCACCGCCACCCAGGAAAATGAAATTGGCCGACTCGGGCGCACGTTAAACAACATGGCGGCAGAACTGGCTCAAATAGAACAAAGTGGCCGCGAGTTCTTATCTGACGTCTCCCATGAACTGAAAACACCGGTAGCCTCTATTCAAGCTTTAGCAGAAGCCCTGTTGGATGGTTTAACAAAAACAACAGAACAACGTGCGCGCTATCTGGCAAACATTGTTGGTGAATCGAAACGCATTGGCCGGCTTGTTGATGATTTAGTCAACCTATCAAAATTAGGAGCAGGCGAGCTTACCATCATCCGCCGTCCCATACTGCTAGCTAAAGTTTTTATCGCTCACACGGACAAGCTCCTCCCGTTTCTAGAAGCAAAATCACTGACAATCGCAACCGACATTGCCGATGAACTCCCCCCTCCGCTTGCTGATCCCGACCGTTTGGGCCAAGTATTGGACAATTTACTGACAAACGCCATCCGCCATGCCACTCCCGGATCAGTAATCACCTTAGCTGCGAAAGCGAGGCAGCACCAGGTAATAATAAGCGTAAGCAATGTCGGCAGTGGCATTCCGCCAGAACATCTGAATCATATCTGGAAACGCTTTTACCGGGTCGATAAATCCCGTTCCCGCAATGATGGCGGCACCGGCTTAGGACTAGCAATTACGCAAAAATTAGTGGCCGCAATGGGCGGCTCCATTCAGGTAGAGAGTATACCGGGAGAAGTTACAACTTTTACTTTTACGTTGCCTACGGAAGCAACTAACTGTCAGGGAACCCCGTTTTCCACAACTTTCTCTACTAAATCATAAATATGTTCTGCTAATGCCACAGGCAATGCACCGGTTCCGCAGCTAGGCGTCCAAAGCATATTTTTCCGCAAAAGCGCACTATCGATTCCTCGGCGAGTCAATTCGTCACATTGTTCCTGAAACTTTGCAAAAATAGTGTCTGCTGTTTCCTGCCAGGCTTCCTCGGAGGTTGGAATAAGACCCCAGGCCATTTTACCGCCCCGGCGCAAAAAGCCTGCCAACCCGTCCGCCTGCAGGGCCATACCGGTAAAATAGTGATAAGCATCAAAACTAATTAGATCCAGAGGTAAATCGAATAAAATTGACCAGTCAATCCCCGCACAGGCATGCACTCCCACTTTTACGCCCAGCCCTTGCAAGGCTTTGATAATAGCCGCCAGAGCAGTTGAAGCATCTTGTCTGGTCAGGGTAATATGGGTTGATGCACCAATGAGAAACAGTCCCGGATCATCAATGAAAATTAATACCGGTAACCCGAGAGTTTTTAACCGTTTTGCCTCAAGCACCGCCTCAACAGTTAAACAGTGTACCAATATGTCCCTGAGTGCTTCATCATAAAAACAGGCTTTTCCCCACTCATCTTTAATCTGCAAGCCTACGGTAAGCGGACCGCTGACATGTCCTTTCACACCTTCTGCCTGGGGAAAAAACCGGCTAAAATGTTCCATAAAGGTCTCCATACCGGCAAACGCTTCCCCTGTCAACGCAAAAGGCTGCCCGGCACCAGGTTCATCGTTACTAAAGGCAAGATACTTTTCATAAAAATCGGCGGTCTTTGCATCCCAATCCGTTTCTCCGCGGCAAAACACCGGCTCTTTTAATGATTGGACAGCCAATAATCCCATCTTGATAAGCGGCTGAACATACTGCACGACAAAACCCTGTTCGGGCATTTTAGCAGGCAGTTGCGGCCAGTGAGGCCAATGCGGCATCGCCTTGGCAATAAGCTTGATTGCCGTTAATTCATCCTGATAGGGCAAACTTCCAAGGCCTGTAGCCCGCCCTGGTTTAATCCAATCCATATTTTTACCTCCTGTTCCTTATTTTCTATTTAACAGCTTGTTAGAAAACCCGGCTAACGCCAAGTTTTTGTCAAAAGCGCTAGTTGATGGTTGCACTTAATAAAAACAGCAGGGAAGATTCCCTGCTGTTTGGTACATTAATAACGTGATTCAGCCAAGCCGAAACTATAGACAATCTTCGGGCCACTGCCGGAGTCAGGTCCCGGCTGGGCAGAAAGCGGCGGTATATCAGCATCGTCAGACGGCGGCGGATTATCATCACTGTCTTTTTCGGTTATTTTGCCTTGATTTAATAATTGAGCCAATTCTGCGCCTTCGAGTGTTTCGCGTTCTAAGAGCGCGTTGGCAACAAGGTGCAGTTTATCGATATTGGCTCGGAGGAGTTCTTCCGTTTTCGCATAAGCATCCTCAATAAGGCGACGTACTTCCTTGTCAATTGAGTAAGCCACTTCTTCGCTGTAGTTGCGGTCACGGGAAATATCGCGTCCCAGGAAAACCTGTTCCTGGCGGCGCCCAAAGGTAATTGGCCCCAATACTTCGCTCATGCCGTATTCCGTAATCATCTTACGCACCAGATCGGTAGCCCGTTCCAGATCATTTTGCGCCCCTGTACTGATTTCGCCAAGCACGACGGCTTCCGCAACCCGGCCGCCCAGAAAGGTTTTTATCTGCTCCAGAAGTTCCGTTCTGGTGGCATAATAACGATCCTCTTTAGGCAGCATCAGCGTATAACCGCCTGCCCGGCCGCGGGGAATAATGGATACCTTATGTACAGGGTCGGTATGGGTTAGCAGCATGCCAATCAACGCATGGCCCGCCTCATGGTAAGCAGTAAGTTTTTTCTCTTTTTCACTGATGACTTTGGATTTGCGTTCAGGTCCGGCGACTACCCGCTCAACGGCTTCTTCCATTTCCGGCATTTCAATACGCCGCTTATTGCGCCTGGCAGCTAATAGCGCTGATTCATTAACCAGATTGCTCAAATCTGCACCGGTAAAGCCGGGAGTACGCCGAGCCAGCACATCAAGATCAACTTCCTTGGCAAGCGGTTTGCCTTTGGTATGTACCTTGAGTATTTCCAAACGTCCTTTAACATCCGGCCGGTCAACGACAATCTGCCGGTCAAAGCGACCGGGACGCAGCAGCGCCGGGTCAAGAATATCGGGTCTGTTGGTAGCGGCAATAATGATAATCCCCTCATTGACGCCAAACCCATCCATTTCAACAAGCAATTGATTGAGTGTCTGCTCACGTTCGTCATGCCCACCGCCAAGACCTGCGCCACGCTGGCGGCCGACAGCATCAATTTCATCAATAAACACGATACAAGGAGCATTTTTCTTAGCCTGCTCAAATAGATCGCGCACCCGCGAAGCACCAACACCAACAAACATTTCAACAAAATCAGATCCGCTAATGCTAAAGAAGGGTACACCAGCTTCACCGGCTACCGCACGGGCCAGCAGTGTTTTACCTGTGCCGGGCGGCCCAAATAAAAGTACTCCTTTGGGAATACGCGCTCCCAGGTCATTAAATTTTTTAGGATGTTTTAAAAACTCAACGACCTCTTCTAATTCCTGCTTGGCTTCATCAGCTCCGGCCACATCACTAAATGTAACCTTGGTTTTATCCTCACCATGCAGTTTCGCCCGGGATTTGCCAAAAGACATAACCCGATTGCCGCCACCTTGCGTTTGCTGCATAATAAAAAACCATACGCCAATCAACAAGAGCATTGGCAAAATTGACGAAAAAATTGTCGTCCACCACGGTGGCTGCGGCGGTTGTTCCGCTTTAATGTCAACACCCTTTTCCCTGAGCTGACCGATTAACGTGGGATCATCAGGTGTAATAGTGGCAAACTCCTGGCCATCCTTAAGTTTGCCGCGGATGGTATTTTCAACAATCGTCACCCGCTCGACCTTTTGCTCTTCCACTTGTTTCAGGAACTGAGTGTAACTGATTTCCTGCTTAGGTGTTGTCCGTGATGAGTAATAGTCGATTATCGAAATGGCTATGATGATAATCAACAGGTAAAAACTGACATTCCGGAAAAACTTGTTCAACAAGTAGCCCTCCTCTCGCTGGACCACAAAAACGACGTTAGATACATGTTACTATTCATATCGCATAATTATAGCATACTAAATAAAAATTGACAATTAAGGAAAAACATTTATCCTTCATAGGCTTCTGGCTTAAGGACCCCGATAAACGGGAAATTACGGTATTTTTCCGCAAAATCCAAACCATACCCTACAACAAAATAATCAGGAATGGTAAAACCGTTATAAGCTATAGGCACTTCAACTTTACGGCGGTCAGGCTTATTGAGGAGAGTACAAATCTTTATGCTGGCAGGTTTGCGGGACCATAAATTATCCATAAGATAGTTTAATGTCAGCCCGGAATCAATAATGTCCTCCACAATAATTACATGCTTGTTCTCCACATCCTCATCCAGATCTTTCAAAATACGGACAACGCCGCTTGACGAAGTGGAAGAACCATAACTGGATACAGCCATAAAGTCGATAGCGACCGGCAGTTTGATCGCCCGGGCCAAATCAGCCATAAAAATTACCGCACCACGCAGAACACCGATCATTAATATTTCCTTGCCGGCATAGTCACGAGTAATCGCCTCACCCAGTTCTTTAATCCGGCTAGTCAGTTGCTCCTCACTAAATAGTATTTTCTCCACATCTGCCATCATATTATTACTCATATTCAAAATACCCCCTATTTAGTAATCGAAAGCCGCAAAAATTTTTTCGTAGATTCTGTAATCCGTCCATGTTCACTCTGGCGATAACCGGCAACCCAAAGTATTCCCTGCTGATCGGCGACAATTGGAACAAAATCCCGCTGTGCCTCAGGCACTTTACTGTCAATAAAAAACTCTTTCAGCTTTTTGCTGCCGCTTAGGCCTAAAGGCCGAAAGCGGTCACCGGGAAGTCTTGTTCTTACTGTCAGCGGCAACACCAATTGTTCAAAATCAAATACTGCCGTTTGTTTTCCCTGCTTTAACGGTGGTCCGGCAATGATTTCGGCCACTATGCGGGTACTGCCGTAATTTGTTGTGCCGGGCACAACTATAGCGGCGGGTGCCGGTTTACCGCCAATAGTTGGCATCTCCCGGGCAAGCGCCTGGTTCAGAAGTTCAACTCCCGTATATGTTTTTCTGGCCAGTAATCTTCCTGGCAAAGTAAGGCGCGAACCCACTTTACCAGCTAGTCCCATAGTAAGTAATTTTTCCACATGATCAAAGCTTATTCCTGTCAGGCTTCCCTTTTTTTTCTCAATTACTTGCCGAATTAACTCCCGCTGCAGCGCCTTCGGCAGAGTAGTCAGCGCCTGACTGTCTATGGTCAGCGTTTCGCCTTCCACTACCACAGCGTCCCATCGTTTCGCGGCTTCGCGGGAAATATATCTATATTCGTCCCCTGCCAGCGAAGCCAACCGCCAAATTGCCTCCCGGACGGACGGGTTATAGTTTTTTTCCAAAGCAGGCAAAAGCTCCAAACGAATCCGGTTCCGCCGGTAATCCGGCGTAAAATTTGAACTGTCATAACATGGCTGCAGCCCCTGTTCCCGGCAATAGGCCTCAATTTCGAAGCGGCTGACAGCCAGCAGCGGGCGGATAATGTCGCCATTAACCGGCTGCATTCCCCTTAAGCCTGCGCTGCCCGCCCCCCGCAAGAAATTCAAAAGCACTGTCTCAACCTGGTCGTCTTTGTGATGGCCGGTTGCAATTTGCGCACCGCCCCATTCCGCGGCCACCTGGCGCAAATACCGGTACCGGAGAAACCTGCCTGCCTCCTCCGGGGAGGTTTTGCTGGTCTTGCTATATGCCGGCACATCAATAGCCGTAACCAAACACTTGAGGCCCAACTGGTGCGAAAAAGCGGCAACAAACTCGGCTTCTTTGGCCGCCTCCGGACGAAACATGTGATTTACGTGGGCCACAGCCAAACCAAAGCCAATTTCCACTTTTAGTCGATGTAAAATATGAACCAGCGCCAGGGAATCCGGCCCACCTGAACAGGCGGCCAAAATCCGGCTATCCGGCCCTACCATAGTATAATTGTTAATCCATTCTTTTATCTTGTCAAACATGGCTATCTTTGGCCTTCACTTTCTGCTTGCTCATCTTTGGCAGCGCGCAATATTCTAAACAATGTAGAACTTACAAAAATACCGAAGGCGATCGCCCCGCCAGTCAGCAGTGTCAACATCCCCATCGCCACGCCATTGGTATATTGCCCCTTAACCATAAACAGCATGGCCGTATATGCTTCCCTTCCCGGCACTAAGGGTATAAAGCCGGGTATAATGAAAATTGTGGCAGGTTTTCTTAACACTCTGGCCAGCACTTCGGACAATACCCCTACCACCATGCTACCCAAAAAATTAGCCATGATCGTACTGATGCCGCTGCTGATAACCAAATAGGTAACAAACCAGCCTGTCATTCCGGTGATACTGGCATACACAATTAAATTCCGGGGAATGCGGTAGAGGATGCCAATGGCATTGCTCATGATAAATACAGCAGCAAGTTTGATCAGCAGCATAGTTTCACCCCGTTTAACACCTACTGACAGCCAAAATGATCATGACTCCCATTGAAATAGCCACCGATGTAAGGGCCGCCTCCAAACCGCGTGACAATCCGCTCAGAAGGTCTCCGGCGATAACATCCCGGATGGCGTTGGTTATGGCAACACCCGGCACAAGTGGCATGACACCCCCCACAACAACAATATCCGAACTTACTTGCGGCCAAAAGTGCTGTATTTGCGTCCCTACCAAGGCAGCCGTCACACCCCCGAAAAATTCAAAAGTAAAGCGAACCCCATGCAGTCGGGAAACGACATGGGCAATATACCGGACAACCAGTGCCGTACCAAAAGCTGCCGCACTTTCCGGCAGGCCGGCGTTTAAAAGCAATGCGGCCGTGCCGCCTACTACACCGGACGCCAGCATCGACGGCACCAGGGAAAAGCCGGTGCGCTCCCGGGCAATTCGTTCCAGGTGAGCATAAGCCGCGTCATAATCCATACGGCGGTCGGTTAAACGCCGTGACAACTCATTTACCTTGGCAATACGGTCAAGATTTATAGTACGGTCATGTATCCGCCGCATCACCGTACTTGTCCGTCCTTCACAATCAGTCACTGTCAGAAACACACCCGTCGGAATTACAAAACTTTCGGC
This sequence comes from Sporomusa acidovorans, assembly GCF_900101845.1. Taxonomy (GTDB): domain Bacteria; phylum Bacillota; class Negativicutes; order Sporomusales; family Sporomusaceae; genus Sporomusa; species Sporomusa acidovorans. The sequence continues at coordinate 118,199 of NZ_FNAM01000010.1, read as the reverse complement.
CTTAACTGCGCCGAGAGCCCTGGCAATATGAAACATTGTTTCTTCTACCCGGCTGGTTTCCGCCCCGTTCGTAAGCATAATCTCACCAGCCAAAACGGCAATATCCATTATTTGTTCTAACAGGATTCGCATACTGCCCCCCGTTTGCTAGGCGTTTTAGTTTTCCATTCGCGTCTCAGAGCAAAAGTTCCTGCCTGAATTACTAATTATGCCTTGCTGCTGGCAAGCAGAAAAAAAGGAACAGGGCGTTCCCGCCCTGCAGCTTACTGTTGTTGCCCAATAGCGTTGCCAACGTGGCTGACTTTGTCCAGCTTAGCCTTGCGATATTTCAATAAATCAATAAATGCTTCCAGCCTAGTCATCATCCCCGCCTCACCTGTCTGCTCGTCATAAGCAAGTGTAAGTACCGGCATATCAACGTCCTGGCTGACTTTAGGCAAAATATTCTTAGCAATAACCTCAGGCATGCACGTAAAAGGATATACCTGGATAATGCCGTCATACCCTTGCTGTTTTTGAAAAACGGTATAGGCAATGCTCTTAAGGGCATGACCGCCGACAGGATGCCCAAGATAGGGATTAGCCATAACTGACAGCTTTTTATATAAATCCAGATAACTTTGCCGCCGAAGCAATTGGCCTTTGACATAATCGGTTAAAGACATCGTCCTGAACACCTCAGCTCCCATGCTGCCGAGACGGCGTTCCAGGTTCTGATTAACGAAGGGCTCCAGCATGACATAGATTTCTCCAACAATGGCAATGCGCAGCACGGTGCTTCTCTGCACCAGCCTAACCGCCTTAACCCTTTGCAACAATCGTTCCCGCAAATTGTTAACTGTCTGACAGTTGTTGGCTAGAATGATCTCCCGCCTGGCCTCATCCCACAGCGAATCCAAAGAACCGGCTTTAGCCTCATAAGCCCTAAGACGGTTCATCTCTCGCCCAAGCTCATCCAAAAGATTCATTTTGCAGCCGGCCAACCGAAAGGCCTTATATACTTCATACCAGTTTTTATGTGGCGCAAAATAGTTTAGCTGTCTATAGATTTTCACTAGATCAGGCTCTACCATGATCATCCTGAACTGATAACCTAATTGTTCAAGTAATTCTTGCTGAATGGTTCCATAATAACCCAGGCGGCAGGGGCCAACCCCGCCGCAAGTTACCAGAGTATCGGCACCTTGCTCCAGTGCTTCAATAAAATTGCCTAGTGTCAGTTTGAATGGCAGGCATACTGTCTCCGGTGAAAACCTTGTGCCCAGTTCCATAGTCCGTTTCGTAATCGGCGGGGGAACCAAAACCTGACATTCCAGATTTTCAAATAAAGCCTGCAAAACAATACTCATGGTCCCCATATGGGGAAAAGTAACAATCATAGCGCCTGCCTCCGCTTCAGCATGTCGGCAAAAGCCTCCAGGCGGGTGACTAAGCCAGCCTCTGCCGTATGCTCATCCAGTGATAGCTGCATACAGGGAATATTTCGTTTTCCCGCTTGCTGCTTGATGAGTTCACCGACCAGTGCGTCCGGCCCGCAGGCAAAACAGGTCATGAAAATAATGCCGCTCAGCGGGCGGTCGCCAGTCATTAGCGCCATCGCCGCTCCGGCTATCGTATGGCTGTTAGACCAATACAGCTGTTTTTCAAGCCTGGCCGCAGCCCGATTAATCTCGCCGGCATCGACCATTTCGGGTGTAATCACCTGCATTCCCAATTTATTTAGTTTTCCCAGCGTATCAAAACTAATTTGACGGTCATAAACAATATACGGATGACCAATAAGCGCCAGTTGCGGACGGCCGTCATATGCCCATGCCAACGGCCCACGCCGCACTTGCGCCCGGTATTGCCAAGCCTTAAACCAAGCATACAAACTGGCGGCCACGCCGCGGCCGAAAAACCGGCCAACCGCAATCACCGCCTGATATATCTGCCTGCTTTTTTGCCGCATATCAATATTAATATCAATGATTGCCGGTAAATTCCCCACATTATTTCTTAGCAAATCCGGCATGCCAATAATTTTCGGACAAGTATATTGTCCCGGTCTGATGCTGACAACCCGCGGCAAAAATAAATAATCGACCTGGTTGCGCAAATGGCAGGCATGCCCGAAAAAAACCTTCGCCGGCAAGCATACCTCGTCAAGGACACTGCCACAGTCAAGGGTATGGCGTGATGTCTCACCCGACAGCACTACCTCTGCCCCCAGTTCAGCCAAAAAACGCTCCATGACCGCGCCATACTGAAAATGCAGTAACCCCTGCGGTATTCCCACACGCACTCTCACAACGCCCACATCTTTGCTGTCACTTCTAAAGTCGCCCATAACATACCTGTAGGTTTATGCAACGCTATTTTCAAGTTGCCCAACTCCTTTACTTACAACAAACTGTTAGTATCCTAAACAAAAATACTGCCCATATTGAAAGGGTGCCCGCAATTCCTATTATGGCGCAACATTTTTTAATTATACGTATGCACCCTGCGGGGGAGTTCTGGTCCTGTCGCATAAACTTAGGCTAAATTGGAAACTTATTCCTGTAATATCAAATAAAAAAATGTATAATGATTGTAAGAACTGCAAACAATGAGGTGAATTTCCTTGACTTTATGCAAAAAGATTGTCTTGCTCTTTGCGCTTTTGTGTTTTTCCGCCGCACTGCCTGTTTTTGCCATTGAACCTTTTAACGTAGCTGTTTTACCGCCGGTTAACACGGCTGGCTTTAATGATCCTGCTAGTATGCAAATCATCCAGAGCACAATAAAAAAACCATTTAAATATCCCTACTATTCTTTGATGCCACAAGACGCAGTACAAAATGCCGCCAAAGCCTACTTGGCAGAAAACAAATCCTTGCATTTGACCAACGAAAAAAGTCTGACTGCCATCGCCAACAAATTATCGGCCGACATTGTAGTCGTTGTTGAATTGTCAAGGGCCAAACAAACTAGATTTTCCTCATTCCGTCTTGACGACACTTATGTTGAGTCTGATGTAGCGCTCACCTGCTACGCCTATTCCGCTTTAACTAAAAAATATGACGTACTGAAAGTAAAAAAATGGGAAACAGAACCGGAAAGCGTTGATACCGCCATGTCTGTAATTTTAAAAGAACTTACCGAGGAACTTTTAGTAAAGCTGCCTTATAAACGCATACCGCAAGCAGGACTAGAGAAACCCGAAAACAATGTGTAAACTTCAGTTAAAAAACACGGCTACTCATATTTCATAAAATTCCATGTGCCTCCAAAAAAACTCCCGGATTATTAGCCGGGAGTTTTTTTGCGTCATTATTGAACAAGGTCAGGTCGTTCAGTCACCCTGGCGACCAGCACGGCCATATCATCTTTGGTTACACCGCCAGACAATTCAATTGCCTGCCGCAACAGTCTGTCGGCAATATCCTGCGGCCGGTCACTGCCTATGCGGCGAAGAAGATTAGCAATCCAGTTTTCCCTATCCGCTCCATGCACAACATCGGTGACGCCATCGCTTACCATTACTACGATATCACCTGGTGCCAGCACACGCCTGACAGGCTCAATTTCAATGTGCTCAAGTATCCCTATCGGCGGCGAAGCCGGGTTGATGATTGTTACTTCCCGCACCCGTTTGATATAGCTTGGCGCTGACCCAATTTTTAAAAACTCGGTTTCACCGGTAAAGGTGTCAACGACCGCCATATCGATAGTAGCAAATGTATCGCCCGGTATTTTTATCAGCAACATAGAATTAACGGTCTTAATAGCGGTATCCACCTCAAACCCCGCAGTCAACAGCTTTTGTAAAAATTTAACTGCCTGACGGCTGCTGTTGGCCGCATTTTTACCACTGCCCATGCCGTCACTTAAAATAAGGGCGGTTCGCCCCCGGGCAAGCGGCTGAACCACACACGTATCACCACATGCATCGCCCGTATTTTTAGCGGCGGTAGCCATACCTGTTTCGATCTGATACCGTTCATCCAATTCCATGGTCAGCCTACAATTTTTGTGTCTGATTTTATTGCCACAAGTGGCATGCAACGTCATTTTTTCCTGCAATAAGTTGGCCGTTATCGGCAAAATTGTATTAACACATTCCCGCGTCCCGTTGCAGACAGTTTTTTGCGCTTCCACCATAACCTTACTCCGCTCGCTGGTTACCCGAATTCCCGCCAGCGGGCAACCTAATGCAGCCGCCCGTTCTGTCAGCATTTCAGCGACCTCGGCATCAGTCTGTGGACCTTTTCTTAACTCCTGGGCCAAATTGCCGATAATTGTTCCCGTAGCTTGCATTTGTTCCAAAGCTACTTGCCGGCATTCGCCCAATTTCTTATGCCAATAGCGGTTCGTTCTATTACTGTCCGCCACCTGCTTAATCTGGTCGAAAAGCGCCTGCCGATGAATACACGAGTCTTTCATCATAGCGGGCATTGTAGCGTCTTTCAGATTTCCACCTTCGGCCATCGCCAACATGTCAAGCATCGCCTGATAAGTTTGATAAAAGTTACGATCCCAGCATCCATCCCGCTGTGTGCAAGGACCACAGACTTTTTCACCCACACGTGAAAGCATCTCTGCCAGTTGGGCCTCCTTGATCTTCGTATCATACGCTGTACTTTCTTCTGTGCTGCCAGTACCGAAAGTACCGGCTAAATCGCCAAAAATTTCAGACATATTTTCCAGTTTATCAACAGCAGCATGAATTGCCCGCTGCGCAGCCACAGAACTATCTGCTTCCAAACTCATTTCGCGCCACCGGCCGATTTTACCAACAGGCACCAGCATAAAAGCTGCCCCGGCAACTGACGCCTCGACCAAAGCCAGCAATAACTGACTTGGTTGTCCCAAATACAGCACGGCGATGGCACTGCCAAGAATGAACCCCAACAATACGGCAGGTTTTCCCATCTCACGAAATAAACCGCCGATCATGCCAGCCAATGCATACATAGCAATGGCCGCTGCGGCATCGCCATCATTTAACCCGATTACCAGCCCAATAATAACCCCTACTGTTGTGCCAACTCCTGAACCACCGCTAAAAGCCAGTGTCATAGCAACCAGCGAGCCGGCAATATTGCGCAAGCTATAATCAAACAATGTCAAATTTCCAAAGCCGGCAACCGCCGTGGCCAGCATAATAGTGCCACACAATAAATTTTCGGCCCCGGTCTGTTCATCCTTGTCTCGGACAAGGAACAATGGCGCGCCATAACGAAAAATAAAGATTAGTGTCATACATAAGGTTGCTTCAATCGCCACCAGCATCATACTGTATAGTGTTGAGTCCCGCCAGGGCAATAACGCGGTGCCGCTTACCAATATACAGGCAAATAAAAATAGCGGAATGGTCTGCGTCTTTGTCTCATACCGTGTCAGCCTGTCCGAAAACCGCCAATACAAAAGCATCGATAATAGATAGATAACTCCCTCCTGATAAAAGCCGGCACTAAGCACGCCGGCCAGTGCCCATATACCGACAACGGCCGTTCGCTCTCTGGCCAGACTGGCAACTGCGGCAAAGAGTGCTAAACCAAATGGGGCCATCTCTCCCAGCAGAGAAACCCGGCCCATGAAAAACGCCAGGACATTGAGCGGTAAGTTTTGTTGATGAAACAATGACTTGCCGCCGACACCCACCCAGTCAAAAAACACTTGCCACGGAAACCCGGGCTTGTCTTCCTCCACGGTAGCCACTGGCGGTTTGGCAGGTGGTGCCTGCAGGACTTCCTCAGGCAGTGTAATAACAGATACTTTCGGCATGGTTCTTCACCCCTGTAAAAATGTGTCTTACACCTGTGCTTAAATTTTACAGAAGTTTCCAATAAAATATCTGTCTGTTTAAGTACCCTTACACACAAAAAAATCCGACATAAATTCAATGCAAGCGGCAAAAAACCACCTGGCTATTCCTCACCAGGCGGTTCTTAATCTACTTCACATTAAATTATTCCGTTTTTTTGTCGAGAGAAAACTATTTACTCGGCCCGGCGCGCTACGCCGCCACGGCCCCCACTACCACGCTTAGACTCAGTATTTCGTTTCAGATCAGACAACCGTTCATCACTGTCTTTTAGAAATTTACTCAACTTATCCTCAAATGTCAGGCTGTTGACTTTATTAGAACGGCGGAAATCGTTGGCATGCTGTTTTCTTGGTGCCGGAGGTTGCAGCTGCTTAATGGAAAGGCCAATTTTGCCGCGATCATCTACAGATAAGACTTTAACTTTCACTTTGTCCTGTTCCTTTAAAAAATCCTTAACATCGCGGACGTATACGTCAGCAACTTCGGAGATGTGAATTAAACCTACCTTTCCACCCGGCAACTCGACAAAAGCGCCAAAGTTAGTAATGCCGGTCACAACTCCTTCTACAACACTGCCAACTTCAATGGACATACTAATCAAATTTCCTCCTTAAAATCTTTCGTACTTTTTATTTTTAGGAACCCGCAATCCATATTATACCCTTGCCAGTGAAAATGTGTCAAGAAATGACTTACTTACCGTGACGGAATATAAGGCACTTCTCCCGGTTTCACTAACCCAAGCTGCTCGCGGGCCACCTTTTCGATATAAGTAGCTGTATTTAGCTTTTCTTTTTCAGCGACCAGACTTTTATTCAATTCAACCGCCTCAGCCATCCGGGAATTCACCATTTCCGTTTCCTGGTGAATTCTGGCCAACTCAGTCTGTTGTCCAATAATAGCATAGCAAAAATATCCTGCCATAACTAAAAGACACAGTCGAAACCAGCTAAACTTTCTGATTGTCTTCTGCCTTTCGCTCATAAGCATCACCACAATACATTGATTATTATTTTATTCGCTCTTTATACGTCAATTCCTCTTTATGCTGGGAAATTATATAAAAAATTCCTCAACATTTATTTCTGCGGTGGCGTCTCATTGGGCGGCAGCGGCGGCGATTGCCATTTTTTATACCATTTTTTGGATTTTATAGTCAGGTATCTGGCCGGCCATGAGACTGTTTTGATAAGGCAAATGACCGGCTTAACAATCGCAAACCCAAATACTTTTTTAATCATCCGCCAAACCCTGACTGTCGTTTTTAGCAAAACGACGATCATTTTCAGCACCGGCCGGCTAACCAGCCTGAAATAAAAAAATATACCGGAAAATAAGGCGATTACCACATAAAATCTAAGTTCACCCCAATTGCTGATAAGCAGGGCGGCAAATGCAATTGCCGCTGCCAGCAGGCAATAAATAAGATCAGCTACTGATGTCACTAGCCAGGGCGGCCGAAAATACCGCTGCAGCACTCTATATAGATCAAACAGCATCCCCAGGAAAACCCCTGTGGCTGCAATAATGAAAAATGTTTTAACCTGAGTCCCAAAATCCACCTGCTCCCCTCCTTCCAGCCTGCTCACTTGCCTTATATTGTATCTGTCCTGAGCGCAAAACAGCAGCTTACCGCCAATAGAAAGAATGGAAGCGTTTAAATAAGCACCTACCTGCCACGATGACCGCAGCAGCAGTGGTCATCATGCTCCAACTCAAAACCACAGTTATCTTCAGCCAAATCTCATTTGACAACAAGCCTGGTGGTAATTGTCCGCTTATCCGATACCAATAATTTATCACTCTGCCTACATATTCTTTGGTTTCGGCATAAGGCGGAATTCCTCCATATTTATCAACAGCTCCCGGTCCGGCATTATAGGCCGCCACCGCTAACTCGGCATGATTTTTGTACCGCTTCATAAGTTCACCAAGATAGCAAGTACCAACTGCGATATTTAACTCGGGATTATAAAAACAGTCACTGCCGCACTCCCCGTCGTGGCGGCCGGTACACACCAGCGCTTGACGATTGACAAGCCGCCAGGTGTCAGGCATAACCTGCATGATACCATAAGCACCGGCCTTGGAAAGAGCCCGGGGATCAAAGGCGCTTTCGGCCTTTATAATCGCAGCAACAAGTTCAGGACTTACTCCGTAGGTTTTGCCGGCCCTATTCATAAGGTCAGCATAGGGTAACCCCTTCACTTCCCGCAAAGAAGCTGTTTTTGCCGTGAAATGATCATATACGGCACGCCGACTATACTCAGCAAGGCTGATTGCCAGGCTGTAAACCATCCCTTGTACGACCAATAACAACAGCAGGAACAGCCATAGTGACAACGCCCGGCTGCGCACGCTACTTCAAAAACCGATCCAGCAGACCTTTTTTCTGGCGCAGTTCTTCTTCATAGTTTAGCCCTTTTACCGTACCTTCGATAATAATATTTCCTTCCTCTAGATTCAGTTGTTTAATATTAAGGCCTTCGCCTCTGATCGTTAATATGCCTTGTTCGGTCTCCATGACAATTTCCTTTTCGTCATAGCTTCCCAGGCTGACAACGCCGTCGACATTAAGTTCTTCCCGTTCAACAAGCGTCAACTGATGCCGCCATTTAGGAGTTTTATTATCTATCGGCATAAAATTTCCCCTCCCAGTTAATGCTATTTCAAGTTATGTATATGCCAGGAAAGCAGATAATAGTACAACGAGATGATCCTGTCACTGTTAGAAAAAAGTCCGGAGTAAACGAAAAACCGAATTTACGGGAGGCTTTAGCATTGGATATTCTAGCCTATTATTGGCAAAAACTTGCCTACCAAATCGTTCACAAGACTACCCTGTGGCTGCTCATTGTTTTTTTTGTGACAGCGGTGGTTGCCTGGGGGCTTAGCCTGGTTTTATATCAACAAAACGTCCGCTACCGTGAAGCGAATTTCGCACGCAAAACGGCGGCCTTCTATGCCGCCGCCGCACTGACCCTGTGGCTATTTACCGTTATTTTTAAATAGTTATTTGCTTTCAATCAACTGCAGACTTCCTCTACCCCTAAGATAAATTCGCCCCGACTGTTTCGTTTTCATCAAGATAGCCAGTCCTTATAACGCCTTTTAACCGCCTGCATAAGGTGCTGTTTCATTTGTGCTCACCTAATTGGTTAATAACCACATTGACCGATACCACTAACGGGACATTCGGAAAGATTTCACCCCAATGGTCTTTGATTTTCGCCCAGGTTTTAGGATAATCGGTCTTAAGCTTTGACGAAAAAGTAAGAATATCCACTCCCATTGATTGACAGGTATCTTTCCCGTACAGCACAATTCGTTTAACTTCCTCGGCTGTTTTGACCTCAATTCGCTGAATAAAAGCGGGATCCCCTGCCCCCTTCACCTGATTCCGGGCCTGATACTCTCCCAGATTTCCCCGCATAGTAATATCAAGCGTAAAATAAATGTGCTCACCATCTACATGGGGTTCCAGCTGGGTGTCATGAGAAAACAATTCATAGGTTACCACCTCGCCGGGGTTGTCACCTGGCACGGTTATAACGGCAGACTTTTCTGTTCCCCGGATATATTTTATCCCGGCTACCGCCTGCTCATCAGCATAACCGACAAACTTGTCTTTTTTAAATAAAGCAACACCTCTGGCTTTTACGATATTGTCGGTCATTTCCAGGCACGGAATACCCATATCCTGTTTATTTTCCAGCATAACACTGATATTACCAAGATCGGTTCGCGCCCCAGCAACATGGACATTTTTCAGATGGTTGCGAAGAATATTAGCCAGATAGATGCCGCCCGCTTCTTTGCTTGGCGGCGCATATTCAATGATTGGCCTGGCCTCGCCGGGTGTGACAAATACCTTTATCCGCCAGCGCATTTCCGCATCGCGCAAAAACCAGTCAAGGATAGGTTTTAACCCTGCCTGCCGTACGGCCGCTTCACTAATTACAATAGCCTGAATGTGTTCAAAATAAAGCGATTTGCTGCTTTGTCCCAGCATATCGCGCACCATTTCAAACAACGACTGGCCGGTATTTGACATCACATAGGTTCTAGGCCCCGTCTTGCCGCCTGCTTGCTGACTATCCTCGCCCCCGCCCGCTTGCCCCAACCGCAGAATCTGGAGACTGAGCCGGTACTGTTTGTCGCCATGCGGTTGGACGAAGGTTTTGGTCTGCAGCCCGGCCTGACTTTGGCCGGGCTTTTTACCGGCGTCGGCCACATCAATGGCTACCGCCAAGACAAAGTTTCTGTCCTGAAGTTCACGCCGGTCCCAACAGCCACTAATAAGTATGGAAATCAGCACAACAAACACAAGACCGGTCAACCGCCGCTTCCCCTTCACCTGACACTACTCCGCCTGCGCCGTTTGGCCAGTAGATAAACCACGGGCATAATGCCTACTGATAAGGCAAGTCCCAGCCAGGTGAGCACCTGATCAGTCAGTTTCATTAATTCCGGTCCATTCAGCAGGGTCGCTCCGGTAAAGATGACGGGGGTCAGCGCCAGCACCCAGGGCCGATGGTCAGCAAAGCCCCATAGCTTAGCCAGTGTCTGACTGCAAATATAAACAAAAATTGCCAGAGTCTTAAAAATCGAAGGGATCCAGGCGACAAGCAGGTAATTTTCCAGCCGCTCGATAAATGTGCCCGGCAGTTCAACACTTCTGACCACAACCAATGTCGGATAAGATTCACTTTTTACCCCTTCTACTGTCAAAACACCAACGGTAAAAACGACAATTATGACACTTGTCACCACAACAAAAGCTATAGCAGCGGCCAGCGCCAGGGTAAGGCTGCCTTTTTCCTTATTAATAAGCGGAAAAAACAGCAGAATTATTTCGTAGCCGCCATAGACGCCCCATATGTCAATGGCCCCCTTTACCATGCCTAGCGGCTTATCGGTCCAAAAGGGCAGCATATTTTCGGGCTGGAAATTAAAGATGCCCAGCAACCAAATCGTCCCCATCATGAGGGTAGCAACAAAGAAGTTAAACTCAACAACCCGGATAATAGTACCCAAATCCTGTAATGCACAATAAACAACCACGCCCAGCATTCCCATAATAACAACATCACTGGGTGTCCGGTCAAACATGAAAAATGTCAACGCCTGACTGAACTGGCTGAGATTAGCCCAGGAAACAATAAGAAACAAGCCAATAAATCCACCAATGACGGCCAATCCCGGCCATTTTCCCAAAAGTCTGGGTAGATATTCAGTATAGTCGCAATCAGGATAGAGTTCTCCCAGTTTCAGCATCAGCCAGGCTGCCGCGAAGAACAGGCCACCGCCGAGGATAATACTTACCCAGGCAAATTGTTCGGCCTGAGGGACAAGTTTACTGGGCAGCCCGATAATCTGGCCGCCAAACATGGCCGCAGTCACTAAAATAGCAAACTGGGCAACCGACATTTTGTTTTTAACTTCAAGATTGACCATAATCTGTGCCGTCACCACGCCGTTTTTTGTCTTGCGCCCCAAATTCAACCGGCCTGCTCTTCATAAACTTATGCGGCAGCCGGACAAACCCGTCTTTCCAATCAGTCAAAAGATTCACATCCAATATACCGCCTAAATAAGATTCGCCGAAATTTTTTAAGGAGCACAAATGAACCGTAATAATAATGACACCCAGCATAACGCCATACAGGCCCAATGTTGAGGCCAGGAATAAAATCGGTATCCGTAATGATCGCAGTGCCAAACCTAAGGAATAGTGAGGCATTACATAGGAGGCAATTGCCGTAATCGCCGTAACCACCACCAAGAACGGATTGACCAAACCGGCTTGTACGACCGTTGTCCCGATAACAAAAGCCCCAACCATACTGGCCGCGCTGGAAAGCTTTTTAGGCAACCTGGCGACAGACTCCTGGAATAGTTCCAGCATGATTTCCATAATGATAGCTTCCAAAAAGGATGGGAAGGGCGTACGTGCCCTGAGTTCCGCCAGCGAAATCGCTAAACCGGTCGGCAGCATGCCCGGATGAAAGGAGACAATCGCAATATAAAGCGCCGGTGTATAAATGGCGATAAACGCTGCCACATGACGGCTCACACGGACAAGGCAGGCTACCGATGCCGGCATGGTGTAATCTTCCACGGCGTTCATCATACTGGCGTAAGTACATGGTACAATGATACTAAAAGGCGTATTATCCACAAGCACGCCTACCCGGCCTTCATAAACAGCTGCTACCACTTTCTCCGGCCGTTCCGTCACGTCAAGCTGGGGGAAAGGTGTCCAAGGATGATCTACCATGGCATCTTCCACCACTTTGGATACCAACACTTGATCTACTTTCAAGTCTTTGATGCGCCGCTCGACTTCCTCCACAAGTCCGGGTTTGACCAAAGCAGCCGAATAAATAACCGCCACTGAGGTTTTGCTGCGTGTACCGACTGTAATGACACGGACTTTTATATTTGTGTCTTTTGCCCGGCGGCGAATCAGAACAATATTATCTGCCAGAGTTTCATTAAAGGCGTCCTGCGGCCCCCGGATATTTTCTTCCGTCACCGGTGTGCTAACACTTCGTTTTACATGCTTGGTCGCACTGACTGACAGAATATCGGCAATCCCATCAATCATGACCAGGGCGTTGCCGCTCATCAAGGCTTCAATGGCAGCGCTTCCCTGATCCTCAATAGTTACGTTAGTCACAGTTAACCGTTCTTCAACGAAGCGCCTTAAGTCGAAATTGCCTGCAGGGGCTTGCATAAGCGGCTGCAAAATATTATCTTCCAGTGTAGGAGTATCTGTCATTCCATCTAAAGTTACCAGCAGCGCCTGCCGGCCTGCGGTTTTAAAGAAACGAAATTTTACATCATCGCAATCGCGAAATATTGTTTTTAGCAGTTGAACATTCAGCCCCAGTTGCGGGGTAAACAGAAATTGCTCTTCACCGGCAGCCGGTACCGCCCTAAGCTCGGCAACAATACCGGACATGTCTTCGCCGAGTTCGGTGCTGTCTTTTACCAATTGCTTTAGGGCGGCAACACGTACCTTCAATGTATCCAGAGAATTGCCCGGCAGAATATCCGACAGTTTTCTAAAAGAGCACGTTTTTTTCGTATTGGATAGCCCCACCGCCAGACAGCCTCCTCAGCATTTACCGGATCGAACGGACGCCGCCATGTAAGCCCTAATTCCAGCGCTTTTCTATGGTTATATCCTTGAAGTAATGGCTAACAATCTCTTCCGGTTTTTTTCCGTCTTTGGCCATCCGGTTAGCCCCCCACTGGGACATGCCGACACCATGGCCATACCCTTTGCCGGCAAAGGTAACTCCCTCTTCGCCGACAATTATTTTATCCAGCAGCATCGATTTTAGTTTGGTGCTATCCAGCGCCACTCTAAAATCAGGTCCCGATACTTCTACTTGCTTATTAATCATCAATATCGTAGCCCTTCCTGACGGACCCTTTTGCGAAATTTCGACACTGCTGATGTCAGATACTTTTTTCCCCAGTTTGGCCAGTGCGTTGATAATATCTTCTTTCGGGAAAACAATGGTCCAATTTTTAACGTCATCAGGGGCGAGTTCATCCGGCGATTGCACTGATAGAATATAGGGCGGCTCGGCATCCCGGTAGTTCAGGCCTTCTTTGGCCGTAGCAGTAATCCCGCCCGCCGATGCGTGAAACCAGCTTTTGGTTGGCTTGCCTTGATAGGTCATAATCATGCCGCGTGTCATTTCAACGGCCTTGCGCACATTATCATTCACGGCTTTGGCATCATAGGCCTGAAATTCCTTGATATCAGTAGATGCCTGCGTGCCGCGCTCAGGGACGCCCCCCTTGGTTTCTATAGCCTCCAGCGTAAAGGTACGGGCAATAATCGCCTGAGCTGCCAATGCCTCTACCGGCCAATCGTTTTTCATTTCTCCCGCAACCACCCCGGCTATATAATCCTCCATCTTCATGGTTTTCTTTTCGCCGGTTTCATGCATAAATACGGTAATTGCCGGCTCATTCTGCTCAGCCGCCTGTTGGGGAGGCGTTGGAGACGGCTGCGTATCAGGTTTTTTCTGGGGCTGCATACTGCAGCCAATGAGCAACAAACATAAAAATACAAGTATAGCCACAAAACTAAAACTCTTTCTATTCATCCTACATGCACCTCACTCAACATATTCTTCTATGTTATTATGGCAATGAGACGCCCGGTCCATACATTGCCAAAAAATTAACAGAATAATTACAAAGCCTTATCCCGCTCTGAGCTATAATAATGATATGGACTCCACACTCGGGGGAGGTAATCTCTTTGTCGCTTACGATGTTTAAAAATTTCTATAATAATTTTCCTTTCAATATCCAATCATTGGCTTTTGATACTTTGTCATTATCCTATAATTTCCTGCCTGCAAGACATCCTTTCTTAACAATCGACCTGCAAAAAGAGCTTGAGATAATTATTAAAGATAAAAAAATCACTCCGGTATTTCAACCTATTGTTAATTTGAAAACAGGAATAATTATGGGCTATGAAGCCTTAAGCCGAGGGCCGGCAAACAGTCCGCTGCACTTTCCTGCAAAGTTATTTAGCATTGCTATAGAAACCAACAGGTTGTTACCGCTAGAGCAGGTCTGCCGCGAGGCCGCATTAAATCATATGACGGCTTTAGGAAAAAAGCAGCGACTATTTCTTAATATGAACGCCGAGGTTATCAAAGATCCCAACTTTCGCGGCGGCTTAACCAAAGCATTTTTAATTGAAAATGGTATCAATCCGTCACAAGTAACTTTTGAAATCACGGAACGGACAGCTATTAATGATTTTGAAAGTTTTTCCAAATCACTCAATCACTACCGCGAACAAGGCTACAGCATTGCCGTAGATGATGCCGGTGCCGGCTATTCCAGCCTGGAGGCCATTGCAGCGCTCAGGCCTAACTATATTAAACTGGATCGCTCAATCGTCCACGAAGTTGACAAGGATCCTCTTAAGCAGGCAATGCTTGATGCCATGGTCAAACTAGCTGCCATAATTAACAGTAAGCTGATTGCCGAAGGGATCGAGACGGCGGCTGAACTAGCCATTCTTATTCGTAAGGGTGTGCATTACGGTCAAGGCTACTTTTTGGCGCGCCCAGCCTTTCCTCCGCCGGCAATAACACAGGAGGTGTTGGAATTGATTGCCGAGTACAACTTTCAGGATGCACAGGCAAAATCCCGCTCTCGCCAGGGACTTGGAGTTAGCATCGGCGAAATTGTTGAACAAATTCCTATCGTTAATCCCGCTACCACGGTAAACACTGTTGAGGAAATTTTTACTACTGAAAAAGTCAATGGTATTGTCATCGTTGACTCAGCCCGTCCTGTTGGTTTGTTAATGAAAGATAAACTTTATTACCAGTTAGGAACAAATTATGGTATATCCCTTTATTATCGCCGCCCTGTCGAGCGGGTAATGGACAAAAAACCACTGATCGTCAGTGCCGAGCTGCCGCTTGAGACCGTATCCCAAATGGCGATGAACCGGAAAGAGTATCACCTGTATGATTTTATTATTGTCGTCAAAGCCGGAGAATATTTAGGCATTGTTTCGATTATGTCCCTGTTAAACCATATCACCAATCTGCAAATCCATCAGGCGCACAACTCCAATCCCCTTACAGGCCTGCCGGGTAATTGGGTAATTGAAGAGCGCTTAAAAAAGCTTGTCGCCTCCCAGGAACCTTTTGCCGTTATGTATCTTGACCTTGATAACTTTAAAGCGTACAATGATAAATATGGATTTGAACGTGGCGATCAGATTCTGCTTTTGACCTCTCAGATCGTAAGCCGAAGTATTGGCAAATCCGGTTCTACTGATGACTTTCTCGGTCATATTGGCGGCGACGATTTTATCCTTATTACCAGACCTGAGTTTATAGAGAGCCTGTCGGAAAAAATTATTGAACTATTTGACCGGGAGATTAAAAATAAATATTCTCTTACTGATTTAACAAAAGGCTATATAGAAGTGAAAAACCGTCGCGGGCAGTTGGAACAGTTCCCGATTATGTCGATTTCTATTGCTGCCGTAACCAACCGGCTCCAGAAATTCACCAATTATCTTGAAATAGCGGAAGTAGCCGCCGACTTAAAGAAACTGGCCAAACAGCGTCCGGGTTCTTGCGTTGTTTATGACCGACGGAGCAGTGTTTTTCAGTAACCATAGTCAAATAAGGTAAGATATACTGCGCCGCGCTGATATTGCAAGCCCACTAGCAATGAACGCGCGGGTTTTTTTACATTAATTAGCTCTACCTGTTCCGTAATGTCCCCATGTAATTCTGAATCGCCAAGCTTTGCCAGCATGATATAATTATAATGAGGTTATTGACGAGGTGATTACTTTGTCTTCCACTACGAAACCGGCAAAAATCTTATTAGTCTCAGCATCAGTCGGCGATGGTCACACCCAAGCCGCACTGGCTATCAAAACAGCCCTAGAAAACCAAAAGCTATTCACCGCACAAATGGTCGATTTTATGGCCGGTGAAAACTCTTATCTAAACACGCTGGTAAAAGAAGCCTACCTCAAACTTATTGATATTTTTCCTGATATATATGACCTTCTTTACCGCTTTTCCCAGATGCCGGTACCGGGCAGCAAAGTGCAAAGCCTGATGGCTATGGCGATGAAACGCAGCATGCTTAAACTGATTGAAGCCCACCGACCGGATGCGCTTATCTGTACTCACCCTTTTCCGTGCGGTGCCGCTGCCTATCTTAAACGCAACCATAAGATCAATCTGCCGCTAATCGGCGTTATCACCGATTTTGCCATCCATCGGTTCTGGTGTTATCGCGAAACGGATTTATATTTTGTAGCTACCCCTGAGCTCAAACAGCAATTAGCGCGGCAAAATATTGATCTGTCCCGCATTCATGCTACCGGCATACCTGTCAATGAGAAATTCAGCCATATACCCAGCCAGGTAGAACTTGACTCGCTTCGCCGGCTGCTGGGCTTTGCCAACCCCCATCCGGTAATTCTCATTATGGGCGGCGGCTTGGGATTAGGCGACCTTGAACAAGCCGTACTGGCCCTTGATACTTTGCCATTACCCCTTAATTTGGTAGTCGTAACCGGGCGAAACGCCACTTTGCGCCGCAGCCTCTTATCCAAGGCACCAAACTTTGTTCACCCGCTTAAGGTGCTTGGCTATACCCGGCATATCCCGGAATTCATGTCGGTGGCCGATCTTTTAATTACGAAACCGGGCGCCCTCACCATCAGCGAAGCATTGTCAATGAAGCTCCCGCTGCTGTTGTATCAAGCTATCCCCGGCCATGAAGAGGAAAACGCCGCTTATTTAATTGGCAAGGGAGCGGCATTATGGTCACAAAACAGCCACAGTCTTACGGCCACAGTCCATGACCTTCTTGCCAATCCGCAGCAAATTAGCTCTATGCGCGAGATGGCAACCCAAATTGGTCGTCCAATGGCCTCCCAGGCCATTGCAGCGATAATCTGGCAAAAATTATTTGAACCAGATTTCGGATCCCTGTCAGGCGGACGCTTCATTTGATTGGAGCCAAAATCGCAAGGACTCCATCTGTCAAACCGCCACATTTCCCCCGGGCCATATCCAAGGAGGTGTTTCCCATTTCCAATACGGAAGCCGAGTTAAAACTACGTCTGGCCGATCCTGCCTGCTTAAAAAATTTGCTCAATGCCCACTTATTACAGGAATTGTTATCCCAGCCGGCCTACTGCCAACTGCTTGAGACCACTTATTATGATACGGCTGATCAACGATTACTGAAATCGCGCCTGTCATACCGCTTGCGCTCAGCAGATGGTAAGTGGACAGCAACCGTTAAAGCAGATGGTACAAGTGACGGCGGGCTGCACCAGCGTACTGAGTACAACCTATCGGTAGACAACCCGCTTCCCAGCCTGGAACCCTTTATGACCACAGCCATCGGCCCAAGGCTGGCAGCGGCCGTACAGAATATGCCCCTGGAACCTATCTTCCGCACCCGGTTCAATCGCCACATTATGAACCTCACGGCCCCGGATGGCAGTGAGATCGAACTGGCACTGGATGATGGCGACATCAGCGCCGGCAATAAACAGCAACAATTGCTGGAGCTGGAATTAGAATTAAAAGCAGGAAAACCACGGGCTTTGATTTGGCTGGGAGCGGCTTTGGCAAAAGATTTTCCTTTGCTGCCTGAACAAAATAGCAAATTGTACCGGGCAACTGTCCTAGCCGGCTTGGCTGATGGCCTTGGGCAGGACAGCCCGCTTCCCTGCCCGCTAAAAAAATCCACGGCAGTTCTCCCTGCCGACCAACTGCTCAGTCAATTACTGATCTATCATATACATACGACAATCAGAGCGCAGCAGACTTATTTATCCACTCCAGACCAAAGCGCCACACTAAACCAGTTTCGTGTGGCGCTGAGCAAACTGCATGCGTTACTGGAGCTTAGCGAACCGCTGCTTCCAGGCGAAGATTATTCTTCTTATGTGACCAGTCTCTCTGCCTGGCAGGAAAAACTTGATTACATTCACGCTCTTGCAAGATTTTGCCTTGGTTGGACTGAGAGCATGCGGTCTATGAGCAATGTGCTTGCCAATAAGGCCGGCAAACCAGCCCTAATACCCTTAGTTGACAATAAGCTTCAAGTAACCAAGGCCGCTTTTTTCACCGAAATTGCCACCGGTCAATGCACCCCCGTGTTCTTAGGCTTATGGTCAATTATAGAACACTGGTCCGCCAACATCTCCACAACACCTGTTAGCTGTAAAAAGTTTGTCCGGGAACGGTTAGCAGACTGGCTTGCCCATTTATTACAGCAGGGTGACAACCTGGATCCGGCTAACGAGGAAGCCGCTCATAGTCTATACCTTGCCGGCGAACGCCTGCGGTGCGCATTAGACTCGCTGGCACCTGCCCTGCCCGGCAATACCGGCGTGCTGTACCGACGTTTAGAACAACTCCAGGATGCATTAGGCAAAATTCTCGATACTGCGTTTACTCTGTCTCTTTTGCAAGAACTTGTCAAAGCCTCGGCCAGCCGTCTCACTCACCATGATTCCGGTCTCATCACCGGCTGGCACTTAGCCCGGTCAGCCACTACCCTGGAAAACTGGGATAGGACCTGGAGCAAAATAAGAAAAGCCGCCTACAAAGTAAAAAAACTAAGACCCCTTGAGGACGAAGCCATTTATAGAAGAAGTCCTGAACTGTAACCAGTTCAGGACTTCTCTTGTTTAGTGACCGCCGCCAGCCATTTTTCGTTGAATATATTTACTGGGAAGCGTGAACATCAGGTTAAAAATCAAAATCGTAATAATCAGCAGGGCACCCGTACCGTCGGCAATTGCTCCCCGGTCAGGCACCAGGCCGACAGCCATAACATACCACATGTGCACGGCCAGCGTTTCGCCGGCAGCCGTAATATCAAAATCAGGTACCGTGCGCGATACGGTCGTGCCGGCGGTAAATATCAAAATTGCAGTTTCTCCCAGTGCCCGTCCGGCGGTGAGCGTAATACCCGTAATAATTCCCGGCATGGCATTAGGCAAAACCACCCGCCAGATGGTTTGCCATTTAGTCGCCCCCAACGCCAGGCTGGCTTCCCGGTAATGCACCGGTACCGTACGAATGGATTCTTCCGTTACCCGTACCAGTACAGGTAAATTAAGCAGCATTAAAGTCAGTGAGCCACCGATAATACTAAACCCCATACCAAACAAATTAACAAAAATAATCATGCCGAATAATCCAAGAACAATGGAAGGTACGGTAGCCAAGCTTTCGGTGCTTAGCCGGATCATATCGGTTAAGCGGCCAGCGCCGGCATATTCGGCTAAATAAACCCCGGCACCTACGGCTGCCGGAATAGAAAACAGCATCGATAGCCCCAGAATATAAAACGAATTAAACAACTGCGGCCCCACACCGCCGCCAACGTTAATATCGCTAGGCATCCCGGTAATAAAATTCCAGCTCAAAACAGGCAACCCTCTTACCAGCATATATCCTAAAAAGGTAACAAGTATTGCCAATATTGCCGTACCGGCCAGCCACATAACGGCCGTAGCCAGTTTATCCAGACTTCGTGCCGACATTATGCCATCCTCCTTGCCGCAATTCTCCTAATAAGTAAAATCATAATCAATGATATAATGAGCAACACCAAAGCCATCAAAAACAATGAATTTCCCCAGGCCGAACCAAACGGTGTGTTACCCATCTCAACAACAATTTCACTGGGAAGAGTTGACGTGGGGGAAAACAGCGACTTTGCCATTTGCGGTGTATTGCCGATTACCATTTGTACCGCCATGGTCTCACCAATCGCTCTGGCCATGGCTAGAATAATAGCTGTCAAAATACCGGGCAAGGCAGTTGGTACAAGAACCTTGGAAATGGTTTGCCAACGGGTTGCCCCCAAGGCCAGGGAAGCCTCCTCCAAATTTTTAGGCACTGCCCGCAGGGCATCCTCGGATATACTAATAATGGTCGGTAAAATCATGATGGAGAGAATCAGGGCAGCCGCAAACAAACCAAAGCCGGTACTCACGTGGAAAAATTCACGGATAAACGGCACAAATACCGTCAATCCCACATAACCGTATACAACCGACGGAATGGCAACATACAAGTCTGTGGCCGGCCGCATAATTTCCCGCAGCCAGCCGGGTGCGATCTTGGCCATAAAGATGGCTCCTGCCAACCCAAGCGGCGCGCCAAACAACAACGCCAATAAGGTGACATATACCGAACCCATCAAAAAGCTCAAAGCACCGTATTGATCCTCCGCCGGATCCCACTTTGCCGTTAAGAAAAATTCCACAGGACTGACATCTTTAAAAGTTGCCAGCCCTTGTTGTCCCACAAAAATAATGATTGATAAAATAATGACCGTCATCAAAAAAGCACTAGCAATAAATAAATAACGAACATACCGGTCATAAATAAGTTTTGGTTGATGTTGCCGGTTGTCGGCCGCTATCGCCACTTCGCCACATCCTATCTAAAAGTTGTTTTTCTTAAATTATACGGTATTAGTATTTTGCGGTTGTTAATGCAATATTAAGATTGTGTTAATTTTTATATCGCTGAAATTCAGTCACAAGGTTCTGCGGCGAGTCGTTATTATCCAACAGGCTCAGCAAAAAGCCTTGCGCCGGTTTTGCGCAAAGCTTTTTAGTCACCCTATTCAGTTATTAACGTCAAAACAGGTTCACTATTTTTTCATACTGGTAATGGGAATGAAGCCACTCTTGGCGGCATAAGCCTCCTGAAATTCTTTACTCATAACAAAATCGATGAAAGCTTTAACAGCACCGGTAGGCTCTCCCTTGGTATACATATGTTCATAAGCAAAAACCGGATATTTGCCGTTAATAACGCTTTCCGGAGTATACTTTTCGCCGTTATAAGCCAAAGTCTTGACCGAATTATCCGCATACGCGGCATCTACATAACCGATAGAACCGGGAGTGCTGGCGATGGCGGCTTTTACCGCGCCATTCGAATCCTGGATAACTGCATTGTCCGTAAAGGCGGCATTTTTCAGAACAATTTCAGCAATAGTGGCGCGGGAACCGGAGGATTTAGCCCGGTGAATAATGCTAATTTTTTGGTCTTTGCCCCCAACTTCGTTCCAGTTGGTAATCTTGCCGGTAAAAATATCCGTATATTGTTGTTGGGTCAGATTATCAACAGTCACATCGGTGTTAGCAATGAAAACAAAGGGAGCCACAGCTACCTGATGATCAACCAGTCCTTTGTCTTTCAGTTCCGCTGTCAGAAAAACATCTGAGTTGCCAATGTTAACCGAGCCGGCAGCAACCTGATTCATGCCGGTAAAAGAACCGCCACCCGCAATATTCACCGTTACTTTCGGATTCTTTTTCTGGAATTCTTCCTGAGCCGGTTTTAAGAAAGGTAAGAGTGCTGTCGACCCGGAAGCAGTCACCGTACCGGATATTTCAGCTTGCGCTTTTCCCGCATCCTTCGGCGCCTCTTTTTGACCACCACAGCCAGCCAGTAGACTTACGCCCAGCATCATTGCCAGTGCGCTGGCTAGCATTCTTTTGGAAAGTTTCATGGTTTTTATTGCCCTCCTCGAAGTTTGTACGCTTGATGATTTTATTGTAATTGATTTTACATTCGATTGTGTTAAGTCCATGTTAAGGAAATGTTAAGATAGCAACTATATCCTATGCAGCCTCTATAGAAAAATGATATGATGGAATCAAACTTCACTGAGGGAGGCAATGAACAAGTGTTTACCCGTAACCTCCGCAACCGGCTGGTTATTTCTTTTTTAGCGCTCATCCTTTTTACGCTATTAGCACTTGGCGGCTATATATTGTGGTTCTTTTACCAGCATAACATTGCCAGTCTTAATGCCACTATGCTCAACCAAGCTAAAATCATTGAGGAATTAATTTACCCGGATATGGCCGGCCCTATCCAAAAAGGACAAATTGACGAAAAGGTTAAAGAACTTAGTTCCCGTACTGATTTACGGGTTACGGTAGTTGATACAACCGGAGTTGTCATTGCCGACTCGCAGCAAAATCCGGCGCTTATGGAAAACCACAGCGACCGGTCCGAAATAGCTCAGGCACTTGCCGGCAATAATGGCTACAGCGTTCGGGCAAGTACTACCCTGGACAGATCCCTGCTGTATGTGTCCACTCCCATTTATTATAATAACGAAATTACCGGCGTTGTCCGGGTCGCCATACCCTTGGATCACGTGGACGAGGGCTATCGCCGAATATTATCCGCCCTTTTAGTCGCTAGTTGTTTGACCTTTCTTGTAGCTATTTCCTTTAGTTTGGCCCTTGCTTATAAGTATACCCGCCCGCTCGAAAGAATTATCGATACGGCCAACGAAATTGCCCAAGGCGAGCTAAGTAAACGAATTTTTATTAAAACAGGGGATGAACTTGAACTGCTTGCCCATTCCCTCAACAACTTGACCTCAAGTTTGGAAGATAAAGTAACCGATATTATTGCCCAAAACCACAAGCTGGAGCTCATTCTCGAAAACATGGGCGATGCTGTTATCTTGCTTGACCGCTTTGGTAAGGTAACAACCGCCAATAAAACGGCAATAATATCCTTCGGCATCACCGAACAAATGCTTGGGCAGCATAATATCCAAGTCATCGGCAATAGCCTATTAGAGCAAGCGGCACAAGATACCCTACGGCTAAAACAAAGCCGGGTTATTGACTTAAAGACCAATATACACGACAAAAAGCGGGTATTTCAGGTATTCCTGGCCCCCATGATGAATGGAGAACAAGAACCTTCCGGCATTCTGGCAGTTTTTCACGATATAACAACTCTGCAAGAAATTCATGACCGCCAGGCTGATTTTGTTACCAATGCCTCGCATGAACTAGCTACACCGCTCACTGCGATCAAAGGCTTTGCCGAAACTTTGCTCGACGGTGCGCTAACGCAGCCTGAGTTAGGAAAGAAATTTGTCCGCATTATCTATGACGAATCTGACCGCATGCATCGCCTGATCCAGGATTTACTCCAACTAGCCCGGCTTGATGCCCAGGAATACCGCGAACAAATTAAATTGGAGCCGGTTGCTATTTTATCGGTACTGACGGCCGCCAAACAGGATCTGACGCCGCGTTGGCAGCAAAAAAAACAAGTCGTTGCTTTAGAGTGCTGTCAAGAATCCATTAACGCCCTGGCTCATCCCGACTGGCTCAAACAAGTTGTCGTTAATCTGTTGGAAAATAGTATCAAATATACCCCGGAGGCAGGTAAAATTACACTGTCCTGCTGGCTGGAAGACAATCAGGTGAAACTTGCCGTCAAAGATTCCGGCATTGGTATTCCGGCTAAAGACCTGCCGTTAATATTTGACCGGTTTTACCGGGTAGACAAGGCCCGTACCCGTTCGGCCGGCGGCAGCGGCCTGGGGTTGGCTATTGTTAAATTTATCGTTGAAATGCTGGGTGGACGCATTGATGTTGAAAGCCAGGTAAATGTCGGAACCACCTTTACCATAACACTCTCCAGGGCGTTAGAACCATAAAGAATACTGGACTTGTGCCAAGTCCTTCAAGATGCAGACAGAAGCTCTAGTCGGTTTTCTTTATTATCAGAAAAGATCAGTCCAATAATATGAAAAAAGGCGGGATTTACGTTACAGGTCTTGCAATAAACCGGAGTGAACTCCGGCCATTGCAAGTGCCTGCACGGCAATCCCGCCTTATCTTTATTTCCATTTACGCCACTATCTACTTTTTCCTTCTTCTCTGTCCCGTCACTAAATAAATGGTCCATTCGGCGATATTGGTGGCGTGATCGGCAATCCGTTCCAGGTAACGAGTAACAAAAATAAGCTGCGTAGCCTGGGTAATTGTTGTGGGATCTTCCATCATGTAGGTCAATAATTCCCTGAATACCTGATTATAGATATGATCAACTTCATCATCATTGAGACAAACCTGTTCAGCCAGCGTTATATCCAAAGCCGTATAAGCCTCTAAAGAATCCTTAAGCATCTTTTGGGCTAATTGTGCCATACGCGGGATATCGACAAGCGGTTTAATCAACGGTTGATTGTTCATCGAGAGCGCAATTTTGGCAATATCGTAAGCATGATCACCCATTCGCTCCAAATCAGTGGTAATCTTAAGACCAGTGCCAATAACGCGCAGATCGCGGGCTAAAGGTTGCTGCCTGGCGATTAAAACCATACATTTATCTTCAATCTCAACTTCCATCCGGTCGATTTCGTCATCGTCATCCATCACTTTGCGGGCTAATTTTTCATCCTGTCGGGCCAATGAAGCAACTGCCTCGTCAATCGCAATAGCTACCGCGTTGCCCATATTCAGTAAGTCCCGGCGCAAATACTCCAGTTCCTGGTCATAACTGTTTCTTGTTGTCACTTAATGTTTCCTCCTTTAACCAAAGCGTCCGGTAATATAATCTTCGGTTCGTTTATCCTGCGGCCGGGTAAAAATGTTATCGGTTCTATCATGCTCGACCAGATCACCGCTTAAGAAAAAGCCGGTATAGTCGGATACCCGGGCCGCCTGCTGCATATTGTGCGTAACCATAACAATCGTATACCTTGCTTTTAACTCTGTTACTAATTCTTCAATTTTCATCGTAGATATAGGGTCAAGCGCTGAGCAAGGCTCATCCATTAACAAGACTTCCGGTTCCACTGCCAGCAACCGGGCAATGCAAAGCCGTTGCTGCTGACCGCCGGATAGGCCCATAGCCGAAGAATGCAGCCGGTCTTTCACCTCATCCCACAACGCCGAACCTGTTAAGCTCTTCTCGACAATTTCATTCAAAACGGCTCGGTTGGATTGACCATGAATACGCGGCCCGTAAGCAATATTATCATAAATAGACATGGGAAATGGATTGGGCCGCTGAAAAACCATGCCTACCCGTTTCCGCAGCATGACTGTATCAATTTTGGGGTGATAAATATTCTCGCCGTCAAGCAATACTTCTCCCTCAATTTTGACACTTTCAATCAGGTCATTCATCCGATTAAGAGTTTTGAGAAAAGTCGACTTACCGCAACCGGACGGACCAATTAAGGCCAGCACGCTGTTTTCTGCAATATTAATCGAAATCTTTTTTAAAGCCAGGACGTCCCCGTAATACAGCTTTAATTTATTAACCTGAATTTTATAGTTCATAAGCCAGTCTAGCCTCCTGTAGTTTCTCATATGCAATATACCACAAAAACAGGGAGACGAATGTTAATATCTTGTTATTTTTTTCTTAATTTTTTATGATTAACTATACCCAAATATGCTTAATTTTACTAGCTTCTTGCACAATTACGCTTAATGTTAATTAACTGTAAATAATGCTAACTGTCCAAAAAACTGTCCAGTAAATACATGAAATAAGCAGGCTATTCGCCTGCTAAATAAGCCGTTATTGCGTTGGCTATGCTCTCCTTATCTCCGGGCATCAAGTGACCATAAGTATTATAGGTAATGCCAACATTTGAATGACCAAGGTATTCGGACAGTGCTTTTACATTCTCCTTCCGGGATATGCATATGCTGGCAAAGGTATGCCGCAAATCGTGAAATGTCCGGCGTTCTATTCCTGATTCCTTAACAATAGCATTGAATTTAGATGCAAGGACTGTCAGGGATAAGATTTCCCCTGTAGGCTTAGCAAACACCAGATTATTCTTTTCATATGCGTCCCCTAGCTCTAATTTCTCGGCCGCCTGCTTGGCCTTATGCTTCTTTAGTTCGGCAAGCACAGTAGCATGTATGGGAATAGACCTATGTCCATCGGTCTTAGTGCTGCCTATAATAAACTTTCTATTTGCCCGATCATACTTCACACTATGCTGAATATGAATCTTTTTGGCTTTAAAATCTATATCATCCCATGTAAGCGCTGCCAGCTCTCCCTTTCTTGCTCCGGTATGAATGGCTAGGTAAATTATCGTATAAAAGGGACTACCCTCAGCAGCTTTTAACAGCTTAACAATTTCATCTTTAACCAAAGGCTTAATCTTTTTTGCCTCTGGAGTTGGTAGCGCTATCTTGACTAAGGGATTCTTGGTTATATAACCGTCCACAACCGCCATATTTAAGGCGTCATTTAATATGGCTTTTATTAGTTTAAGTGTGCTTGGTGATAGCTTCTCACCTTTTTTATTAAAAAACTCTTGGATGTGTACTCTTTGAAGTTTTTTAAGCTGGCTATCGCCAAGTTCTGGAATAATATGCTGGTTAATCTGGTGTTCATATGCTGCATAGGTTGTAATTTCTGATATAGGAGGCTTCTTATATACCTCCAGCCACTTAGTAAGCCATTGCCCTAGCGTCTTTATGTCCGTTGCTGCTTTAAGGCCGTCCGCAAGCTCTTTTAGAAAGGTTTTTTCATTGGCCTTGCATTGCGCTTCTGAATTGCCGTAAATATTCTTTCTACCTTTATTGCCATAGTTATCCGTGTAACTAATCTTTTTCCACCACTTACCGTTAGCAAGTTGTTTAGGTTTAGTGCCTGCGCCGTTTTCCCGGCGTTCCTTTGCCATAATAACCCCTCCCAATCTGTTTTAAATTAAAACTTCCCATCCTAGCACGCTTACCACCAAATAGAGAACAAAAAACGGCTCCGCTGTCTCCGCATCTCCGCAAAGCAGCGCTGTTACTGGGCTGGCAGTGCGGAGATACTTGCGGAGCAACATTATTTAATATCTCCGCTAAGTCTCCGCAACAGGCTATCCCGCCCCAACACTCAGCCAGCAGCAAACGGTAATAGCTTCACCGCCAGCCGAAATTTATCACCGGCAATCATTTTGGCATTAGTCATAGCTCTTTTTACTTCTAAAGGCTTGAGCGTCCCTACATTCGCAATATGTGATATAACTTGCCCTGATTCGCTCTTAGTAACAATCAAGGCATAATTAATCGTTAACGGTTCTATTCGCTCTCTTAAAATAGCGCCGGGCAGTTCATCTAAAATAGCTAACCCTGTGTCCCAGCATTCCATTAAAATGTTTAGCTGCTGGAGCTGCCCTGCCGTTAGATCTGCCGATAATTGACGGTATAGCCGCCCGGCACGCCTTACGGCCCGTTTATGCTTTTCCGCAATGCTCTCTGATTGCAACATTTCTATACGATACTGCTTTTTATCCATATCACACGCCCCCATCAATTTTCATTTGCTGCTTAATGCCGGCCACCAGTTCAATTGCCGCCCTAGTCATGCTGGCCGCTGCCGCCTGTGCAGGAGTTTCCGGGTACTGCAAGATTTTTTGAATTGTGGTCAAAAATTGTTCGGCATCGCCTATGTACCAGTTAAGCCGTTCGCGCTTAAAGTCGGTCATGGCTTGTTCACCAATACGAGAAGTAATTTCTTAACGACTCTCGCCTGTTCTCTGGGGGTTAAATGAGGCATGTGGCATTGAAATGTAAATGAAGCAGTACGTCCCTCATAATCAATGGACATGGTCTTTTTGATACGTTTCATAAAGCTTTTCCTCCTATCATTTGACTGTTCTCCCGCCGCCTGATAGAATGAAAGGGCGGCAGGGTTCTGTAAAGGTTTCCTGACTGCTTGGCCTGTTCGGTGGCGTTAACACCGGCAGGCCCTTTGATTTTTAATCAGTGTCTAGCTCTTCCGCAATAGGTTTACAAGTATTCGCTTTGATATATTCCCTTACACTGATTTCTGATATACGCCACTGACGGCCAACTTTAAAACCTACAAGTCGACCAGATTTTAGTTCATCAGCAATAACTTGTTCAGACACTTTTAATAATTCCGCTAGTTCTTTTGGCGTATATACTGATTCTAAAACCAAGAATTCACCCCCTTTATATATTCTATAGCTATATTATATATTTAACTATATCTAAGTGTCAATAATTATATTAAACTATATGTAGTTGTCATAAGAGATATTATCGGACATAAAAATTATAAATTCCCACAACCCCAGTAAAATCAATACTCCCCAGCCTTTTATTCCTTCAAGGCAATAATTATCAGGACCATAACCCTTGATAATTTCCAATTTTTACAGCATGTCCACGTGGAGGAAACACATTTTAGTATTTTTACTGTTTTTTATTTTTCTCTAAGGGGGTTATATACCTGCATATGACGTTACCGGCGTTACCACCTCTTACAAGTCCTTGATTCATAAGGCTTTAACCGGTAACGTCATTGATTTTTTTGGCGTTACCTCGGCGTTACCTTTCTTTAAAATGGCGTTACCTCGGCGTTACCTTTCTTTAAAATGGCGTTACCTCGGCTGATATTCTCGCCCCCGATCAGGACACCAAACAATAGTTTCTGCTTGTCTTACCCGCCCCGGGCGAGATATAATATCTTTAAAGGTAGGTGTCAGTATGGAGAATCAAGAGTTATTGCAGGCCATCCGCTCTGTGATTCAAGAGGAAGTTAATCCCATTAAAGAAGAAATTAAAAGCCTAAAAGAAGGCCAGCAGCAAACCAATAAACGCCTTGACCGGATAGAATCTGACATGGCAAGCGAACGCCAACAAATTGAAATTAGCCAAATTGTTCACGGCCTCCGGCATAACTCAGAAGAAGTTAACGCCCAGCTTCATAATCTCGGCCACAATCTGAATGTTTTAACCGGTAAAGCGGCCACCAAAGAGGATATGGCTGAATTAAACGCTAAGCTTGAAGTCCTTAATTCCCGCCAATTCCAGCAAGAAGCAGCCATACATCAACTAAAAGCAGTTAAGTAGTTATCCCGGCCATTGCGCCGGTTATTTTTTTTGCTCTGGGGCGGGGCAACTGTTTCTGGCTGTCGAATTGTCGGGAGCCAGGTTCCCGGCAATTAGCTATCGCCCCGAACGATAGCTATGAATATTTTGAATGTTGGCCATTATAGGCTTTATGAGCACTCCCACTGCACCTGCAAAGGGTATTCATTCAATAAGCCCATTGTTATCCGTCAGAAAGATAACAATTTGCTGCCGGCCTAAACGACAACAGGACAGGTGTCCAAGTTGGATACCTCAACCGGCTCCGATCGGGACGGCTGTTAATGTGTTCGTAAAGTCAAGCTGCCCTCAGAATTGAGGGCAGCGCAAAATTCTGCTCTCTAATTCAAATTTTCTTTGTCCTGTTGCCCATTAACCAAAAGCCATGCCTCTATTGCCGACTGCAATATCAGTGCCGTAAGGCTTTCATCCCGCCCTGTGTCGTTTATCAGCCCCGTGGCCCGCAAGGACGCTGCTGCCATTGACGCAGGGGAATACAATAAATCCTGCTCCGGCTCTGTCGTAAACATTAGATATGCTCTAAGATTGATTAGTGCCTTGCGCTCACGGGATTCTTTCGGTTGTGAATCTATGAGCGCTTGCAGTTCATCCAGCATATTGTCGCTATCGCTAAACAATACCTGCTCCAACTCATTTTTCATGATGTACACTCTCCGATCTGGCCGGGAATAACCCCGGCTATTTATTTTTTGCGGCTTAAATGTAAGCCGTAAATTATTAAGCACTGAGCTATTTCTACAGAGCTTATGCAAATTCCGCACGCCCCCCACTTTGGACTTTGGGGAAACCTCCGAAACTGCCTCCCTTTCCTCCCGTACCTCCCAATGCCGCGAATTTACTAGCTTCCTTAACGGGAGGGTAATTGGGAGGTTAAAATTTGCCTCCCATTCATTCTTATTTGCCTCCCATAAAAAAGCCGCGCCATTACTGGGATTGGGAGGAACGGGAGATATGGGAGGGATTTTCCGTAATTCTACTAAGTCCGAAAGCGTACTCTAGCCGGACTATTCCCGGTTATTTATTTTTTTCGGCCAACTTCTTATATGTGTTGGAATTCCCACAGGGGGCAGACGTGGGGAAATTCCCCAACACATTATCGACTTGGAGGGGACGTTCCTTGCCGTCTACACCAATGTTTGTTTCTAACTGCGGAATTTCCGCAGTTCGTTGGTTCTTAACGCAATTAATCACGCAATCATTACGCGCAATTAATCACACGGATAATCACGCCGAAAGTAGTGTAGTACTGTAGTAATACACTCTGCAAATCCGTAGTACTACAGTGGAGCGTTCCTTTAAAATGCTCCACTCCAAAGTGGAGCGCCCCAAGAACGAAATCCCCTCAGTAATGGTAACATTACCATTAAGGCGAATAGTAACGCGTTACCATTTGCCCCACGGTGGACGCTGCACCCTACTGCACCCTTTTTGCGTCCGGATGCACACTTTTTAAGATGCATGGACGCATACAAAATTGCATCGCGATTTTTACTGCCGGGCAACGAAAAACCCTAAATCAAGTTTTTCCTCCGGACAGAAAAGTCCAGGAAAGCACTGGTAAACCCTTCCACATTATTTGAGTTAATTCCAAAAAAGGGCAGGCTGGTGCACGTACCGCGCGGCGCCAGCCTGCCCCTCATTACATAGCAATCATTTTTCCGCAGCAATGACCTCTTGCCATTCAGCCAGGACTTTTTGCGGCACAACAAGATCAACAGAAGGCTGATTGTCAAAATAAATTCTTAATGTAACAGTGTCGACGTCTTTCAGTTTACTAATCACTTCATTAGGAAACATAATATGCGTGTTCGTATAAAACGGTAAATACCCATTATCCTTAATATATTGACTATCTGACCGGTATACTGGAAGTGACTTTATTGCATCGCCTATCTTAATCTCTAAAAAATTACTTGAAAAAAACCACCAATTATCATGAGTGTATTTTGCAAGAGTAAGCATATAATTGGGAGTAGTCGAATTTTTAGTGTATCCTTTAGCAAATACAATACGGTTTAAATCACCAATATTTGAAACTATACTTGATACCCCATAATAGTCACTAAAAGAATCGTATTGCCTGGATATTTTAGCCTCTGAAGTCGATGTTAAACAAAATAGCACGACCAGTACGAAGAGACCTATAAATTTCTTCATTGAAATCACCCTTTTTGCTTTGACTATACCATTTTTTGCCGTTTTTCGTCAATTATCATATCCTTAAAATACGTTTTATGGTTCCCGCATCTTCTTTAATATAGTTCAGTAAAGCTCGCTTACCTTCACGAGATTTAACAAACTTGCTCATCGTGCCAGGATCAATAAAATTCGCGATACTGAGCGGAATAGTAGTACTATTGTTATTAACCAGTGAAGCGGCCAGTTCTTGCGGCCCGGGAATCGCGGCAACATTCCTATCTGTTAGCAAACCACCCGTAGCATAGTTTTTAAATATCTTTCTAGGGTCAACGCCATCATTCAATGCCGCCAATGCCCTTTCTCCAAGATTTTGTACCGCCCTACCGGTTAATATGCCCTCCCCGTTACCGATATTAATGATCTTGCCGAACTTTTGCGCGTAAGCCAATATGCTGTCACTTGTACTGGTACCGGGACCATGAACCACGCCGAAAGAATCGACAAAGCTGCCGCCTGTAGCGAAACTCCCGTCTGCTTTAAACGGCCCTTGTACGGCAATTCCGTTCACTGTCGGGCGTACCGGTGAAGTTAACCCCAAAGCTGCCATAATATTTTTTGTCAGGGCTTGCGCATAAATCCTCTGAATAGCGCTTAATACGGTAACCGCTAAGTTCCGGAAAGCTTCTCCAAGAGTTGCGCATTTTGTTATGCCGTCAGTAAGAAAAGTTAGTAGGCCGTCTTCGAAGGCGTCTTTTGAAGCTTTACGTACCTGTTCTAATATTGTCACGTATTTAGATGTTTCAGTAGATAAATTAGCTTGATTGGCTGCAATATTTGCCATGATCTCGGCGCCTTTATTCCCCTGCGCCAAAATAGCATCTGCCTGCATTCCATAAACAACCGCCTTTTTCGCCGCGGTAGCCCGCTGAGCGGCCTCAATCAAATCTGTTTTTTGGAGCGGCGTCAAATCCAGATTAGCGTTGATAGCGTCAATCTGCTGCTGCAAGGCTTTATCCAGGGCGTCAAGCAAATCCGTGATATAGTCCAGGACAGTGCCTTTTACTTCCCTTAATTTCTGCTCAATCTCCCGGGCTTTAGCCATCCAGCCAATTTCCTTGGCGGCGGCAAGCGCGGCATTCAGCTTGTCCACATACGTTTTGATTTTAGTATCAAAATCAGCCTGAAATTGCTTGATAGAATCGCCGGCAGCAGTGGTCCCGTCCAAGACGCTTTGAATTAGCTTACCCTGTGCCAGGCCCATATCGTTGACAACATA
Source organism: Sporomusa acidovorans (assembly GCF_900101845.1). Classification (GTDB taxonomy): domain Bacteria; phylum Bacillota; class Negativicutes; order Sporomusales; family Sporomusaceae; genus Sporomusa; species Sporomusa acidovorans. The sequence goes on along the minus strand of NZ_FNAM01000010.1, from coordinate 85,712 downwards.
ACCAATATTAGTCGTAGCATCCGTAACCTGTGCTTCAATAATACTGGCGGCATTGGACGCCTGCTGCGCCTTCAAGGCAAGATCGGCCTTATTAGCCGCAAGCTTGGCCAGCCGTTTCACATTCTCCGACTTCTGCAATTCCATTCGCGCCGCCTGCTCTAAGTTGCCTTCCAGCTTCAGCAGTAAGATTTGCGCATCCAGTGCCTGATCTTTGGATTCCAGCGCAGCCTGCCGGTATTCATAGGAATTCGTGCTTTGTGCCTCGGCCAGTTCAATTTCTTTGACGCGAATCTCAGACAGCAACGCCTCAATCTCGGCCTCTATGTTCTTCTTATCCGCAGCCGTATAATTCTTATTGCTCATCGCCTCGGTTTTATCGGCAATCTCCCCGCGAATCGTTTCGATCTGCGCGACAACCTTTTGTGTTAGAATCGTGCCGATTTGCTCAAAGTATTCATTGTCACCGATTTCTGCGGACTGAAACTGCTGCTTTAGCTTTGTTTCCTGCTGCGAAAGCTGGGCAATATATTCTTTTTCTATCCCTTCCCGCTGCGCTTCCAAAAATTTTAATTCCGCTTCTTTTAGTTCTTTAGCTGTTTGCGGCGGGTCAGTAAGATTAAGGTCATTTTCTTCGGAAAAATTTAAGTCCAAATGCGGCCCCCACATATCCGCTTTACTAGGGTCTGCCGGCGCGGTCATTTCATCAAGCACTGCTATCCCAAATTCTTTCGCAAGGCTCATTATCTGTTGCCTGAAAAACGGGTCTTCTGTGCCGGCCACATAGATGTCGGCTTTTTCGCCCCGGCCATGGCCACCCGTATCACCTGGCCGGAATCCGCTGGTAACCGTTACAGCATTATCAGGAAACATATAATTTATGGCAGCTATAAATTTTTCTAATTTGTCCATTGTGCCTTGCTTTAAACCCATGTTTACATCGGGATTTACATTATATACGGGCTTTTCCAGTTTGCCTTCAAGTTGCTGTGGTAGAGGAGAATTGATGTTTTCTTTTTCCTTGAAGTAGTCAGTTTTTGCTTTGCCGGCCTTGCTTAAATTCTCATACAGCTTGAACGCCTGATCGGCAGCATAGCCAATTGCAACCGCCAGTAATCCCCAGCCGGTAGTAGCCAACAGAGATTTTATGACCGTGCCTGTAGTTATTAGCGTAGCTTTAAAAGTCCCGCTCGTTGCTACCAGCATTCGAAAAATAGAAAGTTGATACTGCAATTGCAGAAGAATATCGGCTAGTATTGGCCGTAGCTTGCTAATGGACATCCATGCCAACAATGTGAAAGTCACCTGGCCGGCATTATCAAGAATCAGCTTAATCACAGACAATAGCAACGGAGCCGGACCGGAGGCTATCTTAGCTAGGGTAACAGAAAAGTTGACACCGCTTTTTATCAGTCCGGAAAGGTATTCTGAACTCTCTTTCAAAGCTGAAACTACTTCCGGATTCATTTCAACTTTTTTAATAGTCTTGCCGAATTCATCGGTTTTGACGGTCGTTATTGTCAAATATCCAATTATTGCATCCAGGCCAGCCTTTGCCGTGTCAATCAGCGGTTTAAATCCTTGTTCCGATACCAGGCTAAGAGCCGCATTCAGCATGTCGGTTTTCCCGGCAAGGGTTTTCGGGATCTCCCCGGCCACCAGCAAAAAGCCCTTCAGTTTATCATTAAGGTACTGGAACAACCCGCCCGCCGTCTGCTTAGCCTGCGCCACCTCTGTTGCCGTTATTCCCAACGCCTTTGATACCTGGCTGTCCATATTGATGTCACCGGAAACCATGGCTCTAAGTTCTTGAATTACTTGCATCGAATCCAACCCAAAACTTTTGACCGCCTTGGTACCGGTAGTAGCGATTTGAACTATTTCCTCCAGCGTCATCTGCGCCGCCAGGCCAGGCCCGACTATAGCCTGAAAGGCGCCCGCCGTATCTTTAATATTGAGATTAAATTGCAAGGAGCGCTGCTGCAGTGATTCGAAAGTCTGTTCTGAAATAGACAATGCCTCATTGAGTTCTAACTGCCGGCCATTCAGTTCCGTCATGGACAGCAGAATACCGGCCACGCCGACACGCGCCGACTCCATCTGTTTTGTATAATCAATCCCGGGAGCAATCGCTTTCGCCAGTATATCTCTGATTTTGCCGACTACATTAACAACGCCGTTGGCTATGATAGTCACATTCGCCAGGGTCTGGCCAAACGCCGCGGTACTGGCTGAGGCGTTGCTAAAGCCCGTTCCCGCGGAGCTGCCGGCTTGAACAAGCGCGCGTTCCGCAGCCTTGGCCATCTCCACCGTATGAAAAATAGCCTTTACAAAGCCCTGGTTGTCGGCGGTAATTTTTACGACAATCGCCTTACCTGCCATACATAAAAACCTCCATTCTTTTTAGGGCAGGCTTTTGGGAAAGCCTGCCCTGTCAACTTTATTGATTATTTCTTGGTCTGCTCTTCCATCATTCTATTGAGTGTGGAGCCGTCCAGATAAACGGCTGCCCGTACAGCATAAATAAAATCAGTCCGCCGTTCGATTTCCTGCTCTTTGGCTGCATCATAGTAGAATATCAACTGATCTTTAGTGTAAAGTTCAATTTCACGCATTCTGTGGCCGTTATGCAACAACGTGGCAATTATCTGTCCCCAGCCGATATCGTTGTCGCGAGTCCCGCCGTCAGCATTGGAAATTTGGGGAGGACCCGCCCGGAAAAAAAATCTCTGTTTACCTGCATGACATGTATAAGGAGCGTCATACCGTCATCGCCCGGCAGGGCCTCCACCCATGACCGGGGTTTATTGGCCCCGATTGCCAGGATATCTAAAAGATCATCACCACCCTCACTAAAGAGGCGAATAACAAAATTAACAATTTCTGGACTTATCTTGAAGCGATCATTGTCTAGTGAAATATCAAATAGCGCCTCACCATGTTTTTGGTACTCTTCAATTGCAATGCCGACAATACCAGTTGCCAAGGCGATAATCTTAGGCCACTTCCCGAAAGGGAATGGTGAAATTGTTATGGTTTCTTGCGATAATACCACCTCACGTTCCGGGAAAATAATGCTCATTTCGTCTTTATCATTCATATTTCACTACTCCTTTATATTTTTACAAATAACGTCTTTGTAATCATTCAAAGCTTTTTTATTCATCCATTACCAGGCCATATGGCGCTGATTCTTTTGCTTCTTGCTTACCGCCGCCGAAATACCAATCCTTTCCTTTTTCGGTACTAATGTCATTCGACAGTATTTGCAGGTTTTGTTCAATATTCATTGATTCCGTAAATAATAATGTTTCTCGCCGCTGCAATTCTTCCAATTTGGTAGCATTTGCTGCAATCCACTTCTTTTCTTGCGGCGTCTGTTCAGCAGTACAAGCTTCATTGTAGAGCTGATTAAGACGTGCCCGTAAACCGGTGCCATTAATGTCGAACCGCTCAAAGCCTTGCTTGATACCCAGGAACCCTCTTACAACCGCAGCCGGATTCTCTTGAATAGCATCGCTCACTGCAGCCAAAAACTTATCAGCCGTATCAGCCATAGAGAGCTTCGTTATTAATCTTTCAAAAGACCGCTGCTCAGCCGCCAGTGCGACAGACTGTGCAAGCAGCGTAGCAATACCGATATCTGCTGAAGCCATACTTTCGTGATTCGGTATTGACACTTTCGGCAAAGGCCGGACAAATTTTGATTTTCGCATTTCATTAATTTGTCCCCTAACAGCTTCGATGTGTGTTTTATTAATATTCTGTTCTGACAACAATTCTTCGCGGGTTTGCTTTTGCAATTCCGATATTTTGCTTTTTTTGCCAGCGTCCGAAAGCATCCGATCATTAAGGATCGCTCGTTTTTTGTCAAAATAGTCCATTTGTAAGTTTCCCCCTCAAAATTTTATTGATGTTTTGATGAAAAGTACGGCGCCGGCGGCGGCCTGCCCAATGCCTGCATTATTTTGACCCCCTGTCCGCCATGGCAGGGACGCGAGTCCAAAACTTGAACACGCGCACAATTTCATTTTGCGGTCTGTCTAATGCGCGCCCTTGCTTTGCGATCGATGCGCACCAGGCGCGGTGAATTTCCGCCATTGTATTGTTGTCCAGGTTATGGGCTGTTTGGAATTCGTGATAAGCTTTAATAATCATTTTGCGAACCTTGAATTTTGCAATCTTGCGATTCTCTTCTGCCTGGTTGTTATCATCAAAAAGGGTCAACAACAAATCTGTTTGTTTCCATTGCTTACAGACTTGATAAATCTGATTTGCAATCTCCTGTCGATATGCCACTACTAAATCAGTCATGGCCCCCTCCTTGCTCCACTCGTTACAGGCCTTTTGCAATGCCTCCAATGCCCCCGGGCAGGCGTCACACCTTCGCAGATATCGGATAAGACTTTTAAGATCACCCGAATACGGAAAGTTCTTGTCTTTCGCAACATCCCTGGCGATATCACCTATTGAATCATCCCGGCGTCCCTGAGCTATTATGAATTGTTTAAAACTCATAGTTTCCTTCTTTTGCCTCGCCGATCACGCCGCCAAACATGCGTTTCGCGTCGATCAGACAGCGCAACTCTTCTATTCCATCCATTGCCGTTTCAACGACAAGTTTTAATTCCTCTGTAGTAAAAACCAATTCAACTTCTGCCTGCCGCTTACGGGCGGCTGTCTCCGGATTAGAACATACCCATACAGCGAGGCCCAAAACTTGCTGATATTCCGGTAATACTTTGATTAAAACCGAACCGTTGAATGTGCCAGCATAAATGGCATTTATGACGCATTCCGCCGTTGAATAGCGATTCTGCTCAGCCGGTTTCTTATTAACTTCAAAATCAATACCCGGCATTAACATTTTTCTTATCACCTCCACCGCTTTTTATTTTTTAGAAGAAGGGGCCTATTTTGGCGTTACCGACGTTACCTTTAGTAGCAAGGTAACGCCATTTTCTAGAAAGGTAACGCCGCGGTAACGCCATTTTTTGCCTTGGTGTTACCGCTGAATCCCGCGAATTATAAGGAGTTTCAGGGTCTGGTAACGCCGGTAACGTCTTTTCGCGCCCATAGAGCCCCTAGGATTTCAGAAACTCCTTTCGCAAATACATCACACGCACTGCTTTTCCCTCGATTTTTTTTAGCATACTGGCGGTGCCATTTTCAGAATGAATCATTTCTTCCTGTGCCAAGCGCTTCAATAATGTAGCAGTAGTTGTGGTAAAAAAACCTCCTTGAGATTGATAATGTTTAACAACTGCAGACAATGCGGTTCCTGTTATCAAATAATAAAACTTATCGTCAAACCAGCCGATAAATTGACCATTTCCTTCGGTGCTGTTGCCTCGAATGTTTTTCACCCAAACAGTTTTTGAATCCAATAATTCTTGAAGGGCGCTGACAAAACGTGTCGTTATCTTTTCTTCGCGTGTTTTTGCTGCTTGCTTGTTACCCAATTCGGTAAAAATGTTCCAAGCCTGGCGGCACAGCGCTTCTTTTTCCTTTAAATCCAATGCTCCTACCTGTTCGGCGAATTCCAACCCTGTGCAAAAACCCATATACAACCAGGAAATTTCCTCAGCAACTCTAGCGTGCTGGCTATCATCGGCGGCCTGTTGTCGGAGTGCGATGAAATCCTCTTTAAATTGTTTAGGCAGCTTGTCCAGCTGAGGAATCAACCACTCCAAATATCCCTTCATCGCTAAAGAATAACACCTGGCCTCACCTTGTCTAGCTGTCATAGTCCCACTGTCAATGTCGCCTTTTTTCAGTTCAACCACAATCTGCCGCGCGCCAGCACTCTCGCCAATATTGCCCAAATCTTCCCCAGTCACAAGGCACATCCCGCGCGCCACATACGCTTTTTTGGTTGTTGTATCCGAATTCATTCGGCTCCGGCCATGGCGGTCACCATAGCCACGACTTAACCGCTGTACGGATTCCCTCATGCGATCCTCCTCTTTTCGATTAGTTGGAGGATGAAAATCATCTACGACAAGTAGGCTATCCTTGACAAGGAAGGTCTTGCGTTCCAAAATGTTTGCTGTGTCTTTGAAATTTGCCGGCAATGCTAATTTGTCCGGAAATACCCCGAAATGATTTAAAATAAGTGCTGCCACGCTGCTTTTCATCGCCCCGGAATGCCCAAGCAGCCAAATCAAAAACGATGGCTCGCACCCGCCTAAGCGCATTAGCTCACATAACGGCGCAAGGTACACCGTTGCCCATAACGTATAAAAAGTCTCCAGCGGCTGCATTGTTAACAATTTTAGTGAAGCTTGTACTGCAGACCTATAGTCACCTGGCGCTGTCGGTAAAGCGTACTGTTGAAGGTTATCCTGCGTCAAGTCGACCGATAGTTTTCCATCTAAATCCCCCACAGCGCCGGCGCCGTGCAGATAAAACCATTTTCCTCCAATTTTGCGCCACCCTAGGTGCCCATAAATTGTTTCGCGCTGGCAGCTCTCCCCCGTGCACTGAATTGCATGTCGCAAATAGTCGCGCATAGTACTGCCGGGCGAGGGATTTGCGACAGCTCCCCAACTATCGACTGCCCAAATCATTGAGCTAAATTTTGATGTAGGGACATGAATTCGCTTAAGCTTTCTGCCGCTGCTCGTTATACCTTCGATAACGAATTCAGTGGCCTCGTCTTGGCCATTATCTCTGACTACTTCTTTAATGATTTTGGCGGCGAAGCTCGCAAGGCAAATCTTTTTTTTGTCTCCATTTCTATCCTCTGACACCCGGACCAGGCGGCCATTTTCAACCAAATACGGCGTTCCAAAAAACAACTTGTTCCACTCGGCAAATTTATCTGATGTGTCCGCCGGATGGAATTTATTATCTTGTCCAACAGTTACTTTTTTCATTGCCTCATCCTGCTTTAACAACTTTAATGCTGCTTTTTTCTGTGCGTCCGTTACCAGCAAATTTACACCTCCTGCGACTGTGTCAATGCCCACATTTGAAACTCAAAATTGTCGCTTAACAACATGTCGATCAAAATTTCTGTATTCCCCATGAGACAAATCGTGTCAGCTACTCCCGCATTGTTTAAGTTGCGTGGCTGAATTTCTTTTAATTGCTCTTCGCATAATGCGTGTAATCTTCTCAACTTACGAAATGCATTTACAACACTTTGCTCATATTGACTGACTGCTTCCCGCTGCCGCTGCTCTTCTTGCCATGCTCGCCGCCGCTCCCGAACGGCTTCGGTATCGGTCTCATAGGTTAAGCCCAAGTCTGAAGCTAATAACTTGACTGTTTCCGACAAGGAAAGATTTAATATTTTTGCCACTAGGTCAAGCTGATCGCCATGCTCCCCACAACCGAAGCAGTGGAAATTATTTCGATCCGGATTTATCATAAAGCTTGGCGTTTTTTCACCGTGGAAAGGGCAACAGCACCAAAATTTATGTCCTCTTCTTTTAAGTTCTGACCCCGGAATATATTGTTGGATGGCTGTCAAAATGTCCAGTTGCCATTTAATTTCATCAATAATCTTCATCTATCAAGTACGTTCCAAAAATTCCCTGATTGCTTCGACCGGTATCAGCCATCGCTTGCCTGCTTTTTTTGCTCGAATTTGTCCCGTGTATAATAGCCGCATGAACGTATTACGCGCGAGTCCAAGCATTTTTCGACCTTCTTCTGGTGTTACGGTGATGCGTGTAACTGGTTCATTTTCTTGTAGCTCGACTAGTTCGCCATTTTTAACGGTATATTTTTTATTGGTACCGTTTTCTTGTTTCAAAGTGTAAATAGTAATGATAAATACCTCCTTTTGACTTTGACTATTCATGGTTATGAAAAGTTATTTTTTTTAAAAAACGCCATTTATTTTGGCGTTTTTACACTATTCCCAGTAATATCTGACCACGTTTTTTTGCTTCTAGCCAAGCATGTATACCAAATTGAATAAAAGCAACTCCTATGGGCTTATCCATCAACTTTTCCAGCGTATACGCAAACAGTCCTGAATTAAAAGATTCCTGCCCCTTGTTTTCATCCATGTCTCGGGCTACACTTCGACTAATTGAAATTACTTTAGGGCTTAGCCTAGGTTCCTTGCCATCGGCAAACAACTTTTTGGAATTATCATCATAAATATAATCGCCGTGCATTAATGCGTACGCTGCGTATGCTTCAATAACTGTTTCTGCCGGGTAATCAGTATACCGTCCACCAGGGCCACCCCCGCCGCGCTTCGGTTCAGGAATCAGCCATTGATTTTCATATCGCATCAAAGTCGACCTTGATATTTTTACGCCCATCCGTTGCAATTTTTCCAATACTTCATCAGGAGACATATACTACCTCCAATATAAATTTTAAGTATGCATGTTCGTGATTATTTAAATTCTAACATGATCATTGTTGCTCGTCAATATATCTCAACAGTTATTTTTCAACCTAACTGTCCAAAAAACTGTCCAGAAAGAGAAAAATACTACATTACTAATCATCCAACAATGTAGTATTTACGGTCCTTAAACGATACTTTTCCATTAACGACGAATGTTAATATCTTGTTAAAGTTTTAAGAAATCGGCGCCCATATAAGAAAAGGCTCGGCCTGTGCCAAGTCTTTTCTTATGTGGGCGCCGGCAGAGGCTGGCCGTCTTTGTTTATTATAGAAGAGTTTATCCTTGTTATTGTAAAAAAACTGTTTCAACTAACCCTGCGTACTTCATTGCGGAAGTGGCTGCAGGCCGATAGTGAAACAGTCTTGTGAAACCCTATTGTAGCTATTCCAGTTCCCGAAAACGATAGCCAACACCACGTACAGTTTCTATAGCTTCAGCAACGTCATTCTCTGGCGCCAGTTTCATTCTCAAATGCCGTACATGCACATCAACAGTTCTGGTATCGCCAAAATATTCATAGCCCCATACCTTTTCCAGCAGTTGCTCTCTGGTAAATACCTTGCCAATATTCGTTGCAAACAATTTAAGCATTTCATATTCCTTGGGGGTAAGTTCAAGCTTTGTTGATCCCAGATAAGCCTCATAGCGGCTAAAATTAAGTTTAAGCTTACCGAGAAGCAGCTCGCCGCCAACCGCGCTTTCTTTCTGGCTTCGCCTGAGGACGGCCTTAATTCTGGCCAGAAGTTCACGGGGGCTGAATGGCTTGGTCATGTAGTCGTCCGCCCCTAATTCCAAGCCAATGACTTTATCAATTTCCTCGCTTTTGGCAGTGAGCATAATAATGGGAATAGCCGCTGTTTCCCGGCTGTTTTTCACCAGCCGGCACACTTCAAGGCCATCAATACCCGGTAGCATTAGATCAAGCACAATCAATTCCGGTTTTTCAGTTTTCACCTTGCTGATCGCAGTCTGGCCTTCATCTGCCTCAATGACCTTATAACCGGACTTCTCCAGATTGAACTTTAACAATTCACGGATATTAGCCTCATCATCTACTATTAAAATCTTACCTGCCATAAATGATGTCTCTCCTCATTTTCGCTAAATAACATGGTTTGCACCAAGTTGTACGGTAAAAACGCACATACCCGGAATTAAGATAAGAGTTGATGCGAGCGACCTAGCCTTTTCCCGGATAAGTAAAAACCAGGTTTAGAAAAAAACCTGGTTTATAGTAGTCTTGTCCACTTTTGAATTAGGCGTTTACAGCATCCTTCAACCCCTTACCGGCTTTAAATACCGGGTTCTTGGAAGCTGGGATGGTAATCTCTTTGCCGGTTTGCGGATTACGGCCCTTGCGTTCTTCGCGGGTTTTTACTTCGAAAGTACCAAATCCGATAATTTGTACTTTATCATCATTGGCTAAGGCTTCTTCAATAGCGGCAAATACAGAATTAATTGCTTTCTCAGCATCCTTCTGAGTCATATCCGCCTTTTGGGCTACTGCTTTGACAAGATCAGTTTTATTCACAATTGTGCTCCCCCTAACGTAAATCGATTACGATTAGCTTTATTCGCTACGCAACTTTTTATTCCTGCTTTTATTAAAAAATTTGGTAAAAAAACTCAACTTTTCACCTCTTTTTTTTTGGCTTCTTCCCACAAGCCATCCAAATCAGCCAGATTCACGTCTTCCCAGCGTTTATTTTGCTGCTTTAAGCTTGTCTCAATATGATCAAACCGCCGGCGAAATTTGTTATTTGTATGGTTAAGCGCAATCTCCGCATCAATCCCCATAAACCGGGCCAGGTTAACAATAGCGAACAGGACGTCCCCTAATTCGTCTTCCATGCGCAGACAGCGTTCAGCCGCCGGCAATGCAGCCGCCTCCTTTAGCTCAGCCAGTTCTTCGGCTACCTTGTCCCACACCGGGCCGATTTCCTGCCAGTCAAAACCTACCTTGGCCGCTTTTGACTGGAGCTTGTAAGCCGTCATCAACGCCGGCAGGCCAATAGGGACACCATCAAGCACTTTTTCCCTTTCTCCGGCTTTTTCCCGCTTCTTGATTTTCTCCCAATTAACTACCACCTCAGCCGCATCACGTACCGTAATCCCGCCAAATACATGCGGGTGACGTCGAATCATCTTCTCGGTAACTGAGTCTATCACGTCCTGCATGGTAAACCCGCCGCTTTCTTCCGCGACGCGCGCGTGAAATACAATCTGCAGCAGCAAATCGCCAAGTTCCTCACACAGTTTAACGCCATCGGCCAGTTCTATAGCCTCCAGCACTTCGTATACCTCTTCCACAATATACCGGCGTAAACTAAGATGTGTCTGTTCAATATCCCAGACACAGCCGCCGGGGGATCGCAAGCGGGCCATGACGTCAACTACCGGATCAAGGGAAAATACTTTGGTGCTCACCGGCCGGGGCGGTACATAGACACTCGTAAGATGGTCAATACCATTAAGCCGGTCCAGTTCAAACAGCATCGTGTTGATGATCTGTTCCTCCGGCAGACCCAAATGGCGGACAACCGTAACCTGGTATTCATCGCCATAATAATCCATTAACGTCAATTTTGCATCCGATGCCACCTGCCGGCTGTATACCTGGGTCACAATCAGGCCTGTTGCCAGATCAGGCGGCAACAGCGCCAAATCGGCGGCATCGACAATTGTGACACCGGTAATCGGATCGATGCCCAGTCGTGTGTACAGCACTTCCAAAAAACTCATCGCCGGAACAATGGTAAGTTCAATGCCGGCGGCTTTCGCCTGCAAGCTGATTAACTCCACCGTTTTTTCCGCCACCAGCGGACTGCCCGGCACAACATATACAATATCCTGCCCCTGTTTCGCCTTTTCTATTACAGCGGCGGCAATTTCCTGATAGAGGCCGGCAAAATCCCCGGCCTGATCATACAGGTAATCAAAGCTGGTAAAGGGAACGCCTCGTGCTTTAAGTGTTTCGACACAGGGGTGCTTAGCAGTACGCAGCAAGACGGGATTGTTCCCGGTCAAAAGCTCCCAGGTCTCCAGTGTAATATGCTTAAAGTTGCCGGGGCCCAGCCCGGTAATTGTAATTCCCATAATTATCGCCTCAACAGTCTTAATTTTGTTAAAACAGCAGCCAATTTTCCGCCGATTCGCGGCAGTTGCTCAATATCGCGGACCTCAATCCCGCCAATTAATAACAAGACAACTCCAAACACGGTGCCCCCCACTACAATCGATCCCAAGGTAGCGAGGCTGTTATGCAGCAAGTGGCTCATGATGGCATCATAACTCAAAAGCACGGCAACGCCCATAACGGCGGAAGCCGCAAGTGCCTTACAGGTATCGTTCAGATTAAGGCTAAAACCGACATAACGATATACAAAAAATATATTTAAGAGGGCGGCGACACCAAAATCGGCCACCGTCGCCCAGGCAGCTCCCATAATACCAAGGGCAGGGACGGCGGTAAGCACCCAACTCATAATAATTTTGCCGATAGCGGAAATTCCCATATTTATTACAGGGATCGCCGTATGTCCAAGGCCTTGCAGCACACCTGTCGTTACCTGATGCATACCCAAGAGAACAATACCGACCGCCAAAATTGCGATCGATGTACCGGCATTCGGTGTCCCATACAACAGTAGGGAAATGGGTGTTGCCAACAGCCACATGCCCACAAAGCTGGGAATCGTAATAAGATTGGAAATCCGCATGGCTGTGGCTATCCGTTGATAAATTAACTGCTTGTTGCCAAGAGTATACGCTTCCGATACAGCGGGTACTAGACTGGCAGCAAGCGAAGCAGTCAAAATGGTTGCTAAATTAACAAGCGGTACGGCCATGCCTGTTAAATAGCCGAACAACTCGGTAGCCTGCTCGACGGAATAACCGGCAACCTCCAGTCTGGCCGGCACGATTAACAGGTCAATATTCGACACTACCGGCAGCATGATATTCGCTAAAGAAACCGGCAAAGCAAGCTTGACAATCCGGCTGATAATACGAATGCCGGATTCCTGGGGCAGCGGCGGCTGCATTTTCATTTTATGCGTAAAGCCCGGTTTGTGGCGCCAATAAAAGTACAAGAGAACCATCAAGCCGGCAACAGCCCCCGGACCGGCGCCAAAACTTGCTCCGGCGGCGGCAAACTCCAGCCCCTGCGGCAGGAGAATATAGGCAAAAGCAATCATGGTAATAACCCGGAACAGTTGCTCAAAAATCTGAGAAACCGCCGTGGGTGTCATCATTTGCAGTCCCTGAAAATAGCCCCGGTAACTGGAAAGCACAGTAACAAAGAAGATGGCCGGGGCTAAAGCGGCAATTGCATAATAGGCGCGGGCATCACGCACAAAATGATGTTCAATCAGCCAGCCGGCACCATAGTACAGGACAAAGGTAAACAAAAGACCGGTAACCGCCAAAACCCCCAGCGAAATGCGAAACACGCGGCCCGCGCCGCGATAATCGCCGCGCGCCAGTTTTTCAGCTACAATAATGGAAATGGCTACCGGAATACCGGCCGATGAAATGCTAAGTGCCAGTAAATAAATAGGATAGGCCATCTGGTAGAGGCCAACCCCTTCACCGCCCAGCAGACGGGACAATAGAATGCGGTTAACTGAGCCGATAATTTTAACGACAATACCGGCTACTGTTAATATCAACGCGCCTTTTAAAAATGTATCTTTGCTCAATACCGAGTCATTCCTCTCCAAAATCTGGCCTAGCCGGCCACTTTAACTATTATAGCAAAATCTCCCTATCAATTAAACAATAAATAACTGTCTTGGTTACTATATAGATAACATAAAAGTAGCGAACTTAACAGAATTGTTATTGTCCGCTACTTACGCCACTAAAACATGTGTGTAACTGTTATTGAGCCATTTGTTTTGCTAAAAAACCTGCTGCTGTTTCGGCCAGTTTGACCTCCATATCCCCCATTTGCGCCCCGGGCTCTTTGGAACAAATAATAACGGCACCGATGGCATCTCCTTCTACAATAATGGGGGCGATCACTTCCGAAGTAAATTTACAGGTTTCGTCATCTTCGCACTGCGCGGCACAGCCTTTGCAATGTTTGTATTCACCAGGGTTACTGATTAATACAGCCTTGCGTTCCTCCATCACTTTCTCTACAGCCGGGCCGAGGGGCTTGCTTAAGAATTCTTTTTTAGAAGCGCCAGCGACCGCGACTACATTATCACGATCGGCAATCAGGATAATATGGCCAACCGCTTCAAATAGAGAATCAGCGTATTCTTTGGCGAAATCACCTAATTCCCCGACCGGAGAATATTTTTTAAGAATTACCTCTCCATCGCGGTCAACGTATATTTCGAGCGGATCACCTTCACGGATTCTAAGGGTTCTTCTAATTTCTTTGGGTATTACAACCCGGCCTAAATCATCAATTCTGCGTACAATTCCGGTTGCTTTCACCAATATCCCCCTTTCTACAGCTTGTGCAGACTAGTAAATTCGAGACAAAAGTCAAAAATAACTACGGAAAACAATCGCAAATAATCTCCTCTTTCTCAGTAAATAACACTCTTGCATTTGATAGTAGTATATATCCAGGTGATACGTTTTATTCATTTTTCTGGCTAGAAAACTGGTAAATAAGTTAACATTTATTTTATATTTGTAAACCCAGCCAAACAGGTCAGCAGCTTTGTTAACACGTCAACAAGCGGCATAGTAATCCGGGAAGTATTAAGCCGCATAGCCTGCGGAGGACCAGGCATAAAGGAAAGCTTGCCGGGAAAAAGGCTCCTGGCCTTGACCAAGCCGTCTTCAGCCAAATTCGGTGTGTCTCCAAAGATAATTTCTACTTTTCCACTTCGCTCGGTTATTGTCCGAATGCCCAGGTGGCGCGCTACATTTTTTATTCTGGCAACCCCTAACAGATTGGTAACCGGTAATGGGGGCTCACCAAAGCGGTCAATCAGCTCATCCAGCAGTTCTCGCAAATGCTCTTCATTACGAATCGCGGCAATGCGCTGATAAATTTCAATTTTATGCATGGCGTCACTGATATAATCACCGGTCAGGTAGGCATCCACGGTAAGTTCAATGGTTGGTTCCGGCGGCGGCAGCGTGATCTTGCCTGTTTTCAATTCCTCAACAGCCTCATCCAGCAGCCGGCAATACATTTCAAAGCCGACACTGACAATATGTCCATGTTGTTCACGCCCCAGAAGATTGCCTGCTCCCCGGATCTCCAGATCCCGCATGGCAATTTTAAAGCCTGACCCGAGTTCGGCAAATTCTTTGATGGCCTGCAGCCGCTTTTCCGCCACTTCTGTTAACACCTTATCCTGCCGGTAAGTAAAATAAGCATACGCCATGCGATGGGAACGGCCAACCCGTCCCCGCATTTGATAAAGTTGCGACAAACCGAAGTGATCGGCGTCATACACGATAATCGTATTGGCATTAGGCACATCGAGCCCATTTTCGATGATGCTTGTGCATAGTAAAACATCGTCCCGTCCCTCATAAAAATCGAGCATAACCTGCTCCAAAAGCTCTTCCGGCATTTGCCCGTGACCGGTCTTAATCATAGCATCCGGCAGAATTTCACTTAGGCGCTGCCGTATTTTATCAATAGTTTGTACCCGGTTATACACAAAATACACCTGACCGCCGCGCTTAAGTTCCCGCACGATAGCCTCACGGATAATTTCCTCATTATACTCAACCACATAGCTTTGCACCGGAAACCGGTCTTCCGGCGGAGTCTCAATAATGCTCATATCCCGCGCGCCAACCAGCGACATATGCAAAGTACGCGGAATCGGCGTGGCACTTAACGTAAGTACGTCGAGATTGGCCCGCCATTTTTTCATTTTTTCCTTTTGGGCCACACCAAAGCGCTGCTCTTCATCAACAATTAACAGGCCGATATCTTTAAAAGCAATATCTGATTGCAAAATCCGGTGTGTACCGATCAGCACGTCAATTTGGCCTAAGGCCAGTTTGTGCAGGGTGGCCTTCTGCTCGCGCGCACTTCTAAACCGGCTGATAACATCTACCACTGTACCAAATTCCTTAAAGCGCGAGCTAAAGGTCTGATAGTGCTGCTGGGCAAGTACGGTTGTCGGCACCAGCACCGCTACCTGTTTACCACCCATAACGGCCTTAAAGGCCGCTCTGATAGCCACTTCCGTTTTGCCAAAGCCGACATCACCGCATAACAGACGATCCATGGGCCGGGGCTGTTCCATATCATGCTTAACCTCGGCAATGGCCTGCAACTGATCCGGTGTTTCCTCATAGGAAAATGCGTCTTCAAATTCACGTTGCCAGGGGGTATCCGGGCCGAAAGCATGGCCAACCTGCAGTTGGCGCTGAGCATAAAGCGTAATCAATTCCCTGGCCATATCGGCTACGGCTGCTTTCGCTCTTGTCTTGACTTTTAGCCATTCGCTGCCGCCCATTTTACTAAGTCGCGGCACTTCCCCCTCAGAGCCGATATATTTCTGCAACAAGCCCACCTGATCGGTAGGCACATATAATTTATCATCGCCTGCATAGCGAATGTGCAAATAGTCTTTATGAACACCGCCTATTTCCAGCGTTTCCACACCCACATATTTGCCAATTCCGTGATTAACATGGACTACATAATCGCCGATATTGATATCACGGAAATAGGTAATCTGCTGCTCTTTGCTGACCCGTGGCCGGCGTTTTTTCTTCTGACGCCCAAAAATATCCAGTTCGGTCAGCACCACCAGCTTCGCCTGGGGAAACTCAAAGCCGCCGGATAAGGAACCGGTAACAACTACCACGGCGCCTGGCACAAGCGGCATTGTCCCGCTCGCGGCCATAACAGTCGTAATTCCCTCATTAGCCAGGTTGTGTTCGATATTTAACGCCTTATCGCGGCTGGGCATATATAAAGCAATATTATATTTTTTGTCCTGCCAGTTTTTAATTTCCGCAATAAGCGGCTCAATCTGGCGGTGAAAGGGGGCAATGCCTTTCGCTGTGATACTAATGATCTCCGTTGGCTGTGCTCCCGGAATCTTTTGCAGCAGCAAGGATAAATAAATTACGTGATAGGCCTGACAAACCGCCACAAGCTCTGCCCAACTAAAAACCCTGCGTTTTATCTCCGGATTTTCCTTGACCAGCTTAGCCATCTGTTCTCTGAGCCGCGCCGGTTCATCCAACACCGTAGCCGCGCCTTCAGGCAGATAGGAAACAAATACAGCGGGCTTGCCGCTATGCTCGGGTTCGGTCAACGGCATAATGTCAGCCAAGACCAGGTCTTGTACCGAACGCTGGCTGACGGGATCAAACTCGCGCAGGGAATCAACCTCGTCATCGAACAGTTCAAGCCGGAGCGGCAGGCTGCGGTTAACGGCAAATATATCGATAATACCGCCGCGTACACAAAACTGGCCGGCACTGTCTACCTGATCAACCCGCTCATAGCCAAACCCGACAAGAGAACCAACCAACTCTTCCCGGGATATTACACTGTTAGTATGAATCGTTATTCGGCTATTTAAAAACTCTTGTTTGGGCAACACTTTCTGCATGGCGGCTTCGACTGTGGCTAAAACAATAATTTTCTCGCCCCTGGCAATCCGGCTCAAAACATCCATCCGTTTTGCCGCCAATTCAACGCTCTTGGCCGCGGCGGCAAAAGTTACAATATCAATGGCCGGCAGTTCTACCACTGGCACCGCCGGCAGGAGAGCGGCAAAGTCAGACCGATATCCGTCTATGGCTTCATGATTAGCCGCAATAATGACAATTGGCCGCGCAGCCGCCTGAAAAGCCGATGCGATCAGCACACTTTTTTGCGCACCTGTCACACCATAAATTAAACTCTGCGTATTTGCTGACGAAAATGCTGCCTGGGCCTGCCGTAAGGCTTTATCCGCCTGTAAGGCGGCAAATAATGTCAGCGTTGTTTTTTCTCCCATAAAAAACCTCATCCATCCTGGTAGTGCTAAAAGGGCTTTAGCCTAGGCTAAAGCCCTTTATATGTATTTTTTAATGATCATGCCCTAATGAATATATCCTTTATTAACCTCCGGTATGCCGAGCGCAATCGGGTCATCCAGTCCCATCGAAGCGATACATTGGTCACACAGCGATTTTACGTAGATGGTATTTTGCGCAGCATCAGTCTTAATTATATCTTGACGTTCCTGGGCCGTCAAGCGATCAAAGCCAAACTTGACTTCATCCACTTCATCTACTTCTAATGTATCAATATGATCCCCGCAATATTCGCACGTATATAAAATTTTCATGGATTATCCCTCTCTTCTGAATTGTTCCCGTTTCTTGCAGCCAGCCATTTAATAACAGCGACATTATACGTCATGTGAAGAATTAGACCGGCAGCCAGACCACCCCAGATGCCGCCTGTCAGGGATAACATCCCGGCGGTTGCCGCTCCGAACAGGCTATGACCGCCAATACTAAAAAAAGGGGCGGCCAGATTTCCCCGCCGGCCCTGCCACCAGTCATAGCCGGCCTCAATCATGCCGAATACAACATGGACAGTCATAATATCAGCTCCCAGATAGTAAGCGAATAAGGTTTTGGCTGTCTCTTCCACCACCGGGCCCGTACTAATAACGGTTATCGACCCAATGTAGTACAAACAAAACCGATTGAGCAGGAAACTCAACGCGGCCATGAGAATAGCAATTAAATAGGCCATGATCCCCTCGCAGCTTTGCCAGCCTTGTTTAAACCATGTTTATTATTCCCCCAGAAAATAGCCTTCTATACCGCCAATCCCCAAATCGGTAATTTTTGCTTTTACAGGTATTCTCCGACAGGAAAAAACTGCTTGCATGACGAAATGATGATGACAGGAAACAGTAATATTTCTGGAGGGATAGTCTTGCAAAACTCGTATAAACAATTATTTCGGCTGGTGGCGCTGGCATTAACCGTAATCTGGTGCCTGCCAGCCAGTTCGTTTGCCGCCAAAAAATCGCCCGTAACGGCACCGGCACCGGTTAAAGTAACCATCATGGCGACGGCAGGCGTTAATGGTCATTTGATCAACTGGGATTATAATTTTCCCCGGACAGCCGAATTCGGCTTAGTTAAAGTTGCCAGCCTGGTAAAAAAAGAACGGCAGAGCAATCCGTATACCATCCTGGTGGATGGCGGCAACATGCTTTCCGGTTCTGCGCTGACTGACTATTTTGCCATTACGCCATCCAAGCTGCCAAACCCCATGATGGCCATGTATAATTATCTCGACTATGATGCTGTCGTGCTCGGCGCGGGCGAATTCGCCTATGGTCCGCTCTATCTTTCTAAAGCAATGGCCCTTGCCAAATTCCCCGTACTGGCAGCTAATATCCGCACCTCGGATAAAACCTGGTCGGCGCTTAAGCCTTATACCATTAAGGAACTTAATGTGGGTAAGGACAAAAAGAAGGAAAAAATCCGTATCGGTATTATCGGCGTTTCATCTGCCCAGCCGGATATTACGGATAAAAATTACGCCGGCCTTAAAGTAACCGATCAGGCAGACGCCATTTTGAGTGCCACCAAACAATTACAAAATAAAGTCGATACGATTATCGTGATCAAAAACGATGGTATCGTCATTAACGGTGTGGCGGCGGCTACTCCCACTAAATTCGGCAGCAGTATCAGCAAAACGGATCTGACTTTCGAAAAAATAGGTAAAAAGTGGTTGGTTACTCATACGGAAACCAACAATGTGTATGCTGCCCTCGCTCCGGCTGACAAGGGTATGAGCGACGCCGCCTGGCCTTACCATGATGCTACACTGCAGCATCTTAGCAAACGTCCATAACCGTGAGAAAATAAATGAGAAATGCCGCGTCGGCCGACGCGGCATTTCTCATTTACGGCAGATACCCCATAGGATCTACCGGTTGGCCATCTTTTTGGATTTCAAAGTGCAGGTGCGGTCCTGTCGAATTGCCGGTATTGCCCATAGAGGCTATCCGCTGACCGGCCCGTACAAATTGCCCGCGTTCCACATAAAAGTCACTTAAATGGCCATATAAACTGACATAACCACCACCATGATCAATCATAACCGCATAACCGTAACCGCCCCGCCAGCCGGCCCAAATCACCTGGCCGGCCCTTGCGGACATAACATAGGTGCCAATATCATTGGCAATGTCAACGCCCTCGTGGAGCCGGCCCCATCGCCAGCCGAACGGCGAGGATATCTCGCCTTTTGTCGGCCAGATAAACCGGCTGGCCGAGCCCCGGGCCACCGCCGTATCGACCCGGGCCCAACGCGCACCGGGAATAAAGAGTTTTTCACCGGCAGCTACCTGATCACTATCTTTAGCATTAGCCGTTTTAATTGATTCTATCTGCACTCCGTATGTATGGGCAATATCCCATAAGGTATCGCCGGTGCTTACCTGATGAATAGCTCCCTTTTGCGGCAATATAACTAGCTCATCACCCGGGTGGATGAGTTCACTTATACCCGGATTGGCGGCTTCTAATGTTTCCAAATCAATACCATATTGTTCGGCTATCCCTGATAACGTATCTCCGTCTTTTACAGTGTGATTCTTTATCACCGGTTGCGGAGAAACTGCCGCAACCTGTACCTTGGCAGGCTGATTTTCAGTTGTCGACGGGGAATTAATAACATCCGGCAGCGGTTTTGGTCCAATAGGAAGAGCGCATATACCGGCGAACAAGGCAGCGCCTCCCAGACAGGCCCATTGCTTGGCATCATATTTCGGCAAAATACCTCACCTCGCTTACTGGTCTTATTTTGGTTAACAGCTGTTGCCCAATCTGCTAATACAATCCCCAGTATTAGCATATCGGGCAGGCTCTCAAATTATGCATAACTTGGATTATTTTTCTTAGCTTTTTATCCTATGGCTGTCTGCAACAGTATTCCGGATATTCATAAATTTAAAAAGAGTTACCCGCAGGTAACCCTTTTAAATCGGCAATATTCCCGGTGTACTACATGAATTACAGGCCAAAAAAAACCATGACCCAGTCCACTGCGTCCGGTGCGACTGTAGCGGCCAGTAATAGTACAGTCAACAGGATCAGCACAATGGTGAAAAACCAGGAAAGCACATTATACATCCGGGAATTGGCATACTCACCCATAATATTTTTATCATTGGCGATTACAACCATAAAGATTAAGATCGGCGGCAGCAAAACGCCGTTGACCACTTGCGAAATAAGCATCACATTGTAAAGTGACAATCCCGGCAGGAGCACCAAGGCGGCGCCGATTGCAATCAGCGCCGTATACAAGCCAAAAAACACCGGGGCTTCCTCATAGGATTTACCCATGCCATGTTCGAAACCAAACGCTTCACAAATCGCATAAGCCGTACTCAAAGGCAAAATAAAGGCGGCCAGCATAGAAGCGCCAAATAAGCCAAAACCAAAAAGCAAGCTGGCGTATTTACCGGCAAGCGGCTCTAATGCCAGAGCCGCATCTTTTGCGGTTTCCATGGATATATGGTTAACATACAAAGTTGCCGCTGTGGCTACGATAATAAAAAAGGCAACCAACCCGGTAAAGAACGAACCGATAAATACGTCCCAGCGGGTATACACATAATCTTTGGCCACAATGCCTTTATCGACGATGGAAGCTTGCACGTAAAACTGGCCCCAGGGCGTGATTGTTGTTCCAATTACACCGATTGCCATAAACAGAAATTCGGTATCCCGGGAAAAAGAAGGGGTCACCGAGGCGACCAGGACCTCCTGCCAAGGCGGGTTAACAATAATACCGGATAATATATAGCTAAAAAAAGTTACACACAATGCTAGGAAAATTTTTTCAATCCGTTCATAGCTGCCTTTAACAACTAGCCACCAGACCACTCCGGCTATTACAGGCACCGATAGATATTTATTCACGCCAAATATTTCAAAACTTGTCGCCACTCCGGAAAACTCGGAAGCGGTAGTGCCGATATTAGCAATTAAAAGGACAACCATGGCAAACAGCGTCCACTTGACACCAAATTGCTCACGAATTAAGTCTGCGAGTCCCTTGCCTGTGACAGCACCGGTCCGGGCGGAGATCTCCTGGGCAATAGCCAGACAAACCGTAGCAACAAACATGGTAAATAAGAGAGCATAGCCGTATTTGGCCCCAGCCGCCGCATAAGTGGCAATTCCACCGGCGTCATTATCGGCAAACGCCGTAACAATACCCGGTCCCATAACGGCTAAGAAAAGGCCGAGACGCTCACGAATACCTTTAATCGCTTTCACCATTACCACCTCCAGAGGCGTCTATTGACAATATACCCGGAACCCACATCCCCTCTACCGCGTTCAGGAATCAGGATTTCCAGCACATCATCAACCGTTATGATGCCCAGCATGCTATTTTGCTCATCAACAACCGGAACTGCCAGTAAGCCGTACTTGTGGATAATATCCGCCACTTTGCGGTGACTATCCTCATGCCGTACATAAATCACTTTTTCATGCATAATCGATTCCAACTTAGCCTGGGGAGACGCCAGAATAAGCTCACGTAAGGAAAGTGCTCCCAGTAACATTTCTTTGTCATCCAGAACATAAATATAGTAAATAGTCTCTGCGTTTGGCGCTAATTCGCGTATTTTCTCAATGGTTTCTTCCGCCGTAAGTTTGGCAGACAAGCCAATGTACTCGGTTGTCATCAGGGCACCTGCCGTAGCGTCAGGATAATTCATTAATTCCTGCACTTCTTCGGCATCGTCGGATTCCATTAAGCTCAGCAATGCCTGTGATTTTTCGTCAGGCAGCTCGCCTAAAATATCTGCCGCTTCGTCAGGCGGCATATCTTCCAAAAGATCGGAGGCTTGTTCCTGATCCATTTGAGTAATAATTTCTATCTGGGTATCCAGATCCATTTCAGCCAAAGCCTCAATCGCCTGCCGTGTATCCAAATTCTTGATAAAACTGGCCCTGCTGTTATAATCCAACTGCTCGACAATATCGGCGATATCCGCAGGATGCAGCTGGCTGAACTGCTTCTTGTCACGGCTAAGCTGCAGGCTGGAAGTCCGGTCTTCCAAAGGCTTAATAAACTGCCAGCCAATAAAATTTTGCGCCAAACGTTTGACCAAAAATTCCAAGCCAAGTCGCCGAAAAAGTCCCCGCAACCCGACATCAACGGCCAGCAAGACTAAATTTCGCTGCTGTTCATGGACAATCCACGTCAAAGTAATATCATTGACCCGGACCAGTTTAGATCCCTTAAAATCAATAATCTGCTTATCAAGCAGCCATTTGCGGACGTAAATTTCATCCTCATAGAGCGGCATCATAACCTGCGGGGAAAATTCGCCAGCGAGTTTTACCTGCCTGTCACTCACTTCCGCAACAAACTGTATCGGCACCAAGCCTTGGATATTCCGTCCGTATTTAATGCCTGTTACCCGCGGTGCGGCGCCGTCCCATTTGACTGCCATATCCTTAACCTGGCCAATCCGCCGCCCAGCGATATCAAGAATGGGTTTTCCCAGGAGCTGACTAAAATAAAATTCATTAATCATCACCGTCATATCCATACCTCCTCTTTTGCACAGGCCCGGCCTACCAAATTCACGTGAAGCGATAAGCAGGGCTTTTGCCTGTTATATTGGGTCTTACTCTCAGGGCCGGAATCCACAACACCACCTCCTTCTGGTCAGAAATAAAAAAGACAGACCTTCTCTTTTGTGAAGAAGGTCTATCTGAATCGCTAAGTAACTGTCTGTGACCTTCTCTACTCGTTTAGTTTTAGCACTGCATAACGTAGAGCGGGATATCACTCAGCCACATTAAGTAAAACCTTAATTCGGTAGAACCTGTTAACCCATTGGCGTCTCTCGACGTTTCCGGGCAGTGGCATTTTTCTATGCAGGAGCCTCACCTAACAGAGAATGTTTAGTTTGGTATAGTGTATGATCGAATATCAGGTAACGTCAATCATAAAAATATGATTTCGCTATTCCTTATTAAAAATACCTCTTACAATAAATAATTGCAAGAGGTATCTTTATAAATTTACATGTTTTTAAGAATATCCG
This sequence comes from Sporomusa acidovorans, assembly GCF_900101845.1. Taxonomy (GTDB): domain Bacteria; phylum Bacillota; class Negativicutes; order Sporomusales; family Sporomusaceae; genus Sporomusa; species Sporomusa acidovorans. The sequence goes on along the minus strand of NZ_FNAM01000010.1, from coordinate 62,296 downwards.
CTTTCTTATGCCCGCTTAATAAGCATCGGTTTTTTCTCAAACTTATGAATGGCATCAACAAAGCGAATCGTACCTGTCGATGCGCGCATTACAATAGAATGGGTACGGGCCCCGCCCCCAAAATAGCGTACTCCGTTGAGTAAATCGCCCTGGGTAATGGCTGTTGCGGCAAAGATAACGTCATCCCCCTTAACCAGTTCATCGAGGGTAAAGACCTTATTAATATCAGTAATCCCCATTGTCCTGGCCCGCTCTATATCGGCATCGCTTTCCGGCCACAACCTGCCTTGCATATCGCCGCCCAGGCATTTGATTGCAGCAGCGGCCAATACACCCTCAGGAGCGCCGCCGATACCCAGCAGCATATGAACGCCTGTACCTTCAATAGCCGCATTGATAGCAGGCGATACATCACCATCACTGATCAGCTTAATTCTGGCACCGGCATCACGGGCTTCTTTAATTATGGCAGCATGGCGCGGCCGGTCAAGAATAACCACCGTAACATCTTCCACCTTACGTTGCAGCGCGGCAGCCACGGCTTTGAGGTTCTCGGTCACCGGCGCATTAATGTCAATTTTGCCTCTTGCCATGGGACCTACGGCAATCTTATCCATATACATGTCCGGCGCATGCAGCAGGCAGCCGCACGGTGCAATGGCCAGCACAGCGATTGAACCCGGCAAGCCTTTGGCAACTAAATTTGTTCCTTCCAGCGGATCAACGGCAATGTCTACTTCCGGACCGCCATGACCAACTTCTTCGCCGATATACAGCATGGGTGCTTCGTCCATTTCACCCTCACCAATGACGACCCGGCCGCTAATACTTACCGTATCGAAAGCAGCCCGCATTGCATCTACCGCAGCTTGATCAGCCGCAATTTTATCTCCACGTCCCATCCAGCGACCGCACGCAACAGCCGCAGCCTCAGTAACCCGTACGAACTCTAATGCCAGTTCACGTTCCATAATGCCACATCTCCTTAATTCTTGCTAGGGGAAAAATGATGCCGGGCACCGCCCGGCCTTCCTCTATACATGAGCTTGATACCCTTGTTTACCTATTTACATTTTACCCTATAGATTGGCTTTTTGCCAGTCTTCCAGAAAACGTTTGATACCTGCGTCGGTAAGCGGATGATTTAACAACGTCTTTAATACTTTTGCCGGAACGGTGGCGATATGCGCTCCCGCCAGTGCGGCCTGCGTCACATGGAGCGGATGACGGATACTGGCGGCAATAATTTCTGTCTCTATTCCATGTATGGCAAAAATATCAGCCGTATCTTTTATCAGAGCAATTCCGTCCTGACTGATATCGTCAAGCCGGCCAACAAACGGACTGACAAAGGCGGCTCCCGCCCGCGCAGCCAACAATGCCTGATTTGCTGAAAAAATTAGGGTAACATTGGTTTTAATGCCTTCGGCGGCCAAAGCATGGGTTGTTTTCAGACCGTCAACCGTTACCGGAACTTTAATTACCACGTTGTCACCGAGCTTAGCCAATGCACGCGCTTCGGGCAGCATCTTGTCAAAATTCGTGGCAATAACCTCGGCACTTACCGGTCCCGGCGTCAATGCGGCAATTTCTTTAATTACCGTCTTAATATCCTGCTTTTCTTTAGCAATAAGCGACGGATTAGTGGTTACGCCTGCCACAACCCCCATTGGCAAAATTTCTTTGATTTCGCCAATATTAGCTGTATCAAGGAAAAATTTCACAGGTAACTCACTCACCTTTTCTTTTATTCTCTACCACAAAAGCTATTTACGACTGGTGCGCCTGAGAGGTGCCAGTTCAATAACGCCCATGGCCGATATCCTGGCTAAATCCTGTTCATCTTTAGCTGAGATTACCAGACGCCCCTCGCACTGACTGCAGGAAAGCTCTACAGCATCAACTAGTACATCAACATCAACATCTGTATTGCCGCAAGAGCAGTATACCCCTCCCTGCTCGGCAATATCATGAATTTTATTTAAAATCTCCAGTAAAATTTGAGAATTTTCTATTGCCTGACCATCAGCTTGTCCGTCCAGTTCACTGGCTAAACTAGCCACCTCTTGCTTATGTTTGGCAATAGTCGCCGCAATCGCTTCCGGACTGCCTACAAACCCCAGTTCCAGATTTGCTTGGTCACAGTAAATTTTGCTTACCTTCGGTTGCCGAAACAGGTTACTGTCAAGAAAAATCAGGTGATTTGTTTCGCATACAAGACAAGGAATATCTAATAAATATTGACGCCGTCCCGCACCCGATATAGTCCCTTGTAGTTGACCGCAGCTACAGGCAAGTTGGCAGGCGGAATTATTGATAGCAAACCGGGAGACATGATGAAGCTCTATTTTGCCGCAGCGCGAGCAATATAGTGCTAATGTAGAAACAGCGTTAATGACCAATGGATATCCCCCCTTGTTTCCTGTATTTCGCCGCCAGAGGTAAAAATCCTGCCTGCTCTTTGCAACTTGGTAACATCCGGCAGCACCGATAGCAACGAAAATAAACCGGGACATATGCCCCGGAACTTATTTTCAATAAAAATCAGCCGATCATTAACCGGCGTGCATCGCCAAAGTTAGCGCCAATATTGTTCTGAATAATCTGGCACAGCGAAATAATATCAAATGGTTTGGTAATATAATCCCGCATACCAGCTTCCTTTGCTTCATTAACCATATCCAATTCTCCGTACGCAGTCATCATAATGACCTGATCGCCTTGTCCCTGACGCTTAAGTTCTTTTAGCGCCTCAATTCCGTCCATGCCGGGCATCTTCATATCCATCAGAATGACGTTAGGATTTACAGTCAATGCAGCTTGTATACCCTCGTAGCCGTTAGCGGCCGTAATTACGTGATAACCTTCGTCCTGGAGAACCTCGGTTAGCAATCTCCGAATCCCAGGTTGGTCGTCAATTACCAGAATGGTAGCTTGGGAATTGCTCATGTAATGCACCTTACTTTCTCCGTAGTTTTGACAGAAAATTGGAATTAGTCTTCTTAGTATATCTGTATTCGCACTGAATTAAAAATCTCCTGCTAATTACTGGAAGAAAATAGAAATTCTTTTTAGTTTTTCCAAATTCCTATAAAATAAATTTAAAACCCGGCCCATTTATGCTAAACTTTGTAATGAAACCAATTTGCGAGGTAGAATTATGACACATCCATTCCACAATCTACACAACTATTGGGCCTGGATCACCAGCCATAAGGCGGCTTTATTCTTTTCTTTGTTAGTCGCTATGTATCTGGCCCCTTTTATTATTTTGCGGCAAAACGCCCATTTTACCATTAATGATAACCTTGACTGGATCACCGCTTGGATTGTACTTGTAAAAAGCGGCAAGGTTTTTGACCTAACAGGCACAGTCAGCCAAATGCTGGGCGAACTGCCGCGCAGTTGTCTGCCCAGCGGTTTTAATATCATTACCTGGCTCTATATGATCCTGCCGCCCTTCCGCGCCTACCTGATTAATCTCTTATTGGTCCATATGACGGCCTATATGGGTATGTATCTTTTGCTTAAACACTACGTCTTGGCGGATAATCGCCAGGCTTGGCTGGTTTGGGCCGGCGCCGCGGCATTTGCCACCCTCCCTTTCTATACGGTCTATGGTCTGTCGATCGCCGGACAGCCCTTACTATTCTATGCGATGCTTAATGCCTATTATGACCGGAAAATGAACACAAATGTTCTGATTATTGTCCTATTTGCCCTCTATTCCTCATTACCGCTTGCCGGTGTGTTTATTCTTGCCGTTCTCGGCCTGGCCGCCTTATACGATTACTGGCGTTACCGGCAGCCGCGCCCGAATTTCTGGGGCGCCATTGCCTTCTTAACCGGCTGCTATGTCATAACGGAAATCTGGCTGTTTTATAATTTCTTTTTTAGCCAGGGCTTTCTTTCCAGCCGTGAAGAAATTAACCGGATTGTATTAGGGCAGTCGAAAGACTGGTCCGGTGTTAAAGCCTTAATTGCCGACAACCTGGTTAACGGCCAGTATCATGCCGTCAGTCTGCATAAGTATATTCTTGGTATTGCGGTGCCGCTTGCACTGCTTACCGGCTGGCGGCACCGCCGCGAGCTTAAAGCCATTTTGGTGTTATTGTCAATCGCCCTGGCTATCTCGGCTTTTTACGGATTTCGCTACTCTGAATTTTTTATGTCGGCCGTAGCGGGCAGCAGTTTCTTTAATGCCTTTCAGGTTCAACGGTTTCATTGGCTGCATCCTATTATCTGGTATATAGTTTTTGCCTTATGCCTAAAAATTGTCGCCAACATCCGCTATATCGGTAAAATACTGGCCGCTGTCCTGATCGCCCTGCAGCTAAGTTACCTGTTTGGCAACAACATTGAATATCACTTGGCTTTAAAACAACACGCCGACATATCGGTAATTGAAAATGAATGGCTTTACGAAAATATTACCTACGGTCAGTTTTTCGCCGACAGTCTTTTTCAACAAGTAGACGATTATATCGGCCGTCCCAAAGAAGATTACCGGATAGCCACGATCGGTATTTATCCGGCCATTACCCAATACCATGGTTTTTACACCCTTGACGGACGGCTTAATATTTATCCGCTGGCCTATAAACACGCCTTCCGGCAGATTATGGCCAAGGAATTAGCAAAAAACCCATTTTGGCAAAAATATTTTGACGATTGGGGAATCACCTGCTATATCTTCCCGGCAGAGCTTACATACTATGAGGTGCGAAAGTCCTATCAATTAAAGCTTAATCATCTGGAACTGGATATGGAGGCTTTCAAAAGATTAGGCGGCGAATATATCCTATCCGCCGCCGAAATAACAAATTACCGGGAAAATGGTCTTGAATTTTTACAAAAATTTAGTGAAGACTGGTCAATTTGGGAAATTTACCTGTACCGGGTACGTTAAACGTGAAATGGCAGTTGCAGTAATGTTGAACCAAGAAAAACGACAACAACCACAATACCGCCGATCAGTACCAATAACGGGGCAGCCAGTACCAGTACCGCCTTTGCGGCCGATAAGCCGTGAGCGCCGCGAATGGCGGCAACATCAAGCGACAGGGTCCAAATAACAATAAGCAAGCCGATAACTCCGAAGGCGACGCCGCGCAGGCCGTCAGGCAGCAGGGCGGCAATAACGCCCAGAGGTATTGCCGCTATCCTTGGCAAGTGAGCAAACCCCAAGGCAGCAAACAGACCGACAGCCGTTCCCCGGCCGCCCGCCAATTCGGCGATAAAGTGTAATACACAGGCCCCCATGATCCACAGCAGCAAACTGCCGATAAAGTGCAAAACAAATAAAAAACCAACAGCAGGTATGCCCTGCGTAGCCCTGATACCTGTATAAACTGCCCAAACCGGGACAAGCATGCCGATCGTAAACATGGCAAAGGCTTGCCCGATTAGTTTTTTATCGGCAATAACTTGCATAGCGGTCTTAGGGTTAAATAACACATCATAAATCGTTTCCAGAAAATTGCCCATTCAAAAATCCCCCCTAATAGCTCTGGGGTGCGGCCGCAGGGCCGGCCGAAGAGAGCATTTCTTTAAGCTGCTTAAGCAGTTGCTGTTCTTTGTTATAATAACTGTCTTGCGCACCAAACAAAGCCTCCAGCGCATTTAATTTGCCATATTCAATAATTTCCGGCTTGCCTTGAATACCCACAAGAGCGGCAGCCCCGTCAATTGCGTCATACATATTGCCTAATTCGTCAACAAGGCCAAATTCTTTGGCCTGGCGGCCGGTATAGATACGCCCGTCCGCAAGTTCACGCACTGTAGCCGGATCAAGATGACGGCCTTCGGCAATAACCTCAACAAATTGATTATACATATCATCAACCATAACCTGAATAATGGCTCGTTCTTCTTCTGTCAGCGGGCGATCTGGTGATAAAATATCTTTATGCGGACCACTTTTAATTTTTTCCTGGCGGACACCAATTTTTTTATATAATTCCTCCCAGTTGGAATAGGGCATATATACCCCTAAACTACCGGTAATAGTGGATGGATTGGCATATATTTTATCTGTGCAGGCGGCAAGCCAGTAACCGCCGGAGGCGGCCATATCGGCCATAGAGGTAATAACCGGTTTGCCGGCTGCCCGAACTTTTTTAAGCTCCTCGCCCACTTCCTGTGATGCCGGAACCGTACCGCCCGGACTGTTTATCCTCAGTACGATGGCCTTAACCGAAGCGTCATCGCGCGCTGCATGGAGCTGGCGGATTAGCGCATCGGTTCCCCCGCCTTCGGTGAACAAATTAACCTGTCCACGACCGCCGACTATCATGCCGTCCACATAAATGACGGCAATTTTATCATTGTGCTTGCTTTTATTTACCTTAGGAGTAATAAACAGCGCCCCCAGCATGGAAATGCCAATAATAATGGCCAGAAAAATAACCACCGAGCGTTTAAACATCATATACCTCCTTAAATCAACTTGTTGTTTTATATAGTATTCAATCCGGAAAAGAAAACTGTTGGATAGTATCCAACAGTTTTCTCTTATATTTTACCCAGCCTATTGGCAAGTGATGCTTTGACAAATTCTCTAAACAACGGATGCGGATTGGTGGGGCGCGACTTAAATTCAGGATGGAATTGCGTGCCTACAAACCATGGATGGTCCTTTAATTCAACAATCTCAACCAGCCGTCCGTTTGGCAGGGTGCCGCTGATAATCATCCCGGCTGAGGCCAGCCTTTCACGATAGGCATTATTAAATTCAAAACGATGGCGATGCCGCTCATAAATAATTTCGTCTTGATAGGCTTTGTAAGTCAAGGTATTTTCCATAACCTTGCAGGGGTATACGCCAAGCCGCATAGTACCGCCCTTCTCCTCAATAGCCACCTGATCGGGCATTAAATCAATAATCGGATGAGGCGTAGCAGGATTAAATTCGGAACTGTGCGCATCCGTTAAACCGCAAACATTGCGGGCAAATTCGATCACCGCCGTTTGCATGCCGAGACACAAGCCAAAAAAGGGCACCTTGTTCTCCCGCGCATAGCGAATGGCCTTCAGCTTGCCTTCCACCCCACGGTCACCAAAACCGCCAGGCACTAAAATACCGTCAACATCACTCAAATAATCGGCCAGCTCGACCTGTTCGTCCTCAATATTCTCCGCATTAATCCATTTAATTTCAATCGCGGTATCATTGGCAATGCCGCCATGCCGCAGTGCCTCCGACACACTCATGTAGGCATCCTGTAAAGCAACATATTTGCCGACAATCGCAATCCGCACACTATGCAAAGGATTCATAATCTTTTCCACCATTTGGCGCCATTCCGTCATGTCGGCGCCGGTATCGTCCAGATTAAGCTTTTCCATGGCAATCCGGTCAAGGCCTTCATTTTCCAGCATTAGCGGTACCTGATAGATGCTGGCGGCGTTTTTATTCTGAATGACGGCATCCACATCAATATCACAAAATAAGGCCAGTTTTTCCTTCATTTCCGGTAATATTTCATGTTCGGTGCGGCAAACAATAATATCGGGATGAATGCCGATACTGCGAAGTTCTTTTACACTGTGCTGGGTAGGTTTGGTTTTAAGCTCGCCGGCTGCCGATATATAAGGCACAAGCGTAACATGAATATAAAGTACGCCGTTTTTCCCAACTTCTTTTTTAACCTGACGAATAGCCTCCAGGAAGGGTAAACTTTCGATATCGCCAACAGTGCCGCCGATTTCGGTAATAACAACATCCGCGTTGTCTTCTTTGCCGACCCGGTAAATACGTTCCTTAATCTCATTGGTAATATGGGGGATTACCTGAACGGTGCTGCCCAAATAGTCTCCCTTGCGTTCCTTGCTGATCACTGACCAATATATTTTACCAGCTGTCACATTGGAACTCTTGCTCAAATTAATATCAATAAACCGTTCATAATGGCCAAGGTCAAGATCGGTCTCCCCGCCATCTTCTGTGACATATACCTCACCATGCTGATAAGGACTCATCGTTCCCGGATCAAAATTAATGTATGGATCAAATTTCTGAATGGTAACTTTAAGCCCGCGACTTTTTAAAAGACGCCCCAGGGATGCCGCTGTGATCCCCTTGCCCAGCGAAGAAACCACACCGCCGGTAACGAAAATATATTTAGCCATTTAAATATCCTCCTACTAACTTCCTACGCATTTACTTCTTCGTCCTCTTCCTCATCTATCTCATGCTCAACTTCCAATAAGTGATCAGAATCAGCTATGCCCGAGGATTCTTCCGTTTCCAAATCCTGCTGAATAGCTGCAAGCAGTTTCTCGCGCCTTTGGGTGTCACTCGAAGATGCCGTTTCTTCCACTTCGTGCAAATTAATGCGCTGTGGCGACCATTCGGCCAACCCCCACATGCCTTTGCCGGCATGTACAAACCGGCTATCCAGATTAATCCGGGTATGAATATCGGCAATCACATAGGCCGGCGGACGGGTTGCGCTTCCTTTGGCAGCAACTGTCGCCTGCTCAATTAATTCTCGGTAGTGCAACGGATGACCAGTTGTTTTTAAAACCAAATATGCTGCATCGACTTCGTCAATATTATTCTTCGATAGGTTATTTGCCATAATTCTCAACCTCCGCACTTAACAATCCGCGTTTTATATTCAACGTGCAGAGATAAATTCCTCCCGGTTGTTAGAACATTCTTGAAGCAAACGGTTTACATTTTATCAGGAGCAGCAACTCCCAGAATAGCAAGTGATTTTTTTATTGTTGTTTGTACGGCGGTCACCAGCGCCAGACGGGCGGCCTGCAGCGTCGGATCGACCCCGATAATCCGGCATTGATTATAAAAAGTATGAAACATACCGGCAAGTTCATGCGCATACCGGGCAATCCGGTGGGGCGCACGCTCCCTGGCGGCACTGGCGATCTCCTCCGGAAATTTAGCCATTTTTTTGATTAAGTCAATTTCTGCCTGTTCTGTTAATATATCAAGTTTGACCTGATCCCAGGCGCCCGGAACCGGTAGGCCGGCATCAGCCATCTGGCGGAAAATACTGGCTATCCGGGCATGGGCATACTGAATATAGTACACCGGATTCTCATTAGAATGAGATTTCGCTAAATCAAGATCAAAATCCAGTTGGCTGTCGGTGGAGCGCATAATAAAGAAAAACCGGGCGGCATCACGCCCCACTTCCTCTATCAGCTCACTTAACGTTACGCCTTGCCCCGTCCGCTTGGACATTTTCACCAGTTGACCGCCCTGGTACAGGCTTACCATTTGCAAAATCATTACCTCCAGATGATCCGCATTGTACCCCATAGCGTTGATTGCGGCCTTAACCCGGCAAATATAGCCATGATGGTCCGCGCCCCAGATATTAATAACACGGTCAAACCCACGGGCAAATTTATCCCGGTGGTAAGCAATGTCGGCCGCCAGATAGGTCGGTACGCCATTGTCGCGGATAACCACCCTGTCTTTATCATCGCCATAGGCAGTTGATTTTAACCATAAAGCCCCTTCTTTTCCATAAATATTACCATTGCTTTGCAAAAGCTCGCAGGTTGCCGCCACCGCGCCGCTGTTATGGAGGGTGCGTTCACTAAACCAAACATCAAAGGTAACGCCAAATTGTTCCAAATCTTCTTTAAGGGCTGCCAGTTTTTCCTTAAGGCCCAACTCTTTAAATTCGGCCAGCCGCTCCGGTTCGGGCATACTGAGATATTGAGCGCCATACTTGTCAACAATCCGCTGGGCCGTATCAATAATATCCCGGCCATGATAGCCATCCTCGGGAAATTCAACTTTCTTTCCCAGGAGTTCTAAATAACGGGCATTCACTGAGGCAGCCAAGTTATCCATTTGATTGCCGGCATCGTTAATGTAATATTCGGCCTCAACCTTGTAGCCGGCCGCCCTAAGCAAGTTAACCAGCGCACTGCCGACGGCGGCTCCCCGCCCATGGCCGACATGCAGCGGTCCGGTGGGATTGGCACTGACAAATTCAACTTGCACGCGTTCTCCCTGGCCGGTGGTTGTTTGGCCGAAATTCTCTCCGGCGGCAAGAATTGACGCTAATTCTTGGTACAGGATATCGGACTTAAGATAGAAGTTAATGAAACCTGGCCCGGCAAGCAAAGCTTTTTCCAGCCATGGCTCACTGAGACGGTCAATAATCGCCTGGGCAATCACCCGTGGATTCTTTTTAGCCGCTTTGGCCGACTGCATGGCAAAATTTGTGGCGTAATCGCCAAACTCTTTTTGCGGCGGTACTTCCAACACTATTTCCGGCAACTGCCCGGCAGAGAATACACCGTCAGCCACCGCCTTTGCCGCTGCTTGTCCAATAGCGGCAATTAGCTGTTGTCTAATGTCCATTTCTTTTATCCCCCTGTATATGGACAGCCAGCGTATTGGCACTTTGCCACTGTCCATCAATTTCAAGCTCATACTCCATATCGATTCCGGTCACCTGGCTATTATCCTCAGTACGGTTCATAACCAGCCGGGTTGTATGTACACTCAGCCGCATGGTGCCATAGGGCGTGATATATTCGGAGCGACAGCGTTTCCCCAGGCGGAATTCCTGTCGTTGATCAATCCCTCCCATACGCACCAGCGTAACATGATCGGTATAAATTTTTAAAAGTGTAGTGGCACCTTCCATACCACTGATTTCGGATTCCTGATAGGTGATATAATGAATGCCATTCTTCGTATATCTCCGCCCCTGCGTGAACAATTCAATCTGATCTTCTTCCCCATGAGCATCCCGTTGTGAGCCTTTTACCGTGATAAGCACCTGATCAAATTCCGTACCCTGCGTAATTAGACTCACTCCCTTTCCAGAACCTTAACTTTATTATTATAGCGTAATCGAAAGCTGTTGCCAATATTCACAAGGTATCGGCAGCAAAAAAAAATCATCGAAAATATAAATTGCGCCGCCTGTCCGTGCGTACCAGACAAGCGGCGCAGTCCCCGGGAGGTAGCCGCCATACTACCTCGCGTAATTAATGTATGCAGAAATCAGTTAAACATTCACACATTCTTGAAAAATCATGGCCACAGTTTTTTTACTTCAGCCCCCGGATAGTAAAAGCAAATGATGTCCTCGGCCACCTTTCCTTCTTTGGCAAATGTATAGGCACCCCATTGGCATAACCCAACGCCATTTCCCCAGCCCTGACCCTTGAAAATAAAATTACCGTCTTCATAAGTCATATCCGTAATAAGGGTTGATTTTAAGCGATCATAACCAATAGCCCGGCGAAAGTCAGAGCCGTATATCTTTTTATTATCGGCCCCAATGAAGAGAATACGTCCAGACGGCCCTTTTTCCACAATACGGATATCCGCCGGATCACCGTCATAGCCGACGGCGGCGGCAACCTGGGATGCGGGAATTTTCACTGTCCAGAATTTTATATCCTCAGGGGCATAAGTAAAGCAATTATCCTTAGTTGTCTGAAAATACGGCGTGTCATGGGGAATTTCTTTAGGAAAACTTTCTTCTTTAGTGGCGCCAATCTGACCGTTACAAGAGCTGTAAATGGCATTAACAAGACCACCGGCATACAGCAGCACTTCGCCGCGCGTTTTGAGCACAGCCTGTCTTACGCTCTCATTGACTTTTTGTGGGGCAAAAGCCTGCAATTCCTCTTTGGATGTACTGACATCAGCATTATGCAGTTTTTTTATCGTACCGGTCTCAATCGCACTCATTGTCAGCGTACGCGAAGCGATGGCCTGTGCTGCCAATGCTTCCATAGGCCAATTGGCTTCCATCTCCTGGGCAATTACCCCTTCAATGTACTTTTCCAGGGGCATAGTCTCTACGGTTCCTTTATCGGCCAAATAGACCCTTATTTGTGGTTCGTTGGGATATTTCGCTGCGTCGAATTGAGGAACACCGGCAATAGGCTGTGGTGCGGGTGCGGGAGCCGGTACCTGTTCCATGGGAGCCGGCGCGGGTGCCGGCGTCGGTTTTTGGGCGGGAGGCTTGAGTAGCGTATACACTCCCGTGACGAATGCTGCTATAATGCCTACAACTAGTGCGGTATTGAGTGTTTTGTTTTTCATGCGCTCCCACCTCACGCTTAGTATGGCTTGGCAGACTTTTGTTTATACGTCGGGTAATTCCCAAAGTTCCACCGTAAGCCGTGCAGCCTCAACTTCGACAAATGCGCGCTGCATGATTTTCCGCCGCGTGTTATTCATAAAGCGGAAATCCTTATCGGTATAGGTAGTTGCATCCTTGCCCGGCGGTACATAATTGACCGGCTGGGAATGGGGATGACGTTCGGTGATCTTTAGGTTGCCGGCCAGCACCGCATTATATAATGTCGAAGATACCTGACACAGGCCGCCGCCAAATTCTTCCTGATTTTCCCCATCGTCCCCATATACAATGGCAGGCTGGAAGCCTCGTTCCGCGGTGGGTTCACCGGTAATCCGATTAAAGGAAAATTCCTGCCCGGGTTCAAGAACGGTGTTATTAATCAATTTGGCCCCCAAGCGAATATTGGCCATACGCCCCGGACTCCTGTCCCAAATGTTCGTTGTGTAGCTGCCTAATTTACGGCTGCGTGCCAGCTTGTCCCTGGTAATATCGGGGGCAAATACTTCATAAACCGGTGTGACGCTATCGCCGGCTTTAGCTGCCAGCAAGGCGTTAAGAGTAGCGGAAACCTGTAAACGCTGACCCGGCTTTTCCGGCATCACTTCCCCGCTATCCGGGTCAAAACCGGCGTTTACCGCCGGTATGTCTTTGGCTTTAGCTAAGTTAACAAGAACTCGGCTTGCTTCCCCTGGTATCATATTACCCACAACCTGCCCCTCAATTGTTACATTGTCGGCAATCAGGCGCTCCTCCGGTTTGGGGGCAGGCTCTTTTAAAGCGCAGCCCATGCTAAGCGCCATCACAATACTAAATATTAATAGCGGTAAATGAAAAATTTTTTTTATCTCGTTCACCTCCTGCCGATAGAAAGAATACCATGGAGTAGCAAATTGGCTGACAAGGGGGAACTGACATGCAAGCACTCGATAACTGGCTTAGCCAGGCAACAGGGGTTACCTGCCATTCCGGCAAAGTACAGCCCGGTCATATTTTTGTCGCAATCTGCGGCCGCAGTGTTGACGGCAATTCTTTTGCCCGGGCAGCAGCCGAGCGGGGAGCGCTGGCAGTCGTAAGCGACTGTCCCCAGAACCTGCCGCCACTGAGTATTCCGGTAATTGCTGTCACTAATGCCAGATTGACTCTGTCGGCACTGGCTGCCGCTTTCTACAAAGATCCCTCACACCAACTGAGGTTAACTGGTATAACCGGTTCTAACGGCAAAACAACCATTGCCTGTATGCTTGAGCATATTTTCCTTGAGGCAGGCCTAAAAGCCGGACTCATTGGCACTATCCGGGTCAATACCGGCAAAGCTTCCATCCCCAGCACACTTACAACACCGGATGCAGTCAGTTTGCAGTACTATCTGGCGCAAATGCTTAACAATAAAGTTACCCACGCGGCTATGGAAGTATCCGCCCAAGGCATTGATATGCACCGCGTCGCGCATGTTCGCTTTTCTGCCGGCATACTCAGCAATTTATGCGCTGATCATCTCGATTTTCACGGCAGTTATGCCAGCTACCTTGCGGCCAAGGCAAAGTTTCTGGACTTACTGGCTCCCGCTGCACCGCTTATTGTCAATTGGGCTGACGCTAATTGCAAGGCCATGGCAGCAGGTTTTAGCGGCAGAGTGATTACTGCCGCGTTAGACAGAGAGGCTGATCTCACTGCCCATATTTGCCGCCAAACCGCCTATGGCTGCACCTTTACCCTGGCTATCAATATACCGTTTGCCACACTGGCTGGACAGTCGTGGCCAATTGGCAGGCATTCCATCACACTTGCCTTACCTGGTCGTCATAACGTTGAAAATGCACTGCTTGCAGCCGCTGCCGCGTTGTTGCATAACTTACCGCCGGCAGCGATCGCCCGGGCGTTGGCCACATTCCGCAGCGTGACACGGCGCATGGATGTATTCCATCTGCACGGCCTTACGGTTATTGACGATACGGCCCTGAACCCAGGCAGTATTCAAGCCGTGTTTGACACCATCTCGCTGTTCAGGTATAAACGGCTTATTGTCGTTAATGCCATCCGCGGCCATCGCGGCACGGCAATCAATGCCGCCAATGCGGCCACCTTTGCCAGCATACGCCAAAAAATCCCCTTCCATTTCATCATCACGGCCAGCAGTAACAATGTCGGCTGGGCTGATGCGGTTACGCAGGAAGAACGCCTGGCCTTTTTGACAACACTCAACCGGTTAAATACCGGGTTCACCTTTTTTAGCACGCTGGCGGGTGCGCTCAAAGACGCTCTCGGCCATGCCCTGCCCGGTGATCTTATTGTTCTAACCGGTGCGCAGGGGATGGATGCCGGCCGGGAAATACTGACATCTGTCGCAAACTCGCAAACAAATCACGATCAGTTCCCGGCATCTTCCTCCATAGCTGCCCTAGCGCCTTGACCAGATTAGAGTAAACCTTACGATTTGTCCCTATCTTTACACGTTGGCTCTTTGTTTACATATCCGGAGAACATCGCCTGCAACTTTACGGGGTCTTCCGTAAAGACTAAATACAAATGCAGGGGGATGGTTGCCAAAAAGTATATGGTAATACCGTAAAAAACAATTCTGGTTCCCACAAGACCACCAACCGGCAGGCTAAGCCAGGAGGCAAACTCCGGCAAAAAATACGGCAGGGACGTCACTCCTGATACTATGACGGCCAGTCCCCAACTGGTAAACAGTGCCTTTTGTCCCGGGTTGTAACGCCCGTAGTTCGGATGCGTCTCGGTAATAAACAGTGTGTAGCGGAAAAAGCTGCGCAAATTAGGGAGATCATGCCTGGTAAACAGCACCTCGGTATACTTGCCGGTGATAAGATAATAGCAAACCTGCCCCCCAAAGTTTAAGACCAGAATAATCCCCGCAAGCATATGCGCTTTTCGTATCAGGCCATAAGGCAGCGTAAGCCATGGATCAGTGAGATATAGCCCGGTGATAACAAGAAACATGACGGCAGCAAACATAATCCAGTGAAATAGGCGAACCGGCAAGGGATGTAATAGTAGTTTCATAAAATTAAAATCCCCCATTTGGGGGATTTTAATGTATTTATAATTTGAGACTGACTTTAGGAATATTTCTTCCGTAAAAAATCTCAGCCATCTCTTTTTTTAGCCGTTGTTTGATTTTCTTTTTTTCGCCAGCCATTAATTCTTTTTTGGCTGTTCCAAACAAATAGTTATCCAAATCGAATTCTTTCAATAACATTTTGGTATGAAAAATATTTTCCTGATAGACATTGACGTCAATCATTTGGTAGAGATCCCGATTTTCACTGGAAATATAGTTTTGAATCGAATTTATTTTATGATCGATAAAGAACTTTTTGCCGTTTACGTCCCGGGTAAAACCCCGTACCCGGTAATCAGTGACTGCGATATCAGGGCGGAAAGTATTAATAAGAAAATTCAACGCCTTAAGCGGTGATATGTGCCCACAGGTAGATACGTCGATATCTGCCCGAAAAGTGCTGATTCCTTCGTCCGGATGGCTCTCAGGATACGTGTGAACCGTAATATGGCTTTTGTCCAGATGGCAAACCACGGCATCAGGCATGGGCTCATTGAGCTCACATTCGCCGCATTCTTCCCGGGTAACAAGCTCACCCGGCTGGTTAACCGGTTCTTCGGAAATCAGCATCGTGACACTGGCCCCCTGTGGGTCATAATCCTGCTTGGCAATATTCAGGATATTAGCTCCAATAATATGGGCGACCTCAGTCAAAATATTGGTTAACCGCTCGGCGCTATATTCCTCATCAATATACTCTATATACGAATGTCGATGCTGCGGAGTTTTCGCATAGCAGATATCATACATGTTAAAGCTGAGTGTTTTGGTGAGATTATTAAAACCATATAGTTTTAATTTTTTAATTGATTTAATTTCCATCTTGCCTGTCCTTCCCTTGCAGAAATGATGACTAGACTACAAATGCGCCGCTGTGCTTTTTGCACATAAACCGAAAGCACAATAAAAAATCCTTTAAAAATTATACCATAACCACGCCCAAAATAAAGCCATCAAGCAAAATTTTTACTAATGGCAGGTTGCGGCTATAAGACTTTAACCTATAGTTTGCCCATAACTTGGATTTAGTATTTTGCTCTGGCATTAAATTTTTCTACCATTCGTGCCGGACAATACGACTCCTTGGCTTTACGCAACCCTTCCAGCCCCATATCTTCCTCCCGGTTGATATAGAGTAAATGCTTCCAGGCATTTTTACAGAACTGCTGATTAATTACCGGATAGACACCCCGGATATCGGGATTTGCCTTTTCTACATGGATAACTGCCATATCACTGTTTAATTGCTCGCCAAAACTAAAGGCTTCGACTTTGCCGTCAATATAAATCAACCCTCCGGTCAGCTTGAGCTCATTCCAGTGGGTAAGCACTTCGATGATAGCGTCCCGCTCGCCTTTTAACAAGGGATCATCTTCACAGCCCTTCTTTTGGCACCAATCTAATTGGGTTTCAATGCAACGCGGCACCCATTCAGGCGTTAACGGAAAATATTGATAATCCGGATGGTTGCGGAGAAAGCTGTTGATGTGATTTTTTTTACTATGATATTTACGGCCTTTTAATTCAATTAGATCCTTGCTATGATAAACATAATCGAAATTATCGCGGTCACTGGTAATAACAAACTGACCCGGCCGCCAATTTTCCAAAATATCGATCATGAATTTTTCAATGCCCCGCAGACTGAAGGCAAGAGCATGCTCTGCGCAATAATCCGCCATCTTTTCCAGAATGGCTTCGATGCCGGCATCAGGCCCAAATGGCTGCAGCAGAAACTGATTTTCTCCCTGCCCCGCCTTTATGACCAGATAGCCGTCCGCCTCTGCCCATTTGATGGAATATAGCTGGCGCCACATAAATAAATTAGTAAAATTATAATGAGCATTCTCATATCGGCGGTGACTAAAACATTTATCAAACAAGGCTTTTTGCGCCAACGTGATATCCTGGAAATTAATACTAAGACCCCCCAAACATGATCCATGCGCCCGGCAGGGCAATATAGAACAATGTTTTTATTTAATACTCTTTATTATTATATGTTTACTACAAGCAAGAAGCAACACAGATATGGAGGTAATATGCGGTATATGACGGTGACGGACGGTTCGGTACTTGCTGGTTGCCAGCAGTACCGAACCGTCCGTCTTGTTGTCATAATTTTTGCACAAACTCCAGCCGTTCACCATCCGGCCCGGCAAAAAACAGAATTTTTTTGCCGTTTGTTACCTTGGGCTGATCCAACAACAATGTGACCTTATGCTGCCGCAGCCTGGCAACTTCAGCCTCCATGTCAGTTACCGCAAACGCGATATGGTCAACATTGCCCGCCCCACGTGTTTTTACAGCATCTTCCTGATATTGAATCAGTTCAATCGTTTGCTGCCCGGCTTTGATAAATGTTAAACGAATCCGTTCATCCTGATAAGTTTCCTCTACTGTACACCCTAATACCCGGGTATAAAAGTCGAGCGACTTATCGGTATCTTTCACTACAATACCAATATGAGCAACACTAAGCATACTATCACTCTCCCGCACGTCTATCTAAAATAATTTACACCGGCACTAAACAACCGCTGATCTTTATTGCCCGGAATATTAACGGCAACGTGGCTGCCAATCCGTTCTGAATGCCCCATTTTGCCAAACACCCGTCCGTCCGGGCTGGTAATGGCTTCAATCGCGTGGAATGAGCCATTCGGATTATATTTGACATCATAGGTCGGCCGCCCGTTACAATCGACATACTGAGTTGCGATTTGGCCGTTAGCCGCCAGTTGGGCAATCTCCCCGGCGGTAGCGTAAAACCGGCCTTCACCGTGGGAAGCAGGAATGGTAAAAACTTCACCGGCCTCAACATTGCTCAGCCAGGGTGACAACGTAGAGACTATCTTGGTATTGACCATACAGGATATATGGCGGCCGATTTTATTAAATGTCAAGGTGGGACTCTGCTCTGCCAAATCCCGGATCTCGCCATAAGGCACCAGCCCCAGTTTGATCAAAGCCTGAAAGCCATTGCAAATACCCAGCATCAAACCATCGCGGTGTTGCAAAAATTCGGTTACCGCCTCTTTTACCCGGGGATTCCGGAACATCGTGGCGATAAATTTACCCGAGCCATCAGGCTCATCGCCGGCACTAAAACCTCCGGGCAGCATCACGATCTGCGCAGCCGCGATCTTGCGAGCCAACACAGCAATGGATTCTTCAATATGGGCGGCGGTGAGGTTACGGATAACCAAAACCTCGGCAACGGCTCCCGCCTGTTCGAAGGCTCTCACTGTATCATATTCGCAGTTGGTGCCGGGAAATACCGGAATCAACACGGTAGGCTTGGCGGCAGTCACCCGGGGACGCCGTGTGTTTCTTGCCGTATAGGCCTTGAAACAGTCCGGTTCGCCTTCCATAAGTTCAGGCCGGGTAGGAAATACTTTTTCCAGTGCCTGTTCCCAGGAGGTATATGCTTCATCCAAAGCTATCTCGGTCTTATTTATGGCAATTACGGGTTTTACTGTTGTCCGACCCAGCAATCGATAGTCTATGCCTTCCAGCGCTTCGGCAAGGTCAAGCCCCTCAGGAAATTCGAGAACCAGCGAGCCATAGTCTGGTGCAAATAGGGCCGCGTTGTCGGCTTGGCCTATAAACTCAAAACCGATCCGGCTGCCAAAAGCCATTTTGCTGACAGCTTCGGCGATTCCTCCCAGCTTAACCGTGTAGGCAGCCAAAATCTGATCTGCTTTAGCTAGCTGATGAATTCTGTCGTAGGCGGCAGCCATCATGGAAAAGTCAGGGAGTTCATCGGCTCCCCGCGGCACACGAATTACAGCCACTTGGCTGCCGGTCCGTTTAAATTCCTGGGAAATCACATGCCGGACATCAACTGCCGTTACCGCAAAAGCAACAAGCGTCGGCGGCACGGCAAGCTCATTGAAAGAGCCTGACATGCTGTCTTTGCCGCCAATCGCCGGAATGCCAAGCTGCCGTTGGGCATAGAAAGCGCCTAGCAGAGCGCTGAACGGTTTGCCCCATTTCTCGCGATCATGCCCCAGTTTCTCAAAATACTCCTGCAAGGTAAGCCTCACCGTACGGAAATTGCCGCCTAAGGCAACTACTTTGGCTACGGCTTCCACCACCGCATAGACGGCTCCGTGAAAAGGGCTCCAGGTGGCAATTTCCGGATTAAAGCCATACGTCATGATAGTTCCCGTCGTCGTGCTGCCTGACAGCACCGGCAATTTGGCGACCATGCCTTCAGCCGGAGTATCCTGGTATCTGCCGCCATACGGCATAATTACCGTATTGGCGCCAATACTGCTGTCAAAACGCTCAACCAGACCCTTTTGGCTGGCCACATTGAGTTCTTGCAAATTTTTCAGCCATATTTCTTTGATATTTTGTGAATCTGCTTTGTTAGCAAGGACGGCAGTAAAATAGCTGGTGGCAGCAGGTGCCGCCACGTACACATCCGTGTGCTGTTTCACTCCGTTCGTATTGAGAAACTCACGGCTGAGACTAACAATAGGCTGCCCGCGCCATAACATCGTCAGGCGGTTATCGCCGGTTACCTCGGCTACGAGGGTTGCCTCCAGGTTTTCTTCATCCGCATATTCAATAAATTTCCGGGCATCGCCGGTCGCAACCACTACGGCCATCCGTTCCTGTGATTCGGAAATTGCAAGTTCAGTGCCATCAAGCCCTTCGTATTTTTTGGGGACAGCATCCAGGTTAATTTTTAACCCGTCAGTCAGTTCGCCAATAGCAACGGAAACACCACCGGCACCAAAATCATTACACCGTTTGATCATCGTGCTAACGGTACATTTGCGGAACAAGCGCTGAATTTTCCGTTCTGTCGGTGGATTGCCCTTCTGCACCTCTGCGCCGCAATTTTCCAGTGATTCTTCCGTGTGAGCCTTGGATGACCCGGTAGCGCCGCCGCAGCCGTCACGGCCGGTACGCCCGCCCACCAGTAACACAACATCGCCAGGCTCCGGCACTTGCCGAACTACATTTTTCTTGGGAGCAGCCGCCATAACGGCGCCAATCTCCATCCGTTTGGCAATATAGCCCTCATGGTAAATCTCAGCCACCTGGCCTGTTGCCAAACCTATTTGGTTGCCATAAGAGCTATAACCCGCCGCGGCGCTTGTCGTAATCTTCCGCTGCGACAATTTTCCCGGAAGTGTGCCGGACAGCGGAGCACACGGGTCACCGCTGCCGGTAACGCGCATCGCCTGGTACACATAGGAACGGCCTGACAGCGGATCACGAATACAGCCTCCCAGACAGGTGGCAGCCCCCCCGAAAGGTTCGATTTCGGTCGGATGATTATGGGTTTCATTTTTAAACATAACCAGCCAGTCTTCCTGCCGGCCGTCAATATCTGCCTTAACAACAATGCTGCAGGCGTTAATTTCTTCCGACTCGTCGAGGTCAGTGAGCCGCCCCTGCTTTTTCAGTTCTTTCATGGCGGCGGTGGCAATATCCATCAGATTGGTATCACGGCCGGCCGCCTTATCGCCATACACATAACTCCGGCATTTTTGGTATTCGTTCCAGGACCATACAACCGGCTGGCTGTATGGTCCTGTTTCAATGTCGACCTCGCCTATTTGGGTATGGAACGTAGTATGACGGCAATGATCCGACCAGTACGTATCAATTACTTTAATTTCCGTAATTGTCGGATTGCGCTTTTCGGTATCACGGAAATAATTCTGGCAAAACAGTAAATCTTCCAGACTCATCGCCAGGCCCCGTTCCTGTAAAAACTGTGCCAATGCAGCCTCCGGCAGCGCCGTAAAACCCTCAAGCACAGCCACATCGGCGGGCACGGCGGCGGGCATGGTAAGCGATGTTGGTTTGTCCAGCACCGCTTCCCGGGCTTCAACCGGATTGATACAATAATCTTTAATCTTAGCCACTTCCGCCTCAGTTAACTGCCCGGTTAAAACCAGTACCTTGGCTGTGCGGATTGCGGGACGTTCCTTCTGCGTAAGAATTTGGACGGACTGAGCCGCCCAGTCGGCCCGCTGGTCATATTGGCCCGGCAAGTATTCCATAGCAAAGATACTCGCTCCTGCCGGCGCAGCAAACTGTTCTACATACACATCGTCCACGGGCGGTTCGGAAAAAATAGTATGCAGGGAAGCCGCAAATTCAGCGTCGCTTAATCCACTAATATCATACCGGTGCAGAATTCGCACCTCTGTTAAGCCTGCTATACCCAGGTGGTGTTTTAAATCAGAATAGACTCCTTCGGCTTCTACGGCAAAACCGGGTTTTTTTTCCACAAATATACGACGAACGGCGCTCAAGACTATACCTCCTTATAAAATACAGGCAAAGAATATTTCCGGCCTGGAATGTTTTTGCATTGATATTATTATCATTATAATAACTTGACATATGAATAGCAAGTTAAAACAAGCAGTCCGGCAAATACCGAACTGCTTGTTTACATTTATGTATTTGACTTAACTATGCATGAACAATGATAAAAACTTATACATAAGAGCACTGGTTAATGCACTAAAGGGAATCGTTAATATCCAGGCGAACAGCATTTGCTGAGCCACACCCCAACGTACAGCCGTAAGACGTTTGGACGAACCTACCCCCATAATCGACCCGGATACTACGTGCGTAGTGCTGACCGGCAGGTGCAGATTCGTGGCGGCAAAAATAACGAGCGATGAATTCAAGTCGGCTGCAAAGCCGGTAATCGGCTCCAGCCTAAATATCCCGCCACCCATTGTTTTGATAATTTTCCAGCCGCCGACCGCTGTGCCGCAGGCCATGGCGGTCGCACAGGAAAATTTCACCCACAAAGGAACCTCCAGCGATGGAATCTGCCCGGAACTCAATAAGGCCAGTGTAATAATACCCATAGCCTTTTGCGCGTCATTCGATCCATGTGAGAATGACATCATACTGGCAGACAAGAGCTGCATCTTTTTGAATCCGGCATTTAATTTTCCCGGCTCCTGTTTGCGAAAAATCCACATCATGGCAATCATGATGATATAGCCGCCGATCATGGCAATCAGTGGCGACAGTATGAGTGATAATACAATCTTTTCCACACCGGCAAAGTTAATAGCCTCATAGCCGGCCCCTACCATGACCGCACCCACAACACCGCCAACGAGTGCATGCGAAGAACTGCTGGGAATGGCAAACCACCAGGTAATCAAATTCCAGACAATTGCTCCGAATAATGCCGAAATGATAACAGGCTGGTTAACCAAGGAAGCGGCCTTTACAAGATCGCCGCCAATGGTTTTCGCTACCCCGGTGCTATAGAGCGCCCCCGTAAAATTGAGAACGGCTGCCAGCATAACGGCATATTGCGGTTCTAGCGCCCGGGTCGAAACCGATGTGGCAATGGCATTGGCCGTATCATGGAACCCATTGATATAGTCAAATGCCAACGCAAAAAAGACTACGACGTAGAGCAACGTCATATCAGGCATATTTCACGATAACTCCCTTTAACAAATTCGCGATATCCTCTGAAATGTCCAAGGTTTCTTCCAAATGCAGCAAGATTTCTTTCCATTTAATAATTTCAATAGGATCTGTACATTCCCGGAACAGTTTGGCCATTTCCTGACGATACAACCGGTCTCCCAACGCCTCGAACTCAATAATTTTGGCACAACGTTCTTCCAGTTTTTCCCGCTGTTTTTTAATTTCCGGTAAAAGAGTAAATGCCTTGTCAATTTGCTTGGATGTCTTGGCAACAAGATAGCCCAGTTCTTTGGCTCCGTCAGATGCTGT
Organism: Sporomusa acidovorans; assembly: GCF_900101845.1. Taxonomy (GTDB): domain Bacteria; phylum Bacillota; class Negativicutes; order Sporomusales; family Sporomusaceae; genus Sporomusa; species Sporomusa acidovorans. The sequence continues at coordinate 39,376 of NZ_FNAM01000010.1, read as the reverse complement.
GCCGGCATTATATAACTCCATCCGTTCAATAACGCCCTGAACACAGTCGATTACATCATCCAGTTTGTGGGCAATGGCATAAATATCTTCGCGATCAAGCGGGGTAATAAAGCTCTTATGTAATAAGCCGACAATTTTGGCAGTATTAGCATCGGCTTGTTTTTCAAGCTCATCAATCTGAATCATTAATTCAGACAAATCACCCTCCCGATTTAACGCCACTTGGAGTATCTCGGCCGCATCACGAATCAGTTGCGTGTTTTCCAAAAGATAACCATAAAACTTTTCTTCACGTGGCTTTAAGCCAAATCCCATACTTAGCCTCCTCAATTTGTCGGATTCAAACTGATTATAGCATAAACCTGCCGTGTTTGTTAACCAATTGTAAAAAAATGTTACAATTCAGTTAATTTACTGTTAAGATTTTGCTACCAGCACAATACCGCTTAATATAAGCAACAATCCTCCCAGCCTAAGCATACTGATCGATTCATGAAAAAGAAAATAGGACGCAATAAAAACCAGAACATACCCCAGACTGATGAGTGGATATGCATAACTGAGTTCCACGGTCCGCAAGGCATAAATCCACAGCAAGGTACTGACACCGTAAACCGCTAAGCCAGCGATAAGCGGCCAGGCAGCCAGCGCCTTTTCCCATAGAGAGCCGGTATCGGCGAGGCGCAACGCTCCGTATTTTAACCCGATCTGACCAACAGCCCCAAGAAAAACAGACAGTAAGATAATTGACAAATCCTTCATGCTGACACCATCCCATAAAATACGACTTGGCTTGTGCCAAGTCCTTTAGGACGCCGGCAAAAGCCGCCTGTACCCCTTTAGGGGGTATAGTCGTTCTATCCAGGGAAAGTTATACTTTCCATCTGGATTAATAAAGGCTTCGGCTCGCGAGCCAAAGCTTTCCTGGTAAGAATATTCCCGTTCGATGCAACAATTCCTGCCGCGAAGGTCAGCAAATTTTGTCAGCCATAAAGAAACTGACCATTATCTAAGGGACAAAATCCAGCTTAATTTATCTTATGTTACTCTTTACCCTAAAATTCATATTGTGTAAATTTATTTTTCCGGCTGGCGAGTCTCTTGACGATTCGTCGATTGTCTTATATTGTTAATGTAGAATAGATTACCCGGTAAGGGGGCTCAGGTGTTGCCGCACATTGGCCGCATTGCTGAAATTGATTGTTTGCGGGGAATTGCCATTCTGATGATGGTTATTTTCCATATTGTTTTTGATTTAGCTTATTTTTTTAACTGGCCGCTCGATTATCTCAGTGGTTTCTGGTATTATCAGGGCAAGTCATCCGCAATTTTATTTATGCTGATATCCGGTATAAGCGCAACCTTAGGCCGGCACCCGCTGCGGCGCGGCCTTAAGGTTTTGGGTGCAGGTATGCTCATTACCCTGGCTACGTATGTCTATAGTCCGGCTCTCTATATCCGGTTTGGGATTTTGCACCTGTTGGGAGTCGGCATGTTGGCCGCTCCCTGGTTGGTCAAACGGTCTGCCCTAACGTTGACACTTGCCGGCACCACTTTGCTCGTGTTAGGTAACTGGATTGCCAACTTAAGGGCGACTATTGTCTGGCTTATCCCTCTCGGTGTCCGCCCCTGGGACTTTGCCTCCATCGACTACTACCCGCTGCTCCCCTGGCTGGGAATTGTGCTCTACGGCATGGCCGCCGGCAAGCTCTTTTATTCTGCCAAACAACCGTTATGGCCGGCGGCGACCCGCAATCAACCGGTCCGTATTTTAGGTTGGCTGGGCCGCCGGTCACTTATTATCTATCTTCTGCACCAGCCAATACTCCTGGTCGTACTAAGCTTCTTTATGTTCATTAGATAAACAACTCCGGGCGCGTCCCCAATTTATTTTCGCATGCCCAGATATGACTTTATCGGTTTGCGATTGAGCACAAGGTGTACACAGCCGGCGGCAATAAATAAATATCCGGCCCACTCGTGCGCTGTCTTCGGATAAAACGCTGCCTGCCGCGTGGTACGCGGCGCGCCGGCAACACTGTTATCTCCGGCCTCAGTACTCTGAATAACCGCCGGTTTCTCCCTGGCTCCCCCGCTGTGCGGAAGAGATAATTGCACGCCGGTTACGGCTAAAACAAGAAATGCGAATGTAAGTAGCAGGGATGTAATTTTTCTCATAACAGTTTAATTCCTCCTGTATTTTCTTAGAAATATCATACAGGAGGAATTTTAGATAATTTTTAGATTAAAAATAAAATGTCAGCCGGCCAACATGTCGTCAATAGCTTGAGCAGCCCGTTTCCCAGCCCCCATTGCCAGGATCACTGTGGCGGCACCGGTAACGGCATCACCACCGGCATAAACCCGTTCCCGGCTGGTAAGACCTGTTTGCTCATCCGCCACAATACACTGCCATTTGTTGGTTGCAAGACCCTTTGTTGTTGCGGAAATCAACGGATTAGGAGAAGTGCCGAGAGACATGATCACGGTATCTGCCTCCATGATAAATTCGGAGCCAGGCACCGGTACCGGTTTTCTCCGGCCGGCGGCATCCGGTTCACCCAATTCCATTTTGACGCATTTCAGACCGGCTACCCAGCCGCTGTCATCCACCAGAACCTCAATCGGATTGGTTAGGATATCAAAAATAATTCCTTCTTCTTGGGCATGATGCACTTCTTCCACCCTGGCCGGCAATTCAGCCTCAGACCGTCGGTAAACGATATGGGTTTCGCTGCCAAGGCGGGCCGCTGTCCGGGCGGCATCCATGGCGACATTGCCGCCGCCGACTACTGCCACCTTTTTGCCGGCTTTAATCGGTGTAGCATATTGCTTTTTAAAAGCCTTCATTAAGTTATTGCGTGTCAAAAACTCATTGGCCGAAAACACGCCATTGGCATTTTCCCCCGGAATCCCCATGAATTTGGGCAAGCCGGCCCCTGAACCAATAAATACGGCAGCAAAACCTTCTTCTTCAAGCAATTCATCAATCGTAACCGTCTTGCCGACAATCACGTTGGTTTCAATCGCAACCCCCATTTTTTCCAGGTTGGCAATCTCCGGTTTGACCACCGACTCCTTGGGCAAGCGAAACTCGGGAATGCCGTACACCAATACGCCGCCAGGCTCGTGCAGGGCTTCAAACACAGTAACTGCATAACCTTTACGCGCCAAGTCGCCGGCACAGGTTAAGCCGGCCGGGCCGCTGCCAATAACAGCCACCTTTTTGCCATTTGGGGGCGCTACTATAGCGGGTTGAGCCCGGTTCTCCCTGGCCCAGTCCGCAACAAAACGCTCCAGCTTGCCGATGGCAACCGGCTGCCCTTTTATCCCGAGAATGCATTTACCCTCGCACTGGGTTTCCTGTGGACAGACCCGGCCGCAAACAGCAGGCAGAGCGCTTGCTTGGGCAATGACGTTAGCCGCTTCAGCAATTTCGCCTTTTTTAACATAACTGATAAAATCCGGAATATTTATCGCTACCGGGCAATTGCCCACACACTTGGCATTTTTACAAGTAAGACAACGGGCCGCTTCGGTCATTGCTTCTGACAACGAATAACCCAGACAAACTTCGGCAAAGTTTGTCACCCGTTTTTTCGGAGACTGTTCACGTACAGGTACTCTGGTTATTTTGCTCATTATTTTGCCCCTCCACAACAGCCACAGGTATGACTGCCTTTTTCCACAGCAAGCAAACTTTGGCCTTCTTCCGTTTTATACATCGCCTGACGGCGCATGGCCTCATCAAAATCAATCAGATGTCCGTCAAACTCAGGACCATCAACACAGGCAAACTTAATCTGCCCGCCCACCGTTATCCGGCAGGCGCCGCACATACCTGTGCCATCCACCATAATTGGATTCAAGCTAACTGTCGTCTTTAGCCCATATTCTTTGGTCAGTTTGGCCACAAACTTCATCATAATCATTGGACCAATGGCAATTACATGATCATAGGCTTTACCACTGTCAATCAGTTCTTTTAACACGTCGGTAACAAGGCCCTTACGACTATAGGAGCCGTCATCGGTTGTAACATACACCGTAGCACCCAAAGCTTTCATTTCATTTTCCAGAATAACCATTTCTTGGTTGCGGGCACCAATAATTACGTCGACTTGAACGCCCTGTTGCTGGAGCCATTTAACTTGCGGATAAACCGGTGCTGTACCTACCCCGCCAGCAACAAAAACCATCCGCTGCTGCTTAAGTACAGGTAATTCTTCATGAATAAATTCGGAAGCCTCCCCCAGAGGCCCGGCGAAATCAGAGAAATAGTCACCCACCTGGTAGTCAGCCATTTCGATGGTAGACTTACCTAGAGTTTGAAACACGATTGTGACGGTCTCCTTTTCAACATCATAATCGCAAATCGTAAGCGGAATTCTTTCTCCTTTTTCATCGATCTTAACAATCACAAATTGGCCTGGCTTGGCCGATTTAGCAACTCGGGGAGCATATATATCCATTAGGTAAATTTGTGGTGCTAATTGCCGTTTTCCCAGTATCTTGTACATATCTATCATCCTTTCTTGCTGCGACTCTGGTTACATAATATATTGAGAATTATATCACAATCTCACCCTGCTTGTGAATAAGAAAAACCACAGCAGTAAAGCTGCGGTTTTTCTTTGAAAAAAATGCTGCCACCAAACCCTATATTTTGATTATTTCATACCGGTTGCGGGCATTGCCGGACTTGGTATCTGCGGTTTGATGATAGGCAAATCCGGGGTTGAGAGTGCTGACAAAGCTAGCCAGCCACTCATGATAGAGCCTTTTCATGATTTTTTCGTCAGCGCCGGCTCGCTGCCAGTTGGATTCCTGCAAACAAACATCGCTTTCCCACACCAGCTTGTCGGTCGTGCTTTCCATAACCGCATCCGCCTGATCGCAAGGCATGCCGTTAAGGAAATAATCATTCATGGCCTTGTACAGGCCAGGCGCGGTCGCCGTTTCGTATTTTCCCTGGCTGGCGGCATGACGGGCGACGTGAATGCCGTGCTCACGAAAAGCGTCTTGCACAACATCGACCGCAGCAGCGCCGCAACTGTCAATCAGCGCCTGAACAAAAGCGGCTTCCCGGCTTTCCGCAACATTTATCTGGCGCTGCAGCCAGCCGTGAATATTGCTTTGGTCAATATGGTCTTTAAGGTCCCTATCAGGCAGTGGTTCGCCATAGCTTTGCCAGGCTTGAGAGCGGGCCTCTTCCGCGGCAGCGCCGCACAGGTTCTCAGCTGCCGAAAAAACAGCCTGCTCGCGGTCAACAACATTGCGAATCTTATTATACAGCCAATAATGGATTGGGGCTAAAAACGCACTCATATCGTTCTCCTCCTTACCAATAAGGTTACTTTTTTTCCGGAACTACTTTATTTAAAGCCGCCAGCAGCTCCGGCAAATCAAGGCCATGAATAGCAGCGGCCTTCGTCACAGGCTCACCGGCCGAGGACGGGCACCCCAGGCAGCCCATGCCAAAAGACCGGAAAATGGGTATTGTCTGCGGATAAACCCGGATAATATCACTAATTACACTATCGGCGGTAATCGCATCGCCAAATACCAAATTGCCTTCGGTTAAACCGCCAGGCAGGGGAACAATTTTATCTCCCGCCTCAGACTGTGGCACCCGGGGCTCGCCGGCGGAACTTTTTTCGCCGTAAAATTCCGCCAGTACGTCTGTTTTAAATTTTCCCCAGCCAATACGATCGATAAATTGGCCGATGCGTTCAATATCCGCGTACTGCTGATAGTAACGCATAACGATATCGATCACACGCAGCGCATCATCGTAATTCAGACTCTCAATCAGTTTATCGGCAAGACGCGGATGCGAACCGGCGCTGCCGCCTACATAAATATCCCACCCTGTATCGGTGCCAATGGCGCCAACATCCTTAATGATTGCTTCTGCGCAAGAATTAGGGCAGCCGGAAACTCCCATTTTGATACGGCTGGGCATTTCTTTTTTTATATATCGCCTGTCCAGCTCAAGCCCGAGCTTAATACTGTCCTGCTTGCCGCGCTTGCAAAAAGCGATCCCCGGACAAATCTTAACACTGCGCACACAATTGGCAAAACCTAAAGCCGGCTGCATACCAAGCTCCTGCCACACGCTGTCAATGTCTTCCGCCTTAAGTCCGGTAATCATAATTCGTTGGGCGGAGGTCAGTTTCATGGTTCCGCCGTATTTTTTAGAAACATCTACATATTTTTGCATAACTTCCGGTTTGATAAAGCCGCCGGGAAGATGCGGAGTTATTGCATAGGTGCGTTTTCCTTCCCGTATCTTTTGCAGGTTTGCTCCTTTTGGCAGCATGCTGCCACCTCCTTCATAGATTTGTCAGGCAACATCTAAGTTAGCTTTATTGTATAACACAACAGCCTCCCACTCATTGCCAAATCTCACAATGAGGTGTGATCTTCATCACACTTTTTTCCCAAATGCCTGCATAATAAATCGTCCTGCACATAGTTTGCCGCCAGTAGGCCAAAACTAAACTGTGAAAAAAGCATAAGGAGGCAAAGATTATGAATACCCTGCAATTTTGCGAAAACAATGTAAAGCATGAAGGCATGGAGGACCTTGTAGAAAAATGCCGGGCGGATTTCAAAAATACTTCGATATCAGTGGAACCTTGCCTGGGTGAATGCGGCGACTGCGCCGAACAGTATATTGCCAAGGTAAATGATAATTTAGTGACCGGTGACACGACTCACTATCTGTATGAAGAAATCCAAAATCTGCTGAATTGACCCTAAAATAAGACACTTGGGTTGGGCCAGGTCTTTAGAAATACCTGCAGAATCCTTAGTGATTCTATCCCAGGAAAGCTGGTACTTCCATTAAAAAAAACAAAGAGGCAATGTCTGAACTTTCGTTCACCATTGCCTCTTTTATCTGTATATCGTTGGCGATAGAATCATTCCGGACTTACATTGCCTTAAAGCAGCATGGTACCTGTCTCCAGGAACCGGCAATGCCAAGACAGCGCTTCCTGCAGCAGGTGGGGCGTATGAGCCAGGCCTGTCACCTTTTCCGCTCGCTCCAGGTAATCGAACAGGTGTGACCGGTAACGGGGATGGGCACAATTACCGATAATCACCCGGGCACGCTCTTTCGGGCTTAAGCCCCGAACATCAGCAACCCCTGTTCGGTTATAAATACATCCACATCATGTTCGGTATGGTCCACATGGGAACACATGGGCACGACACAGGATATGGCCCCGTCTTTAGCCACCGAACTGCTAAAGAAAATGGTTAAATAGCCATTGCGGGCAAAATCACCGGAACCGCCTATTCCGTTCATAATTTTACTGCCCATCACATGTGTGGAATTTACATGTCCATAGATATCAAATTCAAGAGCCGTATTCATGGCAATAACGCCAAGACGCCTGGCTATTTCCGGACTATTGGAGATTTCCTGGGGTCTTAGCACCATTTTGCTTTTGTACTGTTCAAGGTTGTCATAGAAGCGCTTTAATCCCGCCGGCGATGGTGTAAGTGCCGTACCGGATGCAAACAGCAACTTGCCGGCATCAATTAAATCCAGCATGCCATCTTGAATGACCTCTGTATAAACTGTCAGGTCATTAAAATCAGAGTTTGCCAGGCCGCTGATAACCGCATTGGCTACAGATCCTACCCCTGATTGAAGCGGCAGCAGCTTGGCAGGCATCCTGCCTGCTGTTATTTCATTTTGCAAGAAATGAATCAAATGTCCTGTCATCGCTCTCGCAGCATCATCGACGGCAGCTAAGCTGCGCACGTCGTCCAGTATGTCACTGATCACAATACCGGCAATTTGGGGCAGCTCACAAGGTATATACGGTACGCCAATCCGGTCGGCCACATTTCTGACCGGAAGAACTTCCCGGTACGGCGGCTCGCTGGGTATAAAAATATCGTGCATACCCTCCAGCGCCGCCGGCTGCGCCACATTCAGCTCAATTATGACTTTATCCGCACTTTGTACATCAGCAATGATTACCTTCACATCTTTTAGCCGTGTCACTATGAACTACCTCCCGCAAAGGTAAACGAATCGACACGCAGGTGCCCTCGTTTTCTGTACTCTCTAGCGAAATATTTTGCATCGCCCGTTTGGCAGCCTGGGTAATAAAAGGCTGCCAAACAATATGGACTTAATGCGGACATACTTAGACCCTTATTCTATTATGACCACCAACCCACTCTAAATAGCTGTAACAAATTGCATTTTATATAAATTAGGTAATGACTTGCCGCTGCGATTTCGATCTTGCCTAATATACCCTTGTTATTCAGAATTTTCCAACTCTTATATAAAGACAACAACCTCTGGCACCAGCGCCAGAGGTTGTATGTATTTATATGGATTGATAACCTGTTTGCAAAGCCAGTCTATTTTTATCCTCGGTACCTTTTGGTACGCGGGCCAGGACAGCTTTTTCCATGCCGTCATAGCTCACTGAACCGGCCAGTTTCGTAATGATTCCCAAGGCAACAATGTTGGCAAACAGTTCCCGCCCGCATTTTTCTTTGGCTAAGTGGGTAATAGGAACACTATGCACATTTTTAAACCGGGCAGGAACTTCCCGTACCAGTGTGCTATCGACAATGAGCAGTCCGTCATCTTGTAAATCTGTACCGTATTTATTAAGTGCTTCCTGCGTCATAGCCAGCAACAGACTGGGGTTGGTTACTTTCGGATAGTAGATCGGTTTGTCACTGATGATAACTTCCGATTTACTGGAACCGCCGCGCGCTTCCGGTCCATACGACTGGGACTGAACGGCTTCTTTGCCATCGCCGATAGCCGCCTCAGCTAAGATTATGCCGGCAAGAATCAGGCCTTGTCCACCTGAACCGCTTAATCTGAATTCCATCATATTACCGCTCCCCTCCCATCGCTTGTTTGATGACTTTGGCATATTCTGCAGTGTATTCAGGAGCAACTTCCTCATGCATCAAGCCTATAAGAATTTTTCCGGCCACTTGTTCCGGTTTAAGCTTGGCAGCCGCTTCAACAGATATTGTGTTATCCCGCTGCCAGGCCAGTAATGCGGCCGGTTTGCCCATTTTGTTCTGTCTGCCGAAAGAAATCGGGCAGCCGGTCATCGCTTCTACCACGGAAAAGCCTTCATGCATAATGGCTTTTGCCACAAGCTCGGACAATTGTTTGGCATGGTAGGTAGTTGACCTGGCGACAAAGGTAGCACCTGCGCCTTTTGCTAAATTTACTAAATCGAAGGCACGGTCAACATTGCCATATGGCGCCGTAGTGGCCTTTGCCATATGCGGCGTTAACGGGGAGTACTGGCCGCCGGTCATACCATAGATATTGTTGTTATAAACAATAAGTGTCAGATCAATATTCCTTCTGGCAGCGTGGATGAAATGGTTGCCGCCAATAGCGCTCGCATCGCCGTCGCCGCTGATAATAATCACTTTATGGTCAGGTTTGGCCAGCTTAATGCCGGTTGCAAACGGCAGTGCCCGGCCATGGGCGGTGTGCAGGGTATCAAAGTGCAGATAACCGGGAGCCCGCGATGAACAGCCGATTCCCGATACGATGGTGGTTTTATCCTGATCAAGCCCCAGTTGGTCGATAGCTTTAACGATTGCGGCCGTAACAATACCGTTGCCGCAGCCCGGACACCACATATGCGGCAGCTTGGGGCGATAATATTTTTTTAATAATTCTTCCATGGTTGTTCCCTCCTTAGTTGGCTTCTTTAATGGCCGCTAACATTTCCGCCGGCGTAATGGGTTCGTTATTCCATTTGGCTAGCGACACGACATTGGCCCGTCCGGCAACAATACGCTCGACCTCGCCCACATACTGTCCGTAGTTAAGCTCGGCGACAATAATGGTTTTGACTTTCTTCGCCAACGCCGTAAGCTGTTTTTGCGGCGAAGGCCAAATGGTAATCGGGCGGAACAAGCCGGCCTTAACGCCCTCCTTGCGGGCCATTTCAATAGCAGCGTACGCAGTGCGGGCGGTGCCGCCGAAAGCAACCACAGCCACTTGGGCATCGTCAAGATTTTGTTCTTCATAGGTAACAATATCGTCAATATGATCCGTAATTTTTGTGTGCAGTCTGGCAATCAGTTCCTGGGAGGTGCTGTTGGCACCACTGGGGAAACCGGTATAATCATGGGCCAAACCGGTGACATGGAAGCGGTAGCCGTCGCCATAGGCCGGCATGGGCGGTACACCGTCGGCATCCGGTTTATACGGCAAGAATTCTCCCGGCGGCAGTGTCGGTTTTTTGCGATTAACAATTTTCAGGCTGGCCGGGTCGGGAATTTCAATTTTTTCCCGCATATGGCCAACAATTTCATCCATTAACAACACGACCGGTGTACGGTATTTTTCGGCAAGATTAAACGCCTCCACCGTCAGTGTGAAGCATTCCGGCACACTGGAGGGGCTAAGGGCAATAACCCCCCGGTCGCCATGAGAACCCCAGCGGGCCTGCATAATATCAGCCTGCGCCGGTGAAGTCGGCTGACCGGTACTGGGGCCAACCCGCTGCACATTAACAATGACACAGGGAACCTCCGCCATGGATGCATAGCCGATTAACTCCTGTTTCAGGGAAAAACCGGGACCGCTGGTAGCTGTCAAAGCTTTAACCCCTGTTAAAGCGGCGCCAATTGTGGCGGCCATACCGGCAATTTCGTCCTCCATTTGAATAAAAGTACCGCCTACCTGCGGTAACCGTTTGGCCAGCATTTCGGCCACCTCAGTGGATGGTGTTATCGGATAGCCGGCAAAAAACCTGGCTCCGGCAGCAATTGCGCCTTCTGCACAGGCACTATTTCCCTGCATAAGTAATGCTTTTGCCATTCATACATTCCTCCATTCGCTATCAATTATTTATCAGCAGTTACGTAGATTGCATAATCAGGACACCGTAGCTGGCATTGGCCGCAGGCCACACAATCATCCGGCCTGACTACCTGAATCTTGCCAAGTTCATCAAGCTCCAATACCTTCTTCGGACAAAACTCCACACATATTCCACAACCTTTGCAATATCGTGGTACGGTTTTCAGCATTGTTGTTCCTCCCATATACTCATTTCCGGCAAGCTGTTATACATTAAACAATTTGCCGGGATTTAATAATTCTTGCTGGTCAATTACCTGTTTCAGTTTTTTCCCAGCAGCAAATCCTGTTTCCCCTGTCTCCCATTTTAAAAACGGCGCCTTCATATAGCCGATACCATGCTCACCTGACAATGTACCACCCAAGTGCAAGGCTTCCTTGAACAATTCCGCTACGGCTTGTTCGACCCGCTCCATTTCCGCGTGGTCGTGCTTGTTGCTCAAAATATTGGGATGAAGATTACCGTCACCGGCATGCCCGAAAATAACCATCTTTAAATTGTACTTTTGGGCTATTTCCCGCAGGCGGCGAACCATAGCCGGAATTTGACTGCGAGGCACGGTGGCATCCTCGGAAATTTTGGTCGGGTTGATTTTGCCGCAGGCCGGTGAAATAGCGCGGCGGGCACGCCATAATTTGTCCATATCTTCCGGCGTTGAAGCCACTTGCATTTCAGTTGCGCCGCATTGCCGGCACACTTTGATCACATGCTCGGCCTGTTTGGCAATAGCCTTCGCGCTGCCGTCAACCTCAATTAAAAGGATGGCTTCCGCATTCACCGGCAGTCCAACCTTGAGAAAATCCTCTACCGCCCGAATGGTCATGTTATCCATAATCTCTAAGGTAGTCGGTATGGTACCGGAAGCAATCATCTCGCTGACTGTACGGGCGGCATCATCCAGGCTGTTAAAAACAGCCAGCAGTGTCTGCTTGGCCTTCGGCTTATCAATGAGTTTCAAATAAGCCTTAGTAACAATGCCCAATGTTCCCTCCGAACCGACGAACAGCATTCCCCAGTCCGGGCCGGCCATCTCACTGTCAAAGCGATTGCCCACCTCCACAATGCGCCCGTCCGGCAAGACTACTTCCAGCCCCAGCACATAGTCCCTGGTGATACCATACTTAACCCCGCGGGGACCGCCGGCGCACTCGGCTATTGTGCCACCAATGGTCGCGGTTTTAATGCTCCCAGGGTCGGGCGGGTAAAAAAGCCCGGCCTGGCTTACGGCATTAACAAAATCCTCGGCTATTACGCCGGTTTCAACCACGGCCACGCGATTGGCCGTATCGATAGCAAGAATCTTGTTTAAGCGGGTTAAAACAAGACTGATTCCGCCCTGTACGGGAACCGCCCCACCCGACAGGCCGGTGGCCGCTCCTCTGGCAGTTACCGGCAGCCGATACTTCCCGGCCAATTTGACAATAGCCGCAATTTCTTCCACATTACCGGGCTTAACAACCACATCAGGAGGAAAATCCCGGAAAGTAGCATCAAAAGAATAACAAATCCGGTCTTCCAGCTGTTCCATCACATAGTCAGAGCCAACCAGCCGTTTGAGCTCAGTGATTATTTGCTGTTCCACCTTCGTCCCCCTTAATCCAGGCCGTAAGCCTTGGCAATAATTTCGGCAGTGTGCAGCACTTTCATAGCGCTGTCACGCTGGCCCAGGCCGTCCGTAATATGCATCCGGCAGGCTGAACAGCCGGTCGCCAGAATAGTGGCACCCGTCTTTTCAGCATTATCCAGTTTCCAATCATTAATCTTACGGGAAACATCATAGTAGACCATACTGAAGGTACCGCCCGCGCCACAGCATTTAGCCGCATCCTTCATTTCCGCGTATTCGACACCGGGAATACTGGTCAATATCTGCCGCGGTTCTTGGGATACCCCCATGCCCCGGACCAAATGACAAGGGTCATGATAGGTAATTTTAGCTCTTACCTCCCGTAAATCCTGCTTGATTCCTCGCTCAACAATAAATTGTGTAATATCTTTTACTTTTTTCGATAAATTCTCCCATAGTTTCTTGACAGCCGGATCCTCAATTACAGCGCTATACTCGTGCTGTAACGCCGATCCGCAGGACGCACAGCCGGTAATAATTGCATCATAATTTTCAGCAGCCAGTATTTTGACATTTTCCTCAGCCAAATATCGTCCCACCTGATAATCGCCCGCAGTAAACGCCGGTGTGCCGCAACAGCTTTGCCTAGCCGGGATGACAACCTCCACACCGTGGGCCTTAAGAATTTTTACAATGGCCTCGCCAGCTTCGGGATAAACATAATTAAGCATGCAGCCAGTATAAAACGCTACCTTGCCTTGCGGTGAAGCAACCTTGTTGACTTCCGGTAAACGCGACCGTAAGGGCGAAGTGGACAATGGCGGAATGATTCGCCGCTGGCTGAGTCCGGCACTGGGCAGCGGCAGCCGCGCCAGCTTACCCCGCCCGTCAGGAGCATCTTTAAATACGATCCCCTGAAAGGCCGCTCCCAGCTTGAGTCCCAAGTCGAACAATTTTCGGTAAGTCAAGCCGGTAAACGCCAGCTTTTTAGCCAGCGGCAGGCCATTTTCCGCCGCCAGTGCCTTTCTTGCGCTTAAAAACAACTCATCTGTTTTTACCCCTGACGGACAGCCTGTCGTACAGGCCTTGCATAACAGGCATTTCGACATTCTGGCCTGCAATGCAGGCGTTAAAGCCAGCTTTCCCTCACTAACCGCTTCCAGCAGCTTAACTTTGCCGCGAGCGGTGGTATTCTCATTATCACAAACCTTAAATACCGGGCAAACCGAGCGGCAGGTACCGCAGCGAATACATTTGACCAGTTGTTTTTTCCATTCCTCATGCACATTCTCCACCTATTTCACCCCCTCTGCTAGTGGACGGTTGATAATTTGTTGGGGATCAAAGGCGGCTTTGGCCCGTTGTTCCAGTTCCCCCAAAATCCCACTTGGACATTTTCCCTGAAGGCGAGCGTATTTACCGGAAGAAATGCCGCCGGCCTGCTTAACAGCCGCAGCTACTTCCCCGATAAACGCATCGTCAGGGCGGGCGGCTTTAAAGGCAATATTGAGCTTGCCTTCCGAAACCTGCCCAAATAAACCGGCCTCAACACCGCTATTCTTGGCGATCTCGCCAAATGCTTGCATAAATTCCGCCTGACAGGTAAAGGCCATTTTATATTCATCGGTTAATAGATAATGATCCGCCGAGCGATAAAGCTCACTCCACTTGACTGCCGTTTGTCCGTCTCCTTCATAGGCTTCACAGATTGCTCCGTTATGCTTCTTAACTAAGGCAGCCGCACTTTGGCACTGTTCGTCCACATCTTCTTGCACGCCGTCGAATTCCAGCATAATAAGCTGTCCTGCCGGACTATCCTGAAAAAAGCGTTGCACCGAACCGTCCATCCACAATAAATAAGCGGGAATTACCCGGCTTTCTTTCAAGTTGCCAACAAAGGCCAGCATTTTTTCTACCCTGTCAAAAGTAACCGCAAACCCCTTGCGCGTCTCCGGCAGCGGCAACAGCTTCAGCAAAAATTTGGCCGTAACGCCAAAATCGGTGTACGGCGCATTAAAAAAGCGGGTAAAATCGTAGCCGGTGACATTTTTAACTGTCTTGCCGCCGGTTTTCAATAACTCGCCGGTGGGCAGCACAACCTCCGACCCCATAAGAAAATGTTTGGCGCTCCCATATTTGAGGCTTGATAGGTTAGAATATCCTTCATAAAAAAATTGGCCGACCGTTTTGTCCCGGTAGAATGGATTGTCACCGGGTAAAAAGCGCAAACCCCACTTTGCCAATTGTTGAGCAAGTGTCCCGAGTTTGACGCCTGGGCCTACTGTGACAACAAGGTTCGCCGCGTCAATTTCCGCAATTTCATCCAGCTTTGACAAATCAACGGTTACCCCTGCAGATTTTCCTTGCCAGTAAACATACAGCGGGCGTCCGGTAGCCGATGCTGTCCGCAATACATGCCGCAATTCCTCAATAGACTGAGGAGACACTGAGTGGCTCACGTGAAGACCTCCCTTTAACAGTTTTCTAACTCTATCCTAACTGGTTCCCCCTAACCCCTAATACTTATTTATGACCAAACGCAGGAATTAACGGACAAACCCGTCGAAATTGTCTTCAAAATGCACAGTACACCTCACGGGGAAAGAACGAAAACTCTCTATATAGCCAGTGGTCTGTAAACCCTAATTCTATAGCCTTAGAGCTTACAGACCACTAGCGCATAAAAGAAGCTATCATAGTATTCAGTAAAGATTTACAGTCAGGGTGTTAGTATCAGTGTAAGTCAAGCGACAGCGGTGGAGTGTTACTAACACCCTGAAAAGAAAATCTTTATTGGCTTTCCTATAGTACCGGAGATTCTTTCTGCAGTCTGCTATAGTGAATGCTTTTTTCCTTCAGGCAATCCCGGCAGCAAAATCACTATATTTTTACAAAACGGACCCGCAAAATGCCTTCGATGCCACTTAAGAATTGCAAAGTCTCCCTGGAAACCTCAGAATCAACGGCTAAAACCATCATGGCTTGCTGATCGGTAAAATTGCGTCCAAGCTGCATGGTGGCAATATTGACCTTACCGGCCCCCAATAAGGTTCCCATTTGTCCTACAACCCCCGGTTTGTCAATATTTTCCGCTATCAACATATAAGGGGTGGGATTAACGTCAAATTCATAACCATTGATTTCAACAATACGCGGTTCCCCTTTGGCGAAAGTAGTACCGCTGATGGTAAATACTTTCCCCTTTGACATAACCTTAAGCGTAATCAAAGTTAAATAATTGTCGGCTGTGGATTCTTTGCTTTCGGTTACTTTGACACTGCGGTTTTTAGCAATAAGCTGGGCATTTACATAATTGACCCGTTCCTTGAGGACAGGCTCAAACAGACCTTTCAAAATAGCGAGAGAAATAACCGGCGTTTCCAGGGAAGCCACCTCGCCCTGGTAGATAATTTCGACTTTTTCCACCGCTTCTTTTTCCAGCTGGTAATACATTTTGCCCATGATCTCACCTAAACGCAGGTAGGCTTGAATGACATCCAGCTCCTGTACCGGCAGTGTAGGCAGATTCACGGCATTGGGCACCATTTCTCCCCGCAGCGCGGAAACCACCTCCTGTGCCACCGTGATCCCGACATTATCCTGTGCTTCCACCGTATCAGCACCGGCATGAGGAGTTACAATTACGTTGTCAAATTCCAGTAGCGGCGATGTCGCGTGGGGTTCTCCCTCCAATACATCAATTCCCGCCCGCTTAACGATTTTTGCCTTTAGGGCTTCCATCAGCGCCGCCTCATTGATTAGCCCCGCCCGGGCACAGTTGATCACAGTAAGTCCTTTTTTAGCAACTTTAAATTGTTCCTTGCCGATCATGCCGTAGGTCTCTTCTGTCTTAGGTGTATGAATGGTAAGAATATCGCACTGACTCATCAGTTCATCCAAGGTTTCTTTTTTCTCCACACCCAGCTTCTGAAAGCGGGTATCACTGATATAAGGATCATAAGCAATGATAGTCATACCAAACGATTTCAAGCGGGTTGCCACCAAAGACCCGATTCGTCCCAGACCGACAATGCCGACTGTTTTCCCTTGCAGTTCCATGCCTTTTAAGCCAGAGCGGTCCCAAAGCCGTTCTTTAAGCCGATTATGCAATTGGGGAATATTACGGCAAGTTGCAAACAGCAAGCCGATTGTCAGTTCAGCCGCCGAAACGACATTGGATTCAGGCGTATTAACAACGATAATTCCCCGCTTGGTTGCGCCTTCCATTTCGATATTGTCTACACCGTTGCCGGCCCGCCCGACCACCTTGAGCTTAGCCGCCTTTTGATATAATTCCTCATTGACTTTAGTATTGCTTCTGACAATCAGGCCATCATATTCGCCAATGATGGACAGGAGTTCTTCCCGTGGCAGGCCTGGCTTAACATCTACATTTACACCTTCTTGCGTGAGTTTTTCAATACCTTTTTGAGCAATTTGCTCGGAAACTAATACCTTCATAGTATACCTCCATTTTTTTAATCTGAAAAAAGAACCCGCCCCAAATAAAATTGGGGCGAGTTCTTACCCGCGTTGCCACCCAGCTTAGACCAAAAACCAACATTTGTGTCCAAGAAAAATAAAAAAACTCCCGATCCCAATAGGGACGAGAGCTATTCCCGCGTTGCCACCCATGTTGCCTTCCGGCCAACTTTAGCCGCTATAGCGGGCGGCCCCCGTTCTGATTCATCACCAGCCACTCCCAGGCGGAACCTTTTTGTTTAGTATGCCGGCTCGCACCAACCGCCGTTTCTCTGAATACCGTACATTCGGCTTCCTGCTCATCGTGGATGAAATATTAATTTGAAATTATTATATCGTGTACACAACTGTAAGTCAAGTGTCTTTTTTACAAATGCATTTTCTTAAAATCATTACATATTGCTAAAGTAACCTTAACTTTCCCCATATCTGTTAAGCTTTTCTTCATTCACGACAATAATTTGCTGCTCAGAAAAATCAATGACCTTATCCCTCTTCATGGAACTTAGTATCCTGCTAACCGTCTCACGCGTTGTCCCCACTAAATTAGCTAATTCCTGGCGAGTCATATCCACATCGATCCGGATGCCGCCGGCAACCGGCCGGCCATACTGCCCGGATAAATGCAGCAGAATTTGGGCTGTCCGTGAATACGTATCAGATAGTGCCAGTGTCTTAATCTTCATTTGTGCATGGATTAGTTTTTTGCTCATTACCCGGATAATATGCAAGGCAATACGGGTATTTTGCGACACTACATGTTCGAGATCACTGTTCTTGATAATACCGATAACAGAATCTTCCAGGGCAACTGCCGTAGCGGGATAAGGACCTCGATTAAATAACAGGACTTCGGCAAAAACTTCGCCGGCGCCTAAAATATTCAGAATATGCTCTCTGCCATCCTGCGTCATTTTGGTAATTTTGACCTTACCGCTTTTTACATAGTGAAACCCTTCGCCGGGCTCATCCTCCATAAAGATAATCATATTTTTCTTATAACGCCGTTCAATAGTGACTTTATTAATAGCAGCCAAATCATCCGGCGTCAACTGCTCAAAAATCGGTATATTCCTAAGATATTCCAGTTCCAGCACAAACATTCCCCTTCCCCAAACCTAAGTCCTGCCGACATTTTGTTTTTTCTGTTACTCTTATTATATATATATAAAAGTCCAGCTCGCAAGCTGGACTTTTGTCCATAATAACCTCCCTTATTCTTAGTCTTTTTAGTCGCCAGGACTAATCGCTCCCACCGGGCAAACAGCCGCACAAGCGCCACAGTCAACACACGTACCGGCGTCAATCTCATATTGGCTGCTCCCCTCGGATATGGCCCCTACCGGACAAACCTCGGCACAGGCTCCACATTTGACACATTCGGAATTAATCTTATAGGCCACGATCTCTCCTCCTTTCCGTTGTTATGGATCTTCTGCCGGTCTGCAGAAGCTTCGGCAACTGTGCATCCCTGTAATAAAGATCATGCACCGCATGATTTTTATAGTATCTGCAATTTAACTTGCTTTTAAGAAACTGATCATAAGGAAATTGTTGTTTTTTATGATATAATTAGGCTATATTTTGGACATTCAATAAGGAGATTCGCCCATGCGCAACCTCTCGCACTTAATGCTGACTCTGTTCTTAACCATCTTGTTCTTCCATACGGTTTCTGCGGCCTCAATCATTAACGGCGAATACGCAAGTTTCGCTCCCGGACCCAATGATGATCTCAAAGTAACCTGTTCGGTTGATGACTACTATGAACGACTGACTGACTACGCGAATGGTTATTCTCTGCTTGTCCCCCAAAGGATGACAGTGGACGCTTCCTTATCACCGGTAGTCACAGTCTTAACCAGCAATACCTTACGCATAGAAATTTTTCATGATAATTTCTCAGGAACGGCAACAACAGTGAATGACTACATGGCTTACAGTAAAAAATTTCTCGCCAATACCCGTGACCATACGTTATTAGCTGAAGAAACCTACCGGCTAAACGGCTTCACCGTCCATCTTCTGAGTTGGGCAAGACATAAGCTCCGTCATGTACCTAACGATAAAAACTATTACGCCAGTATTGAATTGGCTAAAGATACTAACGAAGTCTACACGGTTATGATAAAATCCACTCAGCCGATCGAAAACGCCGCAGAAATTGCCGACAGTTTCAGGCTGACAGAACGGCGCGGCACGCCGCGCTTCAATTTGCCTGTCAGCCAGGGGCATACCCCCTTTAACTCCGAAACCCGTGCCTTTTATGATAAATTCTTTAGTCCGGCCAGTCCGCTGCGCTTTGGGATATTTGAACCGGGCGCACCGCAGACATTTGAAAAGCTGGATCTCCTCGAAAGCCAGCTTACCTACACATTTCCCGTCTTAGTCCGTTATCAGTCTTTTGACGAAAACCTGCCGGTCATGGGCTTGCAGGCGGCGTATGAACGCGGTCGGACAGTGGAATTGACATTACAGACAGCCTATAACTTTACGGATAATTCCAGTGCCATATATGACATTCTGGACGGGAAATATGATGAGTATTTCAACCGCTATGCCACCCAGCTAAAAGCCTTCGGCCATCCTGTCCTGTTTCGCTTAAATAACGAAATGAACGGCGACTGGTGCTGGTACTCCGCCCACTATTACAGTAAGGATGCCGAGTTGTACAAAGCCATGTGGCGGTACATTCGCACTATCTTTGACCAAAATGATGTTGACAACGTCATTTGGGTATGGAACCCCCATGATTTATCTTTCCCTGATTTTAAGTGGAACCACTACCTAATGTACTATCCCGGTGACGAATATGTGGACGTTATCGGCTTAACAGGCTATAACACCGGCAACTATTTTCTAGGGGAAAAATGGCGTGATTTTTCCAGCATTTATCCGAGCATTTACCGGGAATACGACCAGCATTTTGCCAAACCATTTATGATCACCGAGTTCGGTTCCAATTCCGTGGGCGGCGATAAGCCTGCATGGATTAGGCAAATGTTCGACCAAATCGGTCCATTAAACAAAATAAAAATTGCTGTTTGGTGGAACGGAATTGACTATGATCAGCAGGGACAGCCTGGCCGGATCTATTTATTGGATGAAACCGAAGAAACGTTAGCCGCTTTCCGTCAGGGACTAACCAAGTTTACCCGCCGCTAATACCGGATGAAATAAACGATTCCGTTTCTCAGCCGTTACGATTTCCGTCGGTAACGCTTCATTGACCACATAATGAAGCGGCGGGCCTCTACCCGGTTAACGGCCTTGTGGCTTTCCATATCGCGAGCTGCCCGCTGCCAAACCGCAGTCCAATTTTCTCCATGCTTGGCCATAGCCGTCCCCACCGTTATACTCAGTGGCAACTCCGGCTCACGTAAATTATGGAGATCAATAAAATACTTAATATCCTTTTTAATTTCTTCCAGCCGGTCTGTTGAGACGGCTGTCAGCAACGCAGCAAACTGGTCCCCATCAACACGGGCAACCGTGTATTCAGACCCTGATACGGCTATAAGAATATCGGCGGCAGCCTTGATAAGCCTGTCACCGGCTGAAGTATTTAAAAAGTCATTAATTACTTTCATTCCGTCAATACTGAGAACAACGATCCCTTGTTCAGACTGTCCATATTGGGCAGTTATTTTTTTCTCAAATGCCGACCGTGTCAAGGTATTCGTAAGAGTGTCGTAAACCGGCAAATCCGGCGCACTACTTTGTCCAGGCAATGCCTTCTCAGTAGGAAGAGACGTCGGTAAAGACACAACCGGGGCAATAATCACGCTTTGCTGTTTCAATTCCGGCATTGGCACCGGTTCAACCGGTGCTGCCGCCACCCGCTTGGCCGGTGCATTAGGCTGACTCATACTCGCCGCTCTACCCTTGTTGTAGGCCGCGACTGCCAACACCCTGTCAATCACCGCCGCCGGCGTCGTCGCAGCAGGTTTAACCGCCGGTTTAGCATACATATCAGGTGTATCCGGCTGCTCATGCATCTGATCGGCAGCAACAATTTCGGCTATTTTTCTGATGGCAATCGCCGCTTCAGGGGTCGTCGCAACTGCATCATCTGCAAACCCTTTTTCGGCAGTAACCCTTTCTTTTTCTCTGGACAATACTGGCCTTTCCCTGTGAAAAACGGAGATTGCGGCGTCAGGCGTCCTTGTTATATATTTGCCGGCAGCAGGAGTATGCTTGTGAGCTCTTTTCGGCATAACAGGCGGTTGTTGCCGGCACAGCAAATAGACCAGAAGCAGTAAAGGGATGATTCCTAATAAATAGACCACTCCCAGCCACATCAGCCAACGGTCAACCGGCCGGGGTTCGATAATAGTCCCGGGAACCAGTTTGGCCAGCATAGTATCCATGGGTTCCTGGCGAATGACACCATAAACGACACCGGTTACCGCACCATGCTGACTGACAGGCAGCGCGATAATAGTAACATCTTCACTCAGCAGCCAGTCGGTTCCTGATACCTGTCCTGTAAATTCCCTCCCGGCAACTGCTTCCGTAAAATAATTATGGCCGGAAATATCATTGCCCCGGGCACCGCTGGTATCGAGCACAACTTTTCCATCAGTGCCGGCATAGCCAAGTGCCATAAAACCGGTTTTGGCCGCAAGGAAACTCTGAAAATCAGCCTGAGCGGTTTCTAAGTCAGCAGTAACGATACTCGAATTGGCCAGACCTCTTACATAAGCGGCCTGGCTGGACAGCCAGGCCGTTTTGGCCTCCGCTCTGAGCTTAGCCACTTCTTTCGTTTGCTCCTGATTGATAATTTTTACCGGCTGCCGCTCTACATAGGCAACTTCCGCAATAAAGATTAAAGGCAATACGATAGCTGCAAGGACCAGATACTTGCTATACTTACCGCCAATCATATTCGCTCTTTCCATGAAATCCTCCTCATATAGGCCTCCTACAGACTATGATTTACCTTGCTGTCGCTGGGTAAGCATTTTCAGAATATAGTTACGGCTAGCCTCGCCATGAAGATATTTGTCCTGATACATGCGGCTGTCGGCCTGCTTAAAAACATCAATCATTTTAATCAGTTTGGTTCTTGTCGCCCAGCCAACGGACATTCCCAGCGGCATAACAGGCAAGCGGGCATTGTAATTCCTTAATTCTTTTTTTAAGGCCAGACCGGTTTGTTTCGTTGTTTTTGCCGTACTGCCGGGAATAACAATAGCAAATTCGTCACCGCCAATCCTTGCAGCAATCGTGTTAGCAGGAACTACCGTCTTAATCAGTTCGGCAGCTGTCGCAATAAAATAATCGCCGGCGGCATGACCACAGGTATCATTAATCACTTTCAGCCCGTCCAAATCACAAATAATTAAACCCACCGGCTTCGTATCCTCTTTTTCAATCCGCTGAATTTCTCTTTCAAAATAGGCTCGATTATAGAGTCCGGTAAGCTGATCATGAAAACTTACATATTCCAAATGCAGCTTCAGCCGCGTATTATCAATGGCCGAGGATGTCTGCATGGCAAATATCTCCAATATCTGAATTTGTTCCGGTGTTATTGGCACATCATGGTTGATTTCGATAACCGCAGTAACATTACCGAAAGAATTAAGCGGCATTAATAAATGCCTGCTATCGTCAGAAAGTTTATATTGCTTTGTTTTTACCACGCTTTCTAAAAATTGGCCTTCCGCTGCTTCCATTTCCACTAATTCAAGCTGTTCTCCCTGAAGACTGGCCCTTTGTAATTTATTTTCCGCTAAAATATATAAAATACCTTCCCGAAAATCAAATCCTAATGACGAACATAGTGTCGTAAGATATTTTTCCAAAACATCATAATAGTTACCGGCATCATGAATGGCCTTAGTG
Organism: Sporomusa acidovorans; assembly: GCF_900101845.1. Taxonomy (GTDB): domain Bacteria; phylum Bacillota; class Negativicutes; order Sporomusales; family Sporomusaceae; genus Sporomusa; species Sporomusa acidovorans. The sequence continues at coordinate 16,591 of NZ_FNAM01000010.1, read as the reverse complement.
ACATAATGAAGCATGACAAACTGATCCAGCTGCCGCCCTAACAGTTCTTGAAAATGTCGCAACTTTTCAGTAAGCATAATATTATCAATGAGCGCAGCCGTTTGTCTGATATAGACATCTAATAGCTGCAAATCCTCAAAAAAAATTCCACTGGCCTTTTCCGCCAACAATATGGCTGTTATTTTGCCGGACTTGCCGGCAATTGGCAAAGCAGCCTTTAGATTATCAGGAGATGTAACCGCGGCTTTGGTGCTAATAGCCTGCAGAATGTATCCGTTCGTCTGCAGCACAGTTGTTTGCACAACCTTACCTGCTGCTAAGGTTAACCGTTCTGTAAAATTACCGTCTTCATCCGCCAGCAACACGGCAACATGATCATAATTAAAGCCGCAATCACTTAAATTGTGCAGGTAAGTTTCCCAAAGCTCCCGGGTAGTCTGACAAGCCTGAATACTGCTGGTAAGGTAGTGCAGCATAAGATAATTATTATTTATTTCAGCAATTTGTTGCTGAGTTTCTTTAAGCCGGACATTTTCAGTTTGGAGTGACTCTAACTCAGCTGTTAATTCAGCGACAAGTTGATTGGTTTGTTGTTCGCTCATCTGTCCGCCTCTTTTTTTTAATATACAGATATTCACAATATAATTTGACACTTATAACAAATATCCTGCCCTATTAACTTTGAATTCCCTCCCGGCATACAATATAGAAAGTATTGGAGGTGACGTATATGTCTTTATTTCGGGCTTCTAAAAAACTGTCAAAGGCTAAGGTCATGGCAGAAGCGCAGAGTGCCTGCCTGACAGAAGATTGTCCCAATCATCCTGACTTATTGCTTTTGCGTGATGCCGCCGCCGACGAACGCACAGCGATTGCCTTTTATCTGGAAGCAGCCCGCTCATCCTGCATGCCCCGGCTTTTTCTTGATGTAGCCGAGGACGAAATGGAGCACTATATAGAACTCATGCGGGAAATTTCCCGTTTAGATCCTGTTCAGGCGCAAATGTTGCGCGATGAAGGGCTTGATGTCCTATTGATGACCCGTCCGTTGTTCAAGCCAAAGACCAAAGCTGCTATTGCGAAGGAGAGCGAGGCAGAAGATGTTCAGGTTGTCCCGCCTGACCGCAAAGATATGCCGACTGTGGCACTTTTGACCAGAGCCTTAACGGATGAACTTCAGGCAATAAATAAGTATCAGCAGTATATGGAAGATGCCGAGGATCCTGAGGTACAGCAGCTATTTTGTCACATTATGAATGAAGAAAAAGAGCATATCGCCGAATTTACCGCCGCCTTGTTTGAACTTACCCATGAACCCTTGCCGGAAGAGCAGGATTAGCATAAGAAAGGACTTAACCTATGTCAAGTCCCTTAGGATGCCGGCGGAAATCTTAGTCGTTCCTACTTATAATCAGAAAAGTTCTCCTTTCTGATAGCTTAGAAAACCCGGCTAACGCCGAACCTGGTAGCGAAAGCACTAGCCGCTGGTTGTACTTATGTCAACAGAATTTAATTATAAATTCTGTTGACGAAAGAAGGATAGGCCGCTTGACCTATCCTTTCAGTTTACCTGTACGCTGTACAGGCTGCTTTGAAGCCTGTCCGGTTTTGGCTTTGACAGGAACCGCAGTAAGCAGAACCTGCTTATCCTGACTGGAAACCTTGATTTGATAATCAACAATACCTTCTTTATATAGCTTGAGTTTAAGCTCAAGCAACGCCTTGCCGATCTGTTCTTTAAGTTCTGGCGTTAAATAGGCACTGTTGATGTCGTCCGCCGGCTCCTTTCTGTCAAACCTGCCAGGCGCCTGCCGGGCTGGCTCGTCAAGCGTCTCCGTCTCAAAGGTTGTTTGTTCCTGCCAGCCTTTCAACATATCACTGTCACTAAGATTTTTTTTGATTTTAACCAAAATGCTACCTCCTGGAAAATGTAACATTAAATTCCGTAACCACATCCGCTAAAATGTCAATCATCGTTTGCCGGTGATACTCTCTAAGGGTCCGCGCAATCTCGACCTGAAAAGCATTATAGTTCTTGCCGTACCCCGGATAGCGTTGTCCCTCGCCCCAGCGATGAGCGGCCAGTGACGGATTGCCAAGCCAATGTTTATCGAAAATCACTTTCGCTGCCGGCAGGGCATGCCGAACCTTTTCCTTCAGCGTTTCTCCAAACCAGCGTCTGACTCTGACTGAGCATGTCCGGCCATGAATGGTTCCCACCTCAATACTAAAGGGGCCATGCAGTTGATCCTTCATGCCATGAATGCCAATATGCAGGTAGGGTCTGGCCAAGCTGCGGCTTCCTGGCGCGAGCAACCCCATACCGGCAAGAAATTGACCGATGACCTCCCGGTATTCCCAGACCGCCTCATCGTTTCCCTGTCCCGGCGGACGGTTAAGATCGGCAATGGTTCTGGAAACTGTGCCGATTATACCGGCACAGCCCGTTCTATCCATAACCCCGGCGGCAATCTCATCAGTAAAGCGGTCCGCTTTCGGAAAAGCGGCATGCACGGCATCAACATGACAACAAATTCCGCCAAAAGCATATTTGACATAATTTCCGGTTTTCAATGATCCAAGCCCCCTGCAAATTTTTTTACACCCTTAGGCCGGTGTTTGATATTGCCTAACAGAGTGTATGCTGTGTTTACGATTGCAAGGATATTTTTTGATAGGCCGCTGCCGGATATTCTATTAAATTCTTTTCTTCAGCCGGCAAATCCTGCAAAAAAATATTGCCGGAATTCACAGTAATATATCGTGAAATTCCGGCAGCGTTTACACCAGGATCCAAATACGAAGGTATGTAATATACCCGTTATTCTTCTTCCCGCTGATCCCCTTCAGCCGCACCTCCATTGCGCTTAGAATTTCGCGCCTGGGCTTTTTTGTCCCTGGCGGCAATTTCCGCCGCAGTTTCAAACTGCATATTGGCTAGCCCCAAACTTCTTTTACCCCAGGTCTTTTTATCTGTCCTATCTTTCACTTCGTACAAACGCTTAGTGACAATATAGATTAAAGAAAATAAAGCCACAAATCCCAAGCCGGCGAACATTCCTGCTCCCTGCCCGGGAATCAGGGGCATACTGGCAATAATCAAAGCTAAACTTCCCAAAGCTGCCCAAGAGGTCACCGGGAAACCCGGCAGTTGACATTTCCCCCGCGGTGGACAACCTTGCAGCTTTCTTAATTTATAATGGGTCAAAAGAATGACCATATAAGAAAAAAGCAGCGAAAAGCCACCGGAACTGACAAGAAAAAGATAGACCTGCGCCGGCAGCAAAAGTCCCAGGCCTAATCCGATAAGCATAGATACACCGGAAAAAACGATGCCTTTGTAAGGAATGTCTCCGCCATCTCTCAGCCAGACCGGCGCATGACCTTCCTCCGCTAACGATCGCAACATTCGCCCCAGTCCGAACATAGCGGCCAGCATGGTTGACAAAATAGCAGTAGCAAGCACACTATTAATAGCGTTTCCGGCCCAATTCAAATTCCACGCGGCTAAGGCTGTCACTAACGGACTTTGTTCTGTCGTTAATACTTGCGTCGGCACAAGCAGCAAGAGTGCGATGACAGTAGAAACATATAAGCCTACCAGGCTAATTACCGTATAGGTAATGGCCCGCGGCACGGTTTTATCGGGCTCTGTGGTCTCAGAGGCGGCCAGGCCAATAATCTCAAAGCCTGCGTAGGCAAACATAACAATAAGCATACTCCCGGCAACACCGCCGATGCCTGACGGCAATAAAGGCTCTGTCGCTAAAGCTCCCGCTCTTACCGCCGCTTGCCCCGGCATTACCCCGCCGATGAGGGCGGCACCCAGTACCACAAAACCGATAATGGCAAGTAGTTTTATTGCTGAAAGAGCGCCCTCCAGCTTGCTTAGACGGTCTGCCCCCAATAGATTGAGAACCGTAACCAGGATAATCACGGTCGCTCCGAGTAAAGGAAGGGAAGTGCCCGGGAGCCAGTTTTGCAGCAAGGCTGATACGGCAATTGCCTCACTTGACATCGCTAGTACCAAGCCGATCCAGTAAACCCACCCGACAACAAAGCCGACTGCAGGGCCAAAGGCCCTTTCGGCAAAGGTGCGAAAAGATCCCGGTGCCGGGTCGGCGACCGTCATTTCCGATAACGCATACAAAATGGCATAGACGAGTACGCCGCCAAATACAAACGCGAGTACGATTGCCGGCCCGGCAGCGCGAATGGCAACAGCCGACCCGAGAAAGAAAGAGCCCCCGATAACGGTTCCCAGAGCCATAATAGTTAACTGCCAAGCCGATAAATTGTCACCTGTATGTTTCATGTTAGCCCTCCTTGCGTTGACCTTCTGTCATAACAAGTATCTGCCAAGAAGGGCTAACATATAACCAGATCAGCTTGCATTTATTACCTGGTTCATATAAAACACGGAAAATTGTTTTTTTCTACTACTTTATTTTACCGTAAACTTCTCAACAGACGTTTTTAAATCAACAGCCAGGTTAGCCAGGGCTTGACTGGCAGCAGCAATTTCGTCAACAGATGCGGACTGTTCTTCCGTAGCCGCCGATACCGCTTCCGTTTCGGCGGCATTGTTCTTAATCACGGTGTCGATTTTTTGTATAGCCTCAGCAAGCGTATCGCTGTTTGCTGCCACTTTATTGAGGAGCTGGTATATTTCATCAATTTGTGTAGACAGCAGGCTAAAGGATTTTACGATCCCTGTAAAGGTTTCGCCGGCAGAATGAACCACGTCAATACCGGTTTGGACACCTTCCGTACCGGCGCGTGTCGCCGTGACGGCCTGTTCCATATTAGCCTGATTTCTTTGAATCAGCACCCCAATTCGCTGCGCTGCCTGATTTGACTGCTCTGCCAGTTTTCGCACTTCTTCTGCTACAACCGCAAACCCTCTTCCATGTTCACCGGCCCGTGCGGCCTCGATGGCTGCGTTGAGCGCCAAAAGATTGGTTTGCCCGGCAATTTGCGAAATAAGTCTGACAATCTCCGTTATTTCCTGTGATCCTTTCGCCAACTCATTTATCGCCTCGTCTACCGCCTGCGAGCCTTGGCTGATTTGAACCATTTGCTCCACTGCGCGCTGTACGGACTTTTGCCCGTCTTCTGCCTGGCCGGAAGTGCTTTTGGCGATATCTGCCACCTGGCGGGCAACAGCCAATACTTGCCTGGTACTATCCGCCATTTGCGCGGCAGTAGCTTCCATATCGGCTGCCGACTGGGCAGTAGCGGCCGTACCGCCTGCTATTTGGGTAATAGATTTGGCTACTTGATTAGACGCTGCGGCTGACTGCCGGGCACTGGCAGTTAATTGCTCGCCAGAGGCGCTGACATGTTCTGCCTCCGTTTGCACTTGGCCTACCAGCCGCCGTCAAAAGCCCCTGTCCGTTTATGGGTTTCGGCAAGCAACTCGACAATTTGCCCGGGATCGGCATTGCTGCGGATAATTTTATTGCTGGCCAAAGCCTCCAATTCAATAACCCGCGCTTCAACGACAGCCTCTATTTGATGGGAGTAGTCAGAATTCATCGCTGCTGCCGTTTCATTAATGCTCTTAGTCAGTGCACTTGTGGAAAAATAATAGCTAACGCCTGAAAGGATCACGAACGATAGAACAAAGAACGGCAATAACAAAATTAACAGCCGGCTCCGCACGCTAGTTATCTTCATAATCATTGCCTCGCTTCCCTATGGTGTTTCCCGTTTAGGGATAAACCATATACCTTAAAAATTCAGAAGCATAGATTGCGCAAATATCGCAATTTATGCTTCCGGTGAAATAATAATTTCAAAAATTTCCTATACAGTTATTACCAAAATTGCTGCCGCTATTCATTATGAATGAACTTTATCGGCGGCCGAAACGTGCCGGCCAATACCAAGCTCCGCTTTATCCATGCCTAATGCCAAACCAATAAGCTGCGGCAAATGCAGTATGGGCAGCTCCGCATTGGTCTTGGCGGCGTCTCTTCCCTCAGGCTGGTACATATCAAGCTGCATCTGGCACAGCGGGCAAGGAGTGACCACTACTTCGGCGCCAGCCTTAGCGGCGCTGTCCACGGCCTGGCCGGTAACTTTCAGGACGTCTTTTTCCGCTGTCCAAAAAGCGTGGAAACCACAGCATTTAAGCCTAAAATCGAAGTTCACCGCCTGGGCCCCAAGCAAGCCGATGATTTTTTCCAGGGATTGCGGGTTCAGATGGTCTTCATAGTTCATAATTTTGGGCGGCCGCAGTATATGGCAGCCATAATAACCGGCGACTTTTAAACTTTTTAGCGGCTTAACAATCTTACTGTCAAACAACTGCGGATTAGATGCCAGCACCCATAAGAGATGGGTAACTTCCGCCGTTCCCTTATATTCGTAGCCTGATTTGGCCAATATGGCATTTACTCGGCCTTTAAGCTGGGCATCATGATCCAAAGCTTCTTTTGCCCGCCTAAGCTCAAGCGTACAGGTATTGCATACCGTCATAACCGGCAGCCCCATACTTTCGGCAATAGCCAGATTGCGGGCGTTGATGGCCAGGGCGGTAATATCATCAACATCCTGCAAATGAGACGCACCGCAGCATGTCCAGCTTGGAATTTCAACAAGTTCAATTCCTAAAGCCTCCGTTACCTTTACTGTAGCCAAAAAGGCTTCACTTGCAGCTCCCCGGAGAACACAACCAGGAAAAAATGCGTATTTCATTTATTTTTCCTCCTTTGCCGCGGCCATGATCGTACGTACCTTTTCGATTTCCGGAATGGCTTCAGTCTGTTCAAGCGGCGCTAGTTTGCCCACTCGCATTAGCCGATAGGCAACAGGAATACGCAGCGCGGATTTTAACCCTTCTGTTTTCAGGCCAAGTTTCATTTCATTCAGGCGGCCGGTATCATGAACATCATCATAAAAAGCCTGCGCATGATCAGAGCCGGCGTTACTGGGTAACTTTCTCTTAAAAGTGGCAATGCGCAGTTTTTCTATGTCTTCTGCAGGATTAAGGCCTTTGGGGCATTTTGTGGCACATTCCTGGCAGTTCATACATTTCCAGAGACCTTCCTTGACAGCGGGATCCAAGTGGGCAACCGGGTCCTTATCACGGGAGTCGGCCACAAATTTTTGTGCTCTGGCAAAAATGAACGGATCAAGAAAATCGCTGGAATCAGCCGTACTTTTGTTGCACTCGGACACGCAGGCACCACATAAGATGCATTCCGAGTTTTTATTATACTTTTTGAAATCATCACGCGACTGCTTGCAGCCGGTAGTAATGCTAAATTCGTCTTTAGGCTGCAGCGCCGGTTTAATTTTCTTCAGCTTCTCATATTTGGGCTTCCAGTCTACTATTAAATCACGTAGAACTGTGAAATTGGCTAATGGCTCAACCGTAAGAACCTGGGTGTTATAGCGCTTGGCCAAATCCTCCACCAGCACCTCACAAGCCAGGAGGGCATTGCCGTTTACCCGCACACCGCAGGCCCCGCAAATACTTGACCGGCATGATGCCGTAAAAGTCAGGGTCGGATCTATGGTCTCCTTTATTTTCATCAGGGCTGCAAGAACCGTCATGCCTGTTTCCAGTTCGACACTATAGTCCTGTATCCACTGTTTGCCATTAAGAAATCGCTGAACATGTAATATAATCTGCATGATTAGTACTTCCTCTCTACCGGTTTGTAGTTCGTAATGACCACCGGACGATAATCAGTTTTAAAGGTGCCGCCTTCCTTACTAATCAAGGTATGTTGCAGGAATTTTTGGTCATCCCGCTTGGGGAAATCTGGACGGGAATGACTGCCCCGGCTTTCCTTGCGGGCAATGGCTCCCATGACAATGCCTTTTGAAATTTCCAGGAGATTGCCGATCTCTACATAATTCATAAATGCCGTGTTACAGGTTCGGCTGGTATCGCCCACAAAACAGTTTTTATATTCTTCCTGCAGACCGTCAAGATCACGCAGTGCTTGCTGTAAACCGGCTTCGGTGCGGAAAATTCCGGCGTTGTTCCACATGGTAATGGCCATTTTGTCCCGAATAGCAGCAACGGAAGAACCACTGCTTCTGCCGGTGGCTTCATCAAACTTCTTATTCCACCGGTCGACGGCAGCCTGTAATGTTTCTTTACTTCCTTCATAGCCGGTATCCTTTGCATATTGGGCCGCACCGGCTCCCGCCGTTTTGCCAAATACCAGCACTTCACTCAAGGAGTTGGCACCCAGCCGGTTGGCACCATGTATCGAAACACAGGAGCACTCGCCGGCCGCAAACACGCCGGGCACCTTGGTAGCACAGGTTTTATAGTCCACAACATCAATGCCGCCCATGGAGTAATGGCATGTTCCTCTGATCGGCACAGGCTTTTCCAAAATGTCGACGCCCTCAAATTGCTTGGCTAATTGATATACCTGGAATAAGCGCTCCATGATCCGCTCTTTGGGAATGTGACGGAAGTCGAGATACACGGCTGCCTTCAGGCCCTCACCAATACCGCGTCCTTCCAATATTTCTTTTTCCACTGATTGGCAAACCAGGTCACGAGGCCCTAATTCCATAGCCTTGGGCGCATATTTGGCCATAAACCGCTCACCATTTTTATTTAATAAGTAAGCACCTTCACTCCGGCTGGATTCTGACATTAGCACACCGTTGCTAGCCAGGCCTGTGGGGTGAAACTGCACCATCTCCGGGTCCTTGAACGGAATGCCAATATTAAGGCAGGCAGCAATCCCATCACCGGTGGAGCTAAATGGATTCGATGTCCGAACCCAGTAAGCACGGCCATAACCGCCGGTAGCGACGATAATAGATTTGGCAGGAACGGATAGCATATTGCCACTACGCATATCAATAGCCACAACGCCATTCAATTTTCCCTTGTCAGCCACGATTTCCAGCAGTTGACATTCAGAAATAAAATCAATGTCATGTTTCAGGCATTGTTCAAACATGGTGTGCAGTACCGCATGACCTGATATGTCGGCCGAATAGGCGGCTCGGGCATAGGAGCTGCCGCCCATTTTCCGCTGATGGAAGCGTCCGTCCTCCTGGCGGTTAAAGGCAATACCGAAATAGTCCAGTTCAAACAAGGTTTCTGCCGCCTTTTCCGCATAATAGGCAACCGCATCCTGATCGCACAGGTAATCAGCCCCTTTGACTGTATCAAAGGCATGCGCTTCCGGCGAGTCTTTGTCATCGGTAACCCGGGCAGCACCGTTAATTCCTCCCTGGGCCATCGTAGTTGCGGAACGGGTTGGGACCATTTTGGTCATAACCGCTATTTTCAGCCCCTTATTTTGTGCAGCCTCAAGGGCTGCCCGCATTCCGGCACCGCCACTGCCGATAATCAGTACATCATACATCGCCGTACCATTGCGTACTGTCGCAGGAATGTTATCCCCGAACCAGTGAAAATACGTGCCGGCCACAACAGCAGCCCCTGCTGCCGCGCCAATTTTTAGAAATGCACGCCGAGACATTTTTTCCACAATATTCACCCACTTTTAGTATAAAAATACAATTTCCCGTCATAGTTTACTATATATATGTCGAAAGCGGAAATAGTTTGATCTTATCAACCTTGATAAGAAAAATTTATGGAAGAATCAATCCTGTTCATATCCTAAAGCCGGAAAACCGCGAAACCAGCAGCCGGCAACCGGCTAGCCCTGTCCGGATACTAAGAAACATTGGTAAAGAAAATAGTCTTATAGAATTCCACCTGGAATTCTATAAGACTATTTTTATCTTTGCCGATAATATTTTTTTATCTGAATTCCCAATTCAGCGGGCTTAGCCTAGAAACGCCAGTAGCCAGCCTTGTCAATATACTACCCGCCTGCGCCGGCAAACTTCTTTTAATTGAAATATAGATTTTAGCAGGAAGTAGCTCCCGGAATGCGGAACAATAACTAAAACACGAATAAGGAGGCTGAACCATGCCAAAGAAAAAGGTATTACTCGTATTAGCCGGTTTACTGCTGTTTGTTTGCGGAATAGCGGTGCCAAATGTTTATGCTGCCGATAAAACTTTACATGTAAACGTCATGATAAATTCTGATTTTTGGAATAGTAAAATCACCTTTCCCAATGGAAACAAAGCCGAAATTAACGGTATCGCCGTCGTATTAGTCGACAAAGGGGTGCCGCAAATCTTCAAAACACTGACTGCCGGACAGAATCAAGTAACTTTTGATTACACTAGCGCTGAAGGCTCAGACTGCCAGCTAAAAATTCCCTTTCTCGCCGGCCCTGGCGCCTCAGTCTACCAGATTGTCGAAAAGATCCGAAATGACGGGCAATCGCTTACCTATACCATTGGCGTCGATACCATTCACCCGCTGACAATAGAGCGGACGCAACAATAGATTAGTTTTTCTCGGTAAAACTGCCAAGTTTAATTGCCGGCAGCCTGTCGCTTATGGTTTCAATAAACGCTTTTACTCCCCCGGCCCGGCTGCCTGACGGCATAGCCTGCAAAAAGGCGTCAGGATCATAGTTAAGGTTTCGCAGTTGAATCATATCGACAACGGTTTCCTGTAAAAACTCAAGCCAGGCCGCCTGTTCCTCCGCCCGGTCGTTAAGACCGGGGAAAAGCAGCATATTGAGAGAAACATACACGCCACGCCGTTTGGCATAGAAAATGGAGCGTTTCACATCATCCAAACTGTAGACAGCACGGTAATAAGCATCGTAGGTAGCGGGAATTGCACTGATGATGCTTACCCGCATACTGTTTAAGCCGGCATCGACTATGGTTTTGATCCCCTGGGTAAACCCGGCGTTCGTGTTGATATTAATCTGTCCGCGCGCGCTTTTTTTGCGGATAGTTGTTATTCCCGCCGCAATAGTCTCGGCAGCCAGCGAAGGCTCTCCTTCGCAGCCTTGCCCAAAGCTGATAATTGGATCTGGGGCATGACTCAGATGGTAAACGCCGATTGCCGCAATTTCTGCCGGCGAGGGGGTAAACGTTATCCGGCTTTGCGGCGCCGGGCAGCACTCGGACGGCTGCAGCGAGATACAGCCCAGACAGTTGGCGTTGCAAACCGGGCTAACGGGAATACCTGCTTCCCATCGCCGGTAAAATAAATTTTGTGCCGTACAGCAATGCCAGGTAAGCGAGCAGTTGGCCAAATGCTCTACCAAACGATTGTCCGGCACATCCCGTTTTACCCGGAAAACCCGTTTTTTTAAATCCGGCGTATTATAGCGATAAGGATGCCACTTGGCATTATCCGCTGTTTTAACCGCTGCCACATAGATTTCATCATGAAAGAGAGCTGCCGCCGTATAGCCGTAAAGCGGCAGCAAAGGGGCATTTGCCTGCTGTTCGTAGGCAGGCAGCAAGGTACGGGTATAGCCAACAGGCAGCATGGCGGCCACCGCCAGACGGCCTTTCAGTTTTTGCGGCACGCCGCCTTTCATTCTTAGCGCATCGCGGCCGGGAAGAAACATCAGCTCAGCGCCTTCCGGCAAAGGAATCAAATCTTCCGGCCGTAAGGCAAGGTAATCACGGCCGCAGCGGGCAACCGCCTGACAGCCGGGCGCGTCAAATATTTCGCCGTTTTTATCGGCATAAAGCGTTGTAATCATCCTGCCTGCCCTTTGTTAAATTTATTCATAGCCTTGTTAAAGCCTTCTTGCAAAATACATTCGACCGCATCCGCCGCGTTATCGATTGCTTGCTGAATGACGGGGATTTCCTCGGCTGTAAACCGTCCAATGACATAATTAACGGTTTCCCAGCCCGCCGGTGGCCGGCCGATGCCAATGCGAACCCGGCTAAAATCGTCCTTTCCTGACTCATAAAGCAGAGATTCTATCCCGCGGTGGCCGCCTGAACCGCCTTTCAGTCTGAGGCGCAACCGCCCTGTTGGCAAATCGAGATCATCATAAATAACAATGATATCTTCGTAAGGAACCTTATAAAAGGCAGCCAGTGGCACAACCGCCCGGCCGCTAAGGTTCATAAACGTTTGGGGCTTTACGAGCAGCACGGTTTCCTCTCCCCGGTACTCAGCCACCATGGCATTGTAGCGTTCACGCCAGGACGTCACCGCCCAGCGTTCGGCCAGGTTGTCAACCGTCATAAAACCAATATTATGGCGGGTAGCACTATATTCTTGTCCGGGATTGCCCAGACCCACTACAATTTTCATTTATTCCTCCGAAACCTTAAGAATTTCATCAACAGTAACAAATTTATATCCCTGCGCCAGCAGCCTGTCAATAATGATGCGGGCAGCGGCCACGGTCTGCGCCCGGGGCAAGGCGGCGGCAATTCCGTCACCATCATGCAACAGGATGATCGAGCCGTTGTGAACTTTCCCCAGGGTACGCTCGGCAATTACTTCAGCGCCCGGGTTCACCCAATCCCGGCTGGACACCGACCATTCAACGACTTTCAATTGATATTCGGCCATAACGTTCATCACGACGGCGTCGCGGAACCCATGCGGCGGCCGTATGACATGCGGGGCATAACCTAATGTGTTGGCAATCACTTGATTTGTCTGTTCGATCTCGGAGATGATCCCTTGCCGGTCAAGCTTTAGTAAATCAACATGGTGATAGGTATGATTGCCTAATTGATGGCCTTCAGCAGCAATCCGCCGGATTAGGTCCGGGTATTTCGCCGCGTTTTGCCCAATCACAAAAAAAGTAGCCGGTATTTGCCGTTCCTTCAAGATATCCAGTATTTGACCGGTATAAGGCGGATAGGGCCCGTCGTCAAAGGTGAGCGCCACCAGTTTCTGATTTGTCCTGCTTTCCGAAATCACCGGACCATAAAAATGGTTGGCCGGCAATACAGCATTTAACGTTAAAACAAAACCGGCGATAATACCAAGAATTGCTACACTGAGCCCCAGCCGCACCGGCCGCCGGAGTATCCGCAAATAATCCAGAAACAGGCTAATAACAACAATAATCGTCAGCAACCCCAACATACTAATAAGCCGGACTTTGGTGTCAAACATAATAGAGTTGCCCCTTTTCAGGAAATTTCTTTAAACATGATAAGCCAGGGACCCTGGGAATCGTACGTTGTCCCCCCGGGATAATATCCTAGCTTTTCATAAACACGGATAGCCGGACGGTTATCCGGCCGCACCTCCAGCCGAACTCGTTTCACGTTATTTTCCCTAAAGTACCGGTCAGCTTCCGCCATCAGCGCGCTGGCCACACCGTTTCCCCGGGCGGCCGGGTCGACGGCAATCGATAAAATGCGGGCATTGGCCGCTTTGCCAGGAGCAGCGGCCGATTGCAGAAAAGCCAGTTTATTAAGGAAAATCACTTTCACAGGCTGCAGTCCAAAACCGTATTGCCCGGTAAGCCAGCGCCAGGCCCATTTGATCAAATGTCCGCCGGTAACGGCCCGGACCCAAAGCCGGCTGAGACGGACCGGTGCAAAACAATATCCCAGCAACTGCCCGTCTTCGGTCTTGGCAAGCAATGCCGCTCGCGGCTCCGCTTGACAAACCAAGGCAAATACATCTTCCATGGCTTTAGGCTTAGGCAAGCGGCCGCCACAGTGATGCAATACACTTTCAGTAAAACTTGCGGTAAATAAGCGGGCAATGGCCGGCACATCGGCCGGTTGAGCCCTCACAATGAAGTAAGTGTTCATAGAAGTTTATTGGCAAATAGGGCGCGATATTCGCGCCCTATTTACATCCTCCGCTTATTAAGCTTTGACTAACCTGCCGGCTTACTAACGACCGTAAAAGGTTCGTCAAACATACAGACTACAATATTAAAAAAGTTTTGCAGGCACAGACGGGTGGAGTAATGCCAGTTAGGCATGCAATTCCACCGGGTTCAGTTGTCAAATAACTTACTAACCGATAGCTCACCAAAAATCCGGATAATGGCTTCGCCAAGAAGCGGAGCCACCGACAGCACCCTAATCTTGGGAGACGCCTTGCCCTCGGTTATGGGAATCGTATTGGTAACAATAAGTTCAGTAATATTGGATTTTTCGATGCGCTCTACCGCCGGATCGCTTAAAACTGCATGAGTACAGCAGGCATATACCGCTTTAGCACCCATTCTGGCCAAAGCATTTGCCCCTTCTGTCAAGGAACCGGCTGTATCCACAATGTCATCCACAATAACAGCTGTTTTTCCTTCCACACTGCCGATCAGGTTCATTACCTCGGCAACCCCGGGGGCAGGACGGCGTTTTTCGATAATGGCAATGGGCGCATGCATCCGGTCAGCAAACAACCGCGCCCTGGATACACCGCCCAGATCGGGCGATACCACAACAAGATCTTCCAGATTTAAAGACATTACATATTCAGCCAAGGTAGGAACACCTGGTAAATTATCCACCGGAATATCAAAGAAACCTTGGATCTGGCCGGCATGGAGATCCATGGTGACAACCCGGGTAGCACCGGCCACAGTCAGCAGGTTAGCCATCAGCTTGGCCGAGATGGGTTCACGGCCACGCGTCTTTCTGTCCTGCCGGGCATAAGCATAGTAAGGAATAACAGCCGTAATATTTCTGGCCGAAGCCCGTTTGACTGCGTCAATCATAATTAACAGTTCCATCATATTATCATTGACCGGGAAACTTGTCGGCTGAATGATAAACACATCGGTGCCACGCACGCTTTCGTCAATCATTACCTGAATTTCTCCGTTGTTAAACCGGCCAACAAAGGCATCGCCTACCGTCAGCCCAAGATAAGCGGCAATCTCTTTGGCCAATTCCGGATTAGCGTTGCCACTGAATATTCGTAATCTCTTTGTATCTTCCATTTATCCTACCTCCGCTGTTTTTCCGCCCAGCCCTCGATGTTGTTTTGACGGGCGCGTGCTACTCCCAGGGAACCGGGGGGAACGTTTTTGGTAATTGTCGATCCGGCAGCTACATAAGAACCACTGCCAACTTTCACCGGCGCTACCAAATTAGTATTGCAGCCGATAAATGCATCATCTTCAATTGTGGTCCGGTGTTTTAGTTTGCCGTCATAGTTTACGGTAATCGTGCCTGAACCAATATTAACACCGGCACCCATATCCGTATCACCGATGTAACTGAGATGCGGTATTTTACTCTTTTCACCAACAACACTGTTCTTTACCTCAACAAAGTTACCGACTTTTACACCGTCTTGCAAACAGGTATCGGGCCGCAAATGTACATAGGGCCCGAGAATAACATGACTGCCGACAGTACAGTCATGCGCATAGCTAAAATGAATGGTCGTGTTATTGCCCACTATGGTGTTGGTTAGGCGGGTATTAGGACCAATTAGGGAATTGGCGCCAATTTTACTTTGTCCTTCAATCCAGGTAAACGGATAAATAATGGTGTCAGGGGCGATTTCCACCTGGAGATCAATAAATGTGCTGTTGGGATCCATAATGGTAACGCCGCTCTCCATCAGGGCTTCCAGTTTCCGCCGCCGGATAATGCTCTCGGCTTCCGCCAGCTGCAGGCGGGAATTGATTCCTAATGTTTCCCGGTAATCACCCGCTGTTACCGCCCATACTTTCTGAGCTTGTTTGTTTAAAATGGCAATTACATCGGTCAGGTAATATTCGCCCTGAGCGTTATCGCAGGTCAAACCGTCTAATGCTGCCAGCAATTTCCCAGCTTCAAAGCAATAAATCCCGGTATTGATCTCACTTACCGAGAGTTCGGCCGGACTGGCATCTTTATGTTCGACAATCTTTTCCACCTGGCCGGCCTGATTCCGGATAACCCGCCCATAGCCGGCCGGATCTGGCATCACTGCCGTAAGTACGGTTGCAGCAGCCTGCTGCTTATTATGCTCAGCGTAAAGCTCTGACAGCAGTCCTCCTGTTAAAAGCGGCGTATCACCGCACAATACCATTACGGTACCCGCAAAAGCCGCCAATTGTTTCTTGGCTTGCATAACTGCATGCCCGGTTCCCAGCTGCTCAGTCTGAACAACAAACTCAGCCTGACCGGCTAATGCCTCAGCTACAGTTTGTGCACCGAAGCCAATTACAACAACCTTCTTATCTGCTCCGGCGAATGCAGCCGCATCCAGCACTTGCCGGACCATAGGCTTACCACCTACCTGGTGAAGCACCTTGGGCAAGGCTGATTTCATCCGGGTGCCTTTGCCGGCTGCCAGGATGATAGCCATCAAATTTGACATCGATATACCTCCATTCCTGACTGCGGGGCAGTTCAGGCTCGGTTTATTGAGTGAACTATTCTCTTTTCGACACTAAGCTGCAGATTCCTCCAAGTATGATAATTAAAGTAATTGCCAACCAGGGCATGTTCATGAAAAAAGGCAGGGATTAAAAAGGACTTTGTCCATATAGTCAGGGTCTAGCGAGCAACGATAGCGCTTGCGCTGAATAGAGGCATTATAATCAGATTCTAACTTCAACAAATTTGCCGACAGTCTCCTCAATTGTGATAAATTTGCCGCCTCGATATTCATTCGCGTCTGCCACTGATCTTCTCGAAACCCAACGTCCAACACCCAGTGTAAATTATTTTCAATTCCCCAGTGCGACCGGGAAGCTTGGGCAATTTCTTCGATAGTGCCTTTCATACTCGTAATATACAAACGAATTTCCGCCTCTGCTTTTTTGCCGCTTTTTACGT
>NZ_FNAM01000020.1 GCF_900101845.1 Sporomusa acidovorans | reverse complement strand
CAGAGTCCGGTTTTGCTGCTGATATCGGCTTCGAGAAATTCTGGAACGTTAAATGCCGCCTGAGCGGACTCAAACCCAATGTATCGATCCTGGTAGCTACCGTGCGCGCGCTCAAGATGCATGGTGGTGGACCTACCGTTATACCGGGCCGTCCGTTGCCTGACGAATATACCAAGGAAAACCTGGGCCTGCTCGAAAAAGGCTGCGAAAACATGGTACATTTGATCAACATGATCAAAAAATCCGGAATCAAACCGGTAGTATGTATTAATGCGTTCTACACCGATACGCCGGCCGAACATGCTTTGGTTAAGAGAATCGCCGAACAGGCCGGTGCCCGTGCTGCGGTTTCCCAGCATTGGCTCAAAGGCGGCGACGGTGCGCTTGATTTGGCTGACGCTGTTATGGATGCCTGTAAAGAAGAAGTTAACTTTAAGTATCTGTATCCGCTGGAAATGCCGCTGCGTCAACGCGTAGAAATGATTGCCAAGGAAGTCTATGGTGCTGACGGCGTTGACTGGGCGCCGCTGGCTCAGGAAAAAGCCCAAAGATTCGAAGCTGATCCGAAATATGCTGATTATTGCACCATGATGGTTAAGAGTCACCTATCCTTATCGCATGAACCTACCTGGAAAGGTGTTCCGAAAGGCTGGAGACTGCCAATCCGCGACGTTCTGGTCTATGGCGGCGCTAAATTCCTCTGCCCGATGGCCGGCGCAATCAGCTTAATGCCAGGAACCAGCTCTGATCCTGCTTACCGCCGCATTGATGTTGATGTGAATACCGGTAAGGTTAGCGGCCTGTTCTAAGTAATAATAAAAAATTGCTTAGACATGTGAAAATTTTTTCAAAATTGTAGTTTAAATTTGCAGGTATTCGTCCACTCAAGGGCGAATACCTGCAGATAGAGTTTGTGAAAAAATCCTCATGATCCAACTCTGCTAGCTAAGCTCCTTGTAAGTAGACTCAAGTGAAAAACAACTATGATGAACATAGGGAGGAAAAGAAGAATGTCCGAATACAAAACAATCGACGTGGCAGCCACCCAGATGCTGGATAAAGCCAAAGAAATTGGCTTTTTAACAACATTTGACCGCGCCAAAGCCCAAGAGCCTCGTTGTACCTTCGGTAATACTGGTATCTGCTGCCGTATCTGTCTGCAAGGCCCTTGCCGTATTCTGCCCAAGAAACCTGGTGGCAACAAAGGCGTTTGTGGCGCTATGGATTACACAATCGTTGCCCGTAACACCGTTCGCTATATTGCCGGTGGCGCAGCAGCTCACTCCGACCATGGCCGGGAAATTGCCGAGACTTTCCTGCATGTTGCGGAAGGCAAAGTTAAAGATTATAAAATTACAGATACTGATAAACTTATGCGAGTCGCCAAACAAATTGGTGTTGAGACTGAAGGCCGCGATATAATGGCAATTGCTAAAGATGTTGCCATGCTTGCGTTGCAAGAGTTTGCCGAAGTTGATGAATCTAAGGAACTTACCTGGATCACTAAATTCTCTAATGAGACAAGAAATCAAAAGTTCCGTGATACTACTATTATGCCTAGCGGTATCAACCTTAGCTTGGCCAAATTATTGCACCAAACCCATATCGGGGTTGACGCTGACCCGGTAAACATTATCTTTGGCGGCTTAAAGGCTGCTCTTAGTGATGTTGCCGGTGAACATCTTGCTACTGACTTGTCGGATATTCTGTTTGGGACTGGTGTTCCTGTTGTTACTGAGGCAAATCTAGGCGCTATTAAAGCAGATAAAGTTAATATTGCCCTCCATGGTCATAACCCGCTCCTTAGTCAAGTAGTTGTTACTGCTGCTAAAGAGATGCAGGAAGAGGCAAAAGCTGCCGGTGCTGCTGGTGTTAATTTGGTTGGTATTTGCTGTACTGGTAATGAAGTATTGATGCGTGAAGGCGTGCCTATCGCCACTAACTTTAGTACGCAAGAATTGGCCATTATGACAGGCGCTATGGATGCAATGGTTGTTGACGTTCAGTGCATTATGCCTAGCATACGTACTGCTGCTGAGTGCTTCCATACTAAGATCGTTACGACTATGCCTATTATGAAGATTCCTGGTGCTTATCATTTTGCATTTGACGAGCAGCACGCAATGGATAGCGCCAAGAAAATCATTCGCTTGGCAATTGAAGCCTTTAAGAATCGTGATAAAGATAAAGTTTGCATTCCTAATATTAGGAATACTGTTGTTGCAGGTTTCAGTCTGGAAGCAATGTATAATATATTTAAAAAAATCAATCCTGAGTCTCCGATGAAAGTTGTTACCGATGCTATCGCCGCTGGTGAAATTAAAGGTGTTGCCGCTCTTATTGGGTGTAATAACCTGAAAGGTACTCATGACTTTAACCATACCACTATTGCTCAGGAATTGGCGAAAAATGACGTATTGTTGCTAGCTACCGGCTGCTCTGCTCAGGCACATGCTTTAGCTGGTTTGATGAATGGCGAAGCTGTGAAAAAATATGCAGGGGAAGGTCTGAAAAAATTCCATGCCCGGTTGAATGCCGCAGCAGGTTTAACAGCTGAATTGCCGTTGATGTTCCACATGGGTTCTTGTGTTGACAACAGCCGTGTTCAGGATTTTGCTACCGCTATGGCAAACGAAATGGGCGTTGATAACGCTGATATTCCTTTTGTTGTTAGTGCTCCGGAAGCTATGTCTGAAAAGGCAGTTGCTATCGGTGCTTGGAATGTTGCTTATGGTAATCCGACACATGTTGGTGTTATAGCTCCGACTGTTGGCAGCCAACTTGTTAATGATGTTGTTACCAAAATTGCTGAAGATGTATTTGGCGGTTTCTTCTTCTGGGAGCCTGATGCTCATAAAGCTTCAGCAAGAATGGTTGAAATTCTCGAAGAACGTAATTGGAAGAATGCTATGCGTAAAAAAGCCCGTGATGCAAGGGAAGCTAGCAAATAATAGGAACGTTTCAAATCCAATAGCTACCGTTTAATATTGAGAAATTGACTCTATGAAGGAGGACGAAAAACAATATGTCTATGGAGCTTTTTAAAGGCGCTTATGAAGGTGCTGTCACAGCTACCAGCTATGCGGAAATTCTTCTGGCGAAAGCCATCAAGGTACATGGTGCTGACTGCCCGGTTAAATATCCTGATACTGCTTACAGACTGCCGGTAATTACTGCCTTAAGCGGTGAAGAAGTAAATACAATCGGTGATCTTGCTCCGATTCTTAATAGAATCCGGACTACTAACATCAAAGAGGAATTAACCTTAGAAAATGCTAAACTGAACGGTGAAGCAACTCTGTATGCTGCTGAAATTATCGAAGCGCTGCGTTATCTTAAAGGCGTAAAGCCTGATCAATATCCGTATTGTGGTTTTGTTCCCGACCCGATTCTGCGTAAATTCGGCGTACCGTTGGTTGACCAAACCATCCCTGGTGTTGCCGTAATCGTAGGTAAAGGTAAAGACAGCAAATCTACGGCTAAAATGGTGAAAGACCTGCAAGCCAAAGGCATCATGATCTTCCTGGTTAACGAAGTTATTGAACAATGTATCGAAGAAAACGTAAAAATCGGTGCAGAGTTCATAACCTTCCCGCTGGGCAACTTTACCCAGGTTATCCATGCCGTTAACTTTGCTTTCCGTGCCGGTCTGGCTTTCGGCGGTATTCCTGCCGGTCAGCGGGAACGGGCGATTGAATATCAGGCAAAACGCGTATTTGCGTTTGTGATTCAGCTTGGACCTAATGATGTTGTTAAATATGCTGCCGAATTCGGCGCGATGTTCATGGGCTTCCCGACCGTTACCGATCAGCCGGTAGCCGAAGAGATTCCCGACTGGTATCAATCCGAACCAGACTACGAAAAAATTGTCAAACTTGGTCTGGAATTGCGCGGCATTAAACTGAAAATTGTTGATATCCCTGTACCGATCACCATTGGACCTGCTTTCGAAGGTGAAACCATCCGTAAGAAAGACGCTTATGTTGAGTTTGGCGGCGGCCGTTCCACCAGCTTCGAGCTTGTGCGGATGTGTGGCGTTGATGAAGTAGAAGACGGTAAGATCGAAGTGATCGGACCGGAAATTGATGAAATGCCGGAAGGTAGTATATTCCCGCTTGGCTTTATGGTTGATATCTATGGCCGTAAAATGCAGGAAGACTTCGAAGGCGTACTTGAACGCCGCATTCACTACAACCTGAACTATGGCGAAGGTTTGTGGCACGTAGCCCAGCGTAATATGATGTGGGTGCGTATCGGCAAAAATGCCCATGCTGCCGGTTTCAAAATTAGAGACTTCGGCGAAATCCTGATTGCGAAATTCAAATCCGATTTCCCCGCTATCGTTGACCGGGTACAAGTTACCATTATTACTGATAAAGAAGTTATCGAAGACAAAATCAAGATCGCTATTGAAAAATATGCCGCCCGTGACGCTCGCCTCAAAGGCCTTACTGATGATGTTGAAACATATTATTCTTGTACGCTCTGTCAGTCCTTTGCACCAAACCATGTGTGTGTCGTATCGCCGGAACGCTTAGGCTTATGCGGTGCTGTTAGCTGGCTTGACGCCAAAGCTTCGAACGAAATCAATCCGCTTGGCCCTAATCAGCCGATTGACAAAGGCGAATGCCTTGATACTGAAAAAGGCCAGTGGAAAAACCTGAATGACTTCATTTATGCTAATTCCCACAACACGGTCGAAGCCGTAAACTTCTATACTCTTATGGAAAACCCGATGACATCTTGCGGATGTTTTGAGGCGATAATGGCAATATTACCGATGTGTAACGGCATCATGATCACCACGCGTGAACATGGTGGCGAAACTCCTTGCGGCATGACCTTCTCCGCTTTGGCCGGCACTTGCGGCGGCGGTATGCAAACTCCTGGTTTCATGGGTCTCGGTCGTCGGTACATTACCAGTAAAAAGTTTATCAAAGCCGACGGTGGCCTAGCCCGTCTTGTCTGGATGCCGAAAGAACTCAAAGAATTCTTAGGTCAAGACCTTATTGACGCTGCAGAACATGAAGGTCTGGGCGCAGATTTTGTTGATAAGATTGCTGACGAAACTGTAGGCACCACTGAGGACGAAATTCTGCCGTTCCTGGAAGAAAAACAACATCCGGCTCTGAAAATGGATCCGATGATGTAATGTAATTTGTTACTCTTTTAAGGAGGAATGCGGGGCACATTATGAGAATTTAATTTTTAGTATTCAAATGTGCCCCCGCTTCTTATAATTTATTTTGAGTTTTTATATTCGAAAGGAGAAGAGAAAATGGCGTTAACAGGTTTGGATATTTTCAAACAACTACCCAAAACAAACTGTAAAGAGTGCGGTTCACCTACCTGCCTGGCTTTTGCTATGGCAATGGCAAACGGTAAAGCATCCCTTGACATGTGCCCGCATGCATCTGAGGCTGCTAAAGAATTTTTAGGCGCAGCCACTGCACCGCCTGTAAAAACTGTAAAAGTTGGTGTTGGTGAACAAGAAGTTGTAATGGGTGACGAAACCGTCCTCTTCCGTCATGATAAAACTTTCTATCATCCTACTGCATTAGCTATTCAGATTTCCGATACTTTGTCCGGCGCAGAACTGGACGCTAAGATTGAAAAAATTAATGGACTGGTAATGGATCGTGTTGGTCAACAAGTGGCTATTCAAATGGTCGCTGTTACTAACTGCTCCAAAGATGCCGCCAAGTTTAAAGCTGCTGTTGAAGCCGTAGCTGCTAAAGCTAAATTTGCTCTGCTGCTGGCCGGTGACCTTGCTGCTCTGGAAGCTGCTGTTCCTGCCGTAGCTGCTAAGAAGCCGCTTATTCATGCCGCTACTGCTGAAAACTGGGAAAAGGTTGTAGCCCTTGCTAAAGCCAACAATTGCCCGGTTGTAGTAAAAGGCAACGGTCTTGATGATACTGCTGCTTTAGTAGAAAAAGTAGCGAAAGAATACAAAGAACTGGTACTTGACTTTGGCAATACTGCCCAAGCCAAAACGCTTGCTGAAATGGTTAACGCCCGTCGTCTGGCCATTAAGAAAAAATTCCGTCCGTTCGGCTATCCGATGCTTGCTTGCACATTAGCTACTGATGCTAAAGAAGAAGTAGTAGAAGCTGCTACTTATGTTGCTAAATATGCCAGCATCATCTGCATGAAAGCGGATGAAAAACATCATTTACTGCCGCTGATGGCATGGCGCATGAACGTCTACACTGACCCGCAAAAACCAATGGCTGTTGAAGGCAAAGTGTACGAGATCGGCGATGTTACTCCTGATTGTCCGGTATATGTTTGCACTAACTTTGCTCTTACCTACTTTGCCGTTGAAGGCGAAGTTGTCGGCAGCAAAATCCCCGGTTATATTGTAGCTGTTGATACTGACGGTTCCTCCGTTCTTACTGGTTGGGCATCAGGTAAATTTGTTGCCGAGCCTATTTATGAATTTGTTAAAAACTCAGGCGTTATGGACAAAGTTAACCACAACAGTATTGTTATTCCTGGATATGTTGCCATTATTAGCGGCAAATTGAAAGAAATTTCCAGCTATAACGTAATTGTTGGACCACAAGAAGCAGTTGGTATTCCGGCTTTCGCCAAAGCTAATTACCCCCAACTTATGAAGTAAGACCAGCATATAATTGTGTTGCCTGAAACAAGATAACAGCAGCCTTGGTTCAACTAGTCAGGAGGGTAGTTAAGGATGAACAAACGGTTTGTAACATTTCTTCCCGCAGGAGTTAAAGTAGAGGTAGAGCCGGGAACTGACCTGCTTACTGCCGCAAGCAAAGCAAACGTCGAGATAAAAGCTCCTTGCGGTGGTGACGGTACATGCGGCAAATGTGCGGTTAAGATTCAGAGTGGCAGTGTAAAAGCCAGAAGAGACAGTCATTTAGCAACAAGAATTGCCGAGAAAGGCTTTAATCTTGCCTGCCAGAGTTTGGTTCAGGATGAGGATTTGGTTGTCGAAATACCCCAAACTTCAGCGCTGACCAAACATCAGGTGCTAGTGGAACGTTCCTCAATAGGCGAGGGTATTTCGGATGCCTTAAGTAATTATTTGTTGCGTGTGTGGCAGCTTAAAGAACTGCTTCTGGAAAAACAAGAAAGCCCGCTTAACGGCTATCCGCTTAAGCCACTTTGTAAACGTGTCCGCCTAACTCTGCCTGCAGCTTCCCTGCAAGATAACCGTGATGACCTTAACCGGTTGACCATGGCTCTAAAGAAAGAAATTAAATGTACGGATATTCAAATTCCTCTCCCGCTTGTTCGGAATTTGGGGGAGATCCTGCGGACGGCCCAGTTTAAAGTTACTGTATTGCTATCTGAGATTGGCGGCAAGGCTGAAATAATTGCCATTGAGCCTGGACACGCCCATCAGCCGCTTTACGGTATTGCTGTTGATATTGGTACGACGACAGTAGTCGCTTACCTGCTTGACCTTGAAAAAGGCAGAGTGGTGGATACTGCAGGTACGCATAATCGTCAGGCCCGTTTTGGTGATGATGTCATCAGCCGTATTGTCTATGCTGTTGAAGAACAAGATGGCCTGCAAACCGTTCATCAAAGTATTATTGACACCATTAATACCTTGATTATGGATTTATTGGTCAAACAGCGTCATATCAAAGAAACTGATATCCGCGTAATGATGACAGCCGGCAATACCACCATGGCGCATTTATTCCTGGGAATTAATCCTAAGTTTATTCGCTTGGAGCCCTATATTCCGACGACTAACTTCTATCCGGTTGTAAAATCTAAGGAATTAGGGCTGAGATTACATCCTGACGCTTTAGTGTTCAGTTATCCGTCAGTTGCCAGTTATGTCGGCGGTGATATCGTTTCCGGTACTTTATTTACCAAGATGGGCAACGAAGATGCACCGATATCCCTCCTGATTGATATCGGTACCAATGGTGAAATGGTATTAGGGGCCGGCGATTGGTTGGTAACCTGTTCCTGTTCCGCTGGTCCGGCATTCGAAGGCTCAGGCATTACGTTTGGTATGAGGGCTATGCATGGCGCTATTGAACGGCTGGAAATAGATCCTCAAACCTATGAAATTTCCTATACGACTATTAATAATGGTAAGCCTGTTGGTATCTGCGGTTCAGGCCTTATCGACTGCTTGGCTAAGTTAAGGTGTTCCGGCGTCATTGACCGGGCCGGCAAGTTTCAAACCAACCTGCCAACTGAACGGATGCGCATTGGTGAGGCAGGACCTGAGTTTGTTCTTGTTTGGCGTGAAGATACAGATATCAATCGTGATATCATTATTAGTGAGGCTGATGTCAAAAATCTGCTCAGAGCAAAAGGCGCGGTATTTGCCGGAATTCGCACACTTTTAAATGTAGTCGGTTTTGAGCTTGATGGAATCGAGAATATTTATGTGGCAGGCGGATTTGGCAACTATCTCAATATTCCTGACGCAATTGCCATTGGGCTGTTGCCTGATATACCTGTAGAAAAGTACAAGTATGTCGGCAATACCTCGGCAAAAGGAGCCTGTATGGCCCTGTTGTCGCAGGAAGCTTGGCAGGAAGCTAATAATCTGGCAGGTAAAATGACGTATATTGAATTATCGGTTGGCAATCTGTTTATGGATGAATTTGTCTCATCCTTGTTTATTCCACATACTGATTTAACTTTATTCCCCAATGTCAGTCTTTAGTATACTGATTTTGGGTGCAGGGAAAGGAGTTTTAAGACATGGCAAAACAAATTGCAGTGGCAGGAAAAGGCGGTACCGGTAAAACAACTTTTACTGCGTTACTGATCCGTTATTTGGTTAAAAACAATAAGGGCTCCATTCTGGCAGTTGACGCAGATGCCAACGCCAACTTGAATGAAGCACTGGGGATGGAGGTTGAACAAACAATCTCTGAGTTGCTAACCAGTACCAAGGATCCCAAAAATATTCCTGCTGGTATGACCCAGGAAACATATATTGAGTATAAACTCCAATCATCATTGGTTGAATCAGATTATGTTGATATGCTGGTGATGGGCGGTCCTGAAGGTCCAGGTTGCTATTGTTTTCCTAACAACCTCCTGAAAGGCTATATGGATAAACTCGGCAAAAATTACGGTTATGTACTCATGGATAATGAGGCTGGCATGGAGCACATCAGCCGCCGAGTAACTCAGGATATTGATTATATGTTTGTAATCAGCGATGCTTCGGCTCGCAGTATTCGTTCGGCAGGCCGTGTTCGTCATCTTGTGGATACACTTAAATCAAATGTAAAGAACATTTATTTGATTTTGACCAAAACGCAGCATGACGAGGATATTACCGCTTTACAGGGCGAAATCGATAAAACCGGTCTAAAACTGATTGGTATCATTCCCTATGATCCTCAGGTAGCCAAATTTGATTTATTGAGCCAGCCGCTATTTGATTTACCTGATAATTCAGCGGCTGTGCAGGCGGTTAACGCCATTTGTAAAGAAGTGCAAATCTAAATGTTTGGAAGGAGCGTAACTATGGCAACTAATATGTTGAAAGAAAGATATTCCGGTAAAATCAATACCGTTACCCTTGGTGCAACCAAGGAGCAAGGTGGTACTCGGACCAGCACTGTAACCGTTGGCGGCGATTCCACGATGCCGTTTCTCCATTTTGAAGGAGATATGCCTTTAAAACCCGTTATTGCAATGGAAATCGAAGATATTAAACCAGATTGGCATCCGTTCCTGAAAGAAGTATATGCCGATGTTATGGATAATCCGGTTGCCTGGGCAAAAAAATGTGTAGAATTCGGCGCTGATTTAATCTATATTAAACTTAACGGTGCTCATCCTGATAACGGCAATAAGAGCCCGGAAGAGTGCGCTAAGGTTGTTAAAGATGTACTCGCTGCTGTTGGTGTTCCTCTTATCGTTGTTGGTTGCGGCGAAGAAGAAAAAGATAACGCCGTTTTACCGGTTGTTGCTGAAGCTGCTGCTGGTGAAAACCTGTTAATTGGTTTAGCTAAACAGGACAGCTATAAGTCGGTTGCTGCTGCCGCTATGGTTCACAAGCATAAAGTACTGGCGCAAAGCCCACTGGATATCAACATTTGTAAACAGCTCAACATTCTTATTTCCGAGTTAGGCTTAGCCCCGGAAAATGTCATTATTGACCCGGCTACTGCTGCTCTGGGTTATGGTATTGAGTATACGTATTCCATTCTTGAACGTGGCCGTCTGGGCGCTCTGCAGGGCGACAAAATGCTGTCCCAACCTGTTATTTGCCAAATTGGTCATGAGGCATGGCGTGCTAAAGAAGCTAATGCTTTGGAAGCAGATTTCCCGAATTGGGGCGACCAGGGAGAACGCGCTATCCTTTGGGAAGCTATGACTGCTGCCGGTCTCTTACAGGGCGGTGCACACATCATGGTACTTCGTCATCCGGAAGCCGTTCGTCTTGTTAAGAAAAATGCTGAACAATTAATGATTAAACCTGAAATCTAAACATGTCATTATCGCTAGCTTCTAGTAACCTTTCTTAAATTAGATTAGATATAAAAGTTCCCCCAAAAAATAATATTATCGAGGAGGATTTTATTAATGCTTATCATTGGCGAAAGAATTAATGGTATGTTCAAGGATATCGGTGTGGCTATTCGGGAGCATGACCCGAAGCCGCTACAAGAGTGGGCTGCCAAACAAAAAGCAGGCGGCGCGCATTACCTTGACGTAAACACCGGACCTAACTCCGAAGATCAAACTGTTGACCTCCCTTGGATGGTCAGTGTTTTAAAAGAATGCACTGATTTGCCACTGGCAATTGATACCACTAACTATGACGCTATGGAAAAAGCCTTGGAAGTTTATGGAAAACCAGGCGCATTAATTAACTCTATCGGTTGCGAGCAAGAAAAAATCGACCGAGTTTTTCCAATGGCAGCAAAATATCAAGCCGATGTTGTTTGCTTGTGCATCAACAAAGTTGGTATTCCTAAGAGTGCTGATGACCGTGTGGCTATGGCTATGGAATTTGTCGCCAATGCGGAAGCATATGGTTTGCAGCCGGATAATCTGTTTATTGACCCGATCATTTTACCAGTTAACGTGGCACAGGAACATGGCGTTGAAGCTTTAGAGACCATTCGCCAAATCAAAATGATTTCCAATCCTCCTCCCAAAACTACGGTTGGTCTTTCCAATATTTCGCAAAAAAGCCCGCATCGTTCGATTATTAACCGCACTTTTGCCGTAATGGCCATGACTGCTGGCTTGGATTCCGCTATTTGTGATGCTAATGACGAAGCGTTGGTTGATGCTATTGCAACTGCCCGCTTAATCCTTAACCAAGATATTTACTGTGACTCCTACGCTAAGGTGTTCAGACAGCGGTAATACCGCTGGGTTTACGCCCAGGAAAGGAGGTCAATGATGTCAACGGTAAATCAACCCAGTAAAGGGAAAACTTCTTTCTGCCAGGAAATCGAAGAAAAATCTCATCAGCCAATTAGCTCATGCTATCATTGCATGAAGTGTGCCGGTGGCTGCCCGATAAATTTTGCCATGGATCATAACAATTACGAAATATTGCGCATGATTCAGCTGGGAGAAAAGGATAAGGTGTTTAAATCCAATACTCCTTGGCTGTGCGTTGGCTGTAAGACTTGCGCCGTAAGGTGTCCGAACGGTATTGATACCTCTAAGGTTATGGATACCATTAAAATGGAAACCATTGCCGAAGATAAAATTCCGGCCAGCCATTACAATGTCAAATTATTTTACGAATTGTTTCTTGATTCCATGAAAGGGTTCCCCATAATCGGCGGCGAGGGTCGTAACTATGAAGTTGGACTTATGGGGCTTTACAAGTTCTGTACAGGCGATTTTTTTGCAGACATGGATCTCGGCAAAGAAATGACAAAGCGGGGTAAGATGCCATTTTTGCCTCATAATGCCCTCAAGCGGCGTAAGGGCGAAATTAAGAAAATTTTCAAGAGAGCAAAGGAGAAAAAGGCGACATGAAATTAGGCTATTACCCAGGATGTTCGCTACACTCCACAGCCAAAGAATATAATATGGCCACAGAGGCTGTATTTGATGCCTTGGGGTTTGAACTGACTGAACTCCCGGAATGGAATTGCTGTGGAGCCACTGCCGGCCACTCGACTGACCGTTTTCTTGCACTTGCTTTGCCGCTGAGAAATTTAGTCATTGCTGAAGCCGAACAGCAAAAAGAACTTGTTTTGCCATGTGCTGCCTGCTATAACCTTGTAAAGGCTGCTGATCACTATGTGCGTGAAGGTACTCCGGAAGCAAAAGATGCTAACGAAGAACTGAAAGGTATCATGGGGGCCGCCTATAATGCTACGGTTCATGTTACCCATCCGCTGGAAGTTATCATGAGGAAAGAGATTATCGGCAGAGTTGAGCCGGAAGTTAAGAAGCCGCTCACAGGCCTTAAAGTTGTTCCTTATTACGGTTGTCTGCTGACAAGGCCTACTTACGTAGCCTTTGATGATGTTGAACAGCCGCAAGCTATGGATAAACTGATGAAAATGACCGGAGCCGATGTAAAACGATGGTCCTATAAAACGGATTGCTGCGGTGGCAGCTTGACAGTGCCTCGTACTGACGTCGTTTATGAAATAACTAAAAAACTGGTAACTGCAGCGCAACGGGCAGATGCTGACGCGATCGTTACTGCTTGCCCGCTGTGTCAGATGACCTTGGACACCAGGCAGAAAGAAATTGAAAAACCTATACCCATATTTTTCTTCACCGAATTGCTAGGAATTAGCTTTGGGCATCCGGAAGCAAAAAAATGGATGAAGAAACATATAATTGATCCCATACCGCTCTTGACATCATTGCACCTGTTGTAACCGTTTTAGAGAAACCGGCAGAACTATTATATAGCTATGTCCGGTTTCTCTCTGGTTATACAGCTATGTAATGATGGCGAAATATGATATTTTAGCGAAAGGCAGTGAGAGCCATGCAAAGGGATGTGCTCGTTATTGGCGGTGGCATTGCCGGTCTGCAGGCGGCTCTGGAATTAGCTGGGGCAGGATATCCTGTTCATTTGGTAACAGATGAAGCAAATCTTGGTGGGAAATTAATCGATTCTTCCGATAAAGACAAGCAGAATGCTTGTGTCTGGGGAGATCAGGTGAATATTTCTGCTTTGTATTTGGGGGGGAATCTTCATGCATCCAGTACGGTGCTGGGTTCGCTCATTACCCGCGCCACTAATAATCCACTTGTGCACATTTATACCAGTAGCAAGCTGGTCGAACTACAAGGGGATGTAGGTCACTTCCAGGCTACCATCAGTGATGCCCAAGCCGGCAAGCTTACCCAAAAACTTGTCGTCGGAGCGGTTATTCTGGCAGCCGGTTTCAGCATGTATGACGTCTCCCAAAAAGGAGAATTAGGATACGGGTACTATAAAAATGTTGTTACCAGCTTAGAATTTGAGCATCTCTTATCCGAAAGCCGTTATCGCTCAGAATGTATTAGGCGGCCATCGGACGGAAAATGTGCAGAAAAGATTGCGTTTATACAGTGTGTGGGCTCCCGGGATGTCGTGTCCAAAGGGGAATACTGTTCGGCAATCTGCTGTATGTTTACCGCCAAAGAAGCAATATTAGCCAAAGAATTTGCTCCCAAAACAGATGTAACGGTTTTCTATCTTGATTTACGGGCATGCGGCAAAAATTTTGATACCTTTTTATCGCGAGCTCAGGAGTTAGGTACTCGCTATGTTCGCACTATGATTTCTGAAGTTAAAGAAGATCCTGTAACTGAAAAACTGTCAATTAATTATGCTGCGGCCACTAAACCGGTTGAAGAAGATTTTGACCTGGTTGTCTTGGCGACAGGTATTCGTCCGTCTGCACGTTTACAAGAAACGGCCGGAATATTGCGGGTGCCGCTCAATGATTTCGGTTTTGTACAGGCCGATCCGCTTGATCCGGTAGTTACCAAACGCCCTGGGGTATTTTCGGTGGGCGGCAGCCAAGGACCGCTGGATGTTCCTGAGACTATGGCACTGGCAAGTGCCGCTGCGGCGGCAACAGCCCGGGCGTTGGGAAAACCGGAAGGTCGTCCGGCGCGCAAACCGGTACCGGAACGTGATATCAGCAAAGAACCTGTCCGGGTAGGGATATTCCTCTGTAAAGGCGGCTTGGCAGCTATGGGAGCGGATAGCAATGCTGTTGCGGAAACAGCCCAAAAACTACCGGGAGTATCTATTGTTGAATGCGACCAAGCAGTATGCCAGCCTGAGGCTATAGCGAAAATACAAAAACTCATTGCTACGCAGGGACTAAATCGTATTGTTGTCGCACCTTGCGTTCTTAAACATAATTTGAATCTATTCCAAGAAACAGTACAGGCTGCCGGTTTAAACCGGATGCTTGTGGAAATGGCCACCGTACCGCTGAAAGCATGGGATGATAATCCGGATAAAGCATCTGGCGCTGCCAACCAAATTGTTACCCGGGCAGTGAGCGATGTAACAACATATAAGCCGCTTAAATGGCATGCGGAGACTGTTGTGCCGTACGCTCTCATTGTGGGGGGCGGTGTGTCCGGTATGGCTACCGCTTTGGCTTTGGCCGACCGTGGGTTTGGTTGTACGCTGGTTGAGAAAAACACTGTTCTTGGGGGATATGTCCGCGATCTTACCGGCAGCCTGGAAACTCAGGATCTCAAGGCAACTATTGAGAATTTGGAAAAACAGGTTGAGAAAAACGATAAGATTGAGGTTTTGCTTAATTCCGAAGTCGTCGATTTTAAAGGCCGCCAAGGACAGTTTGTTACAACGGTTGCTACCGAACAAGGTAAGACAACTAGAAAAATTGAACATGGTGTAGTGATTCTGTCTACAGGTACGACTGCCTATACGCCAACCGAATATTTATATGGTCAGGACCAACGGGTTATTACCGGCCCTGAAGCCATGCACCGCTTGGCAGACGGACGTTTACCGGGGACAGGCGAGTCAACTTATGTCTTCATACAATGCGTTGGTTCCCGGAACGAGGAACATAAATACTGCAGCCGCACTTGCTGCGCGGAAACGGTTTATGCGGCGACTAAGATCAAGGAACAAAATCCTGATGCTAACGTATATGTTTTGTCGCGTGACATCCGTACTCCCGGTTATCTTGAACTGAAATACCGTGAAGCACGCAAAGCAGGCGTGGTATTTGTGCATTATGAAGAAGCTGATAAACCGGTGTTGCAAAAAGATAGTGCTGGCAACTTGACTATGAAGGTTAAAGATCCCCAATCTGGGCTTGAACTGGACATAAGGCCTGATCAGGTCATTTTGGCAGTGGCACAAACGGCGTCGCCGGCAGCCGGTCAGCTAGCTGATTTGTTTAAAATCCAGGTAAACGCCGACGGCTTCCTGTCGGAGACGCATTCTAACTTTGGCACAATTGCCTTCCCTGGGGGCGGCATCTTCATTACCGGTGCAGCCCATGGCCCGAAATCAGTTGTGGAATGTTTGACTCAGGCCAAGGGGGTAGCCGGCCGTGCAGCCCGTATTTTAGCTCAGCCTATGCTGATGATGGGGGGCATGGTGGCTGAAGTTGAATGGGAAAAATGTGCTGCCTGCTTAACTTGTGTACGGACATGTCCGTATGGTATTCCGCAAATCACTCGCGAGAAAAAGCAAATGGGCGCTGCCTACATTCCGCCTGCTGACTGTCGTGGCTGTGGTATGTGTGCATCTGAATGCCCGAATAAGGCTATTTTTGTACATCATTACCAGGATGATGAGGTACTTGCCCGGGTTAAGACTGCGTTAACGGAGGTGGGGTAGATGAGTGATGGTAAGGTTGTTGGCTTTGTTTGCCGCATGTGTGCATTGATTACTTCTGATCTTGGCCCACCAGCCGATGTTAACGTTACAATCGAAACCATTGAATTACCTTGTGCTGGTAAAGTTGATGGCAGATTGCTGTTAGAAGCGTTTGAAAAAGGCGCTGACGCTGTATTTGTCGCTGGCTGTCCTGAACATGAGTGCATGAACGTGAAAGGTAGCTTACGTGCCCGGAAACGTTTGGAGCACATACAAGAAATACTGGATCAAGTGGGAGTTGGCGGAGAACGGTTGGTTATGTACAACGTATCCGGAACTCACGGTCCGCGATTCGCCCATATCGCCCGGGAGATGGCCGGACTGCTTGAGAAATTAGGTCCGAGTCCGCTTAAGGCCCGGAAGGCCTAGAAAGGAGACGAGTCAAGCGATATGATAGTTGCAGAAATCAAGCCGATTGAAGAAATTGCTGATTCAATTAAAGCCATAAAAGGCGTGAAAAAAGTATTGGTTGCCGGTTGCGGCGGTTGCGTTACTGTCTGTTTGTCCGGCGGTCAGAAAGAAACCGATATATTGGCTAGTGCCCTGCGTATGAAAATGGAAGTTGACGGTCAGCCTGTGCAGATTGAAACAGCTACGTATGAGCGTCAATGTGATCCTGAATATGTGGTCAGGTTTAAAGAGCATCTCAAGGATGTTGATGTTGTTGTTTCCATGGCTTGCGGTGTTGGCGTACAGTTCATGGCTGAGAATTATCCTGAGATCATCTTTGTACCAGGCCAAAATACTAAATTTGCCGGTGCCGCTATTGAACATGGTGTCTGGGAAGAACGTTGCATGCTGTGTGGCGAGTGTGTGCTTGCCAAAACCGGTGGCGTTTGTCCGATCATCCGCTGTTCCAAGAGCCTGTTAAACGGTCCGTGCGGCGGTTCGCAGAACGGGGTATGCGAAGTCAGCAAGGATACTCCGTGTGCATGGCAGCTTATCTATGACCGCCTAAAAGGCCAAGGGCGTCTGGACCTGATGACAGAGGTATTACCGGCTAAAAACTGGTCGAAGAATAGAGACGGCGGTCCTCGCAAAATTGTGAGGGAGGATGTGCGGTTATGAGCGAAGCAGTTGATAAAAAAGCAATTTTAAAAACAGATAGTAAACTGGAAAAACTGTACTCGCTTGGCCACTTTGTGGTAACAGGCGAGCTTGGCCCCCCCCAACACGCGAACGGTCATGATTTGGAGTATCATGCCGGTGAGTTGAAAGATATCGTCGATGGCTTTAATCTAACCGATAACCAAACGGCCATTGTGCGTTTGTCCAGTATTGCCGCCGGCATTCATGTAATGAAGGGCGGCGGGACCCCAATTATTCAGATGACTTGCCGGGATAGGAACCGTATTGCTATGCAGAGCGATTTGCTCGGGGCCTACAGCCTGGGAATCCGCGATGTTTTGTGCTTAAGCGGTGACCACCAATCCTTTGGCAATCATCCGACAAGTAAGAATGTGTATGATGTTGACTCCGTGCAACTGATTTCGATGGTTAAAAAAATGCGGGATGAAAAGAAATTTTTATCCGATGTTGCCATTAAGAGCGATGAGCCACGGTTCTTTATCGGTGCCGTAGAAAATCCGTTTGGCGATCCGTTTGAATTCCGGGCCATCCGGCTTGAAAAGAAAGTAAACGCAGGTGCTGATTTTATTCAAACGCAGGCAATCTTCGATGTGGAGAAGTTTGCCCGCTTTATGGAAATGGTCGTTGACCGCGGTATTCATGAAAGAACTAAGATTACTGCCGGTATTCTGCCGGTGCGTTCGGTAAAAGCTTTGCAGTACATGAAAAAAGACGTTGCCGGTATGGAAATTCCCGACAGCTTGATTGAGCGCATGAAGAAAACTGAGGATCCTAAGAAAGAAGGCATCCAAGTGGCAATCGAATTGTGCAACCAGCTCAAGACAATCCCGGGAGTAGCTGGTATTCATATCATGCCTGTTGGCTGGGAGGCTGCATTGCCTGAAATCGTTAAAGGTGCAGGTTTCCTGCCTCGTCCCAAAGTTGAATAGGGATAAGACATTCCCGTCATCTGGCTAAGCACTGATTTAGAAGGATAAGCTTAGGGAGAACTATCGGGTCAGCCTCGAGAATTGGCTGACCCTAAGTTCTATTAATTGTTGCACTCCATACGCTAACATAAATTAAATTGAGCAAATTTTCACAAAGTAAACGCTTGACATATACTATTAATTATTGTTACTATCCTTAATGTGCTGGCTTATCAATAATGCAACAAAAGAAAGGGTGAGATAACAAGAATGTGTTGTTCAAAAGTAACCAAGGACCAGGCATTACGAATTGTCAAGCAGTATGAGCAAGTCATGGGAATAATCAATAAGTATGATAAGCAAAAAGAGCAGCTGTTATCAATTTTACTGGATATTCAGTGTGCTTCCGGAGAAAATTATGTGGCCGAAGAGTGGGCTGAAGTCGTTGCGCGTGAATTAGAACTACCCATAAGCAAAGTCCACGATGTACTAACCTTCTACGCAATGTTTAATATTGAGCCAAAAGGCAAATATGTAATTGAGATTTGCAAGAGTACGCCCTGCCATGTAACCAAAGCCGATGCCGTTGTAAAAATGTTTGAAGAAGAATTAGGCATTAAGCTGGGCCAGACGACGCCGGACAACCTCTTCACCTTACTGCACACCAGTTGTGTTGGGGCCTGCGACATTGGGCCGGTAGCCAAGATTGGCGACGACGTTTATGGCAACCTGACAGCAGACAAGGTAGCTGAAATTGTTACTAGTTACCGGGGGGTGTCCTCATGTCAAAAATAAATAAACTGATTTCCCGTAATTGTGGCGTAATCAGTCCGGATTCTGTTGAAGAATACGTAAAAGCCGGCGGCTTCCAGGGACTTAAAAAAGCTTTCACCATGAAAGCGGCAGAAATCATTGAGGAAGTTAAAAAAGCGAAATTGTTAGGTCGCGGCGGTGCTGCCTATCCTGCCGGTTCCAAATGGGAACAGTTGCTGGAAATTCCTGAGTTTCCCAAATATATTGTCATTAATGCCGACGAAGGCGAGCCGGGAACGTTCAAAGATAAAATCCTGCTGGGACAGGACCCGCTTAGAGTAATTGAAGGCATGATTATTGCCGGTTATGTGTTTAGTTCCCATGACGGCTATATCTATATCCGCGGTGAATACCGGGCCATTCAAAGAGTTTTCCAGAGCGCCATTGATCATGCCGTTACAGCCGGCTATCTTGGCAAGAACATTCTGGGCACTGATTTTGAATTCAACATTCATATTATGACCGGTGCCGGTGCCTATGTATGCGGCGAAAACTCCGCTCTGTTGAACTCCATTGAAGGCAAAGCCGGTCGTCCGCGCATTAAGCCGCCTCATCTGGCGGAAGTTGGCTTGTTCCTCATGCCGACATTGGTTAATAATGTCGAGTCCATTGCCAGCATTCCGACCATCGTAGTAGAGGGTGGCGAGAAGTTCTTAAGTTATGGTACCCAAGATAGCGGTGGTACGAAACTGATCTGCTTGTCTGGTAATGTTGTGAATCGCGGCGTATTTGAAATTCCGTTTGGGATTACGCTAAGGGACGCCATTTACGATCCGGAGCTAGGCGGCGGTATTCCGGGCGGCAAAAAACTGAAATTCTTCCATCTGGGTGGTCAGTCCGGCCCGATTGGCAATGAAACCCAGCTTGACACAGTCTATTGTTACAAAGCCCTCAAAGGCGCCGGTTTAAGTGTAGGCTCAGGCGCTGTGGTCGTAATGGACGAAGATGTTTGTGTGATTGACTATCTCAAAGGCGTAACCGAGTTCTTCATTCATGAATCCTGCGGCAAATGCACCCCCTGCCGGGAAGGTAACAAGCAAATCTATGCCATTCTGAGCAAACTTTCCGATGGAGAAGCTACCCAGGAGGATTTGGTTGTTCTCAAACGCTTGATTGGGACGATGACGACCGCGTCCTTCTGCGGTCTGGGACAATCGGCGGCAGTTGCCTTAAATACCTGCTGGAAGCTCTTCAAGGCGGAATTTGAAGATCACCTGCATAAGCAATGTCCGGCCAAAGTCTGCTTTACTGAACAGGAAAGAGGTGAGTAGTGATGGGTCATCATGCATCAGATCCTAATAAAATCGTAAATGTAACCATTGACGGCATTCCTGTAGCCTGCCCGGAAACCACACTTATCCTGGATGCCGCCAAAATGGCGGGGGTAAACATTCCTGTCTTATGTTACCATCCTGACCTGAAAGTACGTGCTACCTGCCGTATCTGCGTAGTTGAGGTTAAGGGTCAGAGAAAACTAAAAACCGCTTGCGGCAATGAAGTATGGGACGGAGCCGAATTTATCACTAACAGTCCGACTGTCCGCCAAGCCAGAAAAGATGTTCTGGAGCTTATCCTGGCGGAGCACCCGCAAGACTGCCTGAAATGTGTAAGAAGCACAAGCTGTGAATTGCAACAACTGGCGCGCGACTTTGGCATCAGCAAGCCACTGTTTAAAAACGAACCCAAACAGTTGCCAATTGAAGACGCGAGCGGCGTCATTGTCCGTGATATGGCCAAATGTGTAAAATGCGGCCGCTGTGTCGAAATGTGCCAGGAAGTTCAGACAGTTGGCGCGATTAACACCGCGCACCGCTCAGTGGAATATGAAATTTCCACCGCCTTTAACCGCCCCTTGCAAGAGACGACCTGCGTATACTGCGGCCAGTGCGTAGCCGTCTGTCCGGTAGGCGCACTCTACGAAAAAGATGAAACCGAAAAAGTATGGCAGGCCCTTGGCAACGCGGACAAACATGTCATAGTCCAGGTAGCGCCGGCAGTGCGGGTTGCCCTGGGTGAGGAATTTGGCATGGCTCCCGGCAGCATCTCTACCGGCAAGATGGTAGCTGCTCTTCGCCGGTTGGGCTTTGATAAAGTATTTGATACGGACTTTTCCGCTGACGTGACCATTATGGAAGAAGGCAATGAGTTGCTGGCAAGAATGAGCAGTGGCGGTGCTTTGCCGCTGATTACCTCCTGCAGCCCGGGCTGGATCAACTTTGTTGAGACATTCTATCCGGAATTGCTGCCTAACGTATCGAGCTGTAAATCGCCGCAACAAATGTTTGGCGCCCTGGCGAAAACGTATTATCCGCAAAAAGCGGGAATTGACGCCGGCAAAATAGTATCGGTTTCCATTATGCCCTGTACGGCCAAAAAATATGAAAGTGCCCGTCCGGAAATGAACAGCAGCGGTTATCGTGACGTAGATGTTGTTTTGACTACCCGCGAGCTGGCACGGATGATCAAACAGGCAGGTTTTGATTTTAATCAGCTTGCCGAGGAAGAGTTTGATGCGCCGCTCGGTATTTCCACAGGCGCGGCTGTCATCTTCGGGACATCCGGCGGCGTTATGGAAGCCGCCCTGCGTACCGTGTATGAAGTTGCTACCGGCAAAGAGCTTGCCAATGTTGACTTTAAGGATATTCGCGGTCTGACCGGCGTAAAAGAAGCGGAAGTTGACCTTGAGGGCAAAAAAGTAAAAGTTGCGATTGCCAATGGCCTGAAGAACGCCAGAGTGATTCTGGATAAAATCAAAGCAGGCGAATGTGATTATCAATTTGTTGAGATCATGTGCTGCCCTGGCGGCTGCATCGGCGGCGGCGGTCAACCTTGGGGAACAACTGCGGCGACTAAGGAAGCCCGGATGGCCGGCCTGTATCAGATCGACAGTGACAAAGCCATCCGCCAGTCTCATAAAAATCCGGCTGTACAGGCCCTGTATGACGAATTCCTGGGCAAGCCTCTCAGCCATAAATCCCATGAACTTCTCCATACGCATTACCATTCCCGCAACAAGTAAGAGCTTGTAAAGTCAATGAGGACGGCTTATAATGGAGCCGTCCTCATTTTTTGGTCAAACAGAATTTGTGTAGCAATTATAGGCTATGTTACAATAGTGCCGGGAGGAATGCAGCATGATCGTGATGATCGACAACTATGATTCCTTTGTATATAATCTCGTTCAATACCTTGGTGAAATGGGAGAGGATATCCGGGTTTTTCGTAATAATAAAGTTACTCTGGCGCAAATTGAAGATATGCGGCCGGACCATATCATTATTTCCCCCGGTCCGTGTACGCCAAATGAAGCCGGCATTAGCCTTAAGCTTATTCAGTATTTTAAAGGGAAAATACCAATGCTCGGCGTTTGCCTTGGACATCAGGCTATCGGACAGGCTTTCGGCGGGGAGGTTGTGCGGGCGCCACGCCTGATGCATGGCAAGACTTCACAAATCTATCATGATGGTAAAGGCGTTTTTGCAGGGCTTGAAAGTCCGCTTACCGCTACCCGCTATCATTCACTTATTGTGAAAAAAGAAACATTGCCTGCTTGCTTTGAAATTACCGCTGAAACAGATTTAGGAGAAATTATGGGGATTCGTCATAAAAAATATGCGATCGAGGGTGTCCAATTTCACCCGGAATCAATATTGACTCAGGACGGACACGCCATGCTCCAAAACTTTCTCGCATTAAATCCTAATTGGACATGCCAAACGAAAGGGGTTTGCCGGTGATGAACCCGATACCGATGATTCGTGAAATCGCAGTGACAGTATCGCCTGCTGAAGTTTTTGCCTTGTTTGCCCAGCAGCCTTACAGTGTATTTTTGGACAGCGGCAAAGATAGTAACGGCGTGGGACGCTATTCGTTTATTGCCCGTGACCCGTTTTTGGTGTTCTCAAGTAAAGGACAGGCCATCCATATTGAGGAAAAAGGCGGGTGCCGCAACTTTGCAGGCAATCCTTTCGCCGAATTGAAGCGGCTGCTCGCAATCTATAAAACGGAAAAAGTTCCTGGTTTGCCGCCTTTGACAGGCGGGGTTATTGGCTATTTTGGTTATGATATGGGGTATCTGCTGGAAAATATTCCGGACTTAAGTATCGATGATTTAAATAATCCTGATTGTATGTTAGGTTTTTATGATACAGTGCTTATTTTTGACCATCATACCAATAAAACTTTGATTGCCGCCAACGGTTTTCCTGAACGGGACGAACTATGCCGGCGGGCGCGGGCCGAGAACCGCATTAACGAATTAGTGGCTTTGCTGGCTCAGGCTAAGCCGCTGCCGGAACCTGAACCGCAAATTCCCGCAGGGGATTATCAATCAAACTTTACCCGCAAAGGTCATTGTGACATGGTGCAAAAGGGTATTGACTATATTGCCGCCGGTGATATTTTTCAGGTTAACCTAACCCAACGATTTAATGCTAAAGTAACTGTTCCACCTTTTGAACTCTATCGCTATTTGCGTCATATTAATCCCGCGCCGTTTGCCTCGTATTTGAATTTTGGCGAAGTGATCGTCGCCAGTGCCTCACCGGAACGCTATATGCTGGTAACAGACAGAATGGTTGAGACAAGGCCAATTAAGGGTACAAGGCCGCGGGGGCAAGATCCTGAATCCGACCGGCTATTGCGGGAGGAGTTAGCTGCCAGTGAGAAAGACCGGGCTGAATTAGTGATGATTATTGATCTTGAGCGCAATGATTTGGGACGGGTATGTGAATTTGGCAGTGTGCGTGTGCCGGATTTAATCCGGCTGGAAGAATATGCGACAGTTTTCCATCTTGTGTCAACCGTGGTCGGAAA
The DNA here is from genome assembly GCF_900101845.1 of Sporomusa acidovorans. Lineage (GTDB taxonomy): Bacteria > Bacillota > Negativicutes > Sporomusales > Sporomusaceae > Sporomusa > Sporomusa acidovorans. The sequence goes on along the minus strand of NZ_FNAM01000020.1, from coordinate 78,533 downwards.
ACTATCTCCAGGAAAAGATGTAATAGACTTAATTACAGCCTCTTTTCCGGGTGGGTCAATCACCGGTGCGCCCAAAGTACGGGCCATGGAGATTATTGATGAGCTTGAGCAGGTACGCCGCGGCATTTATACCGGGTCGATCGGCTATATCGATTTTAACGGTGATGCGGATTTAAATATTGTTATCAGAACATTTGTCATTAAGGGGGACCGCGCTTACTATCAAGTAGGCGGCGGTATTATCGCTGATTCCGTACCTGAGCTTGAGTATGAGGAAAGCCTGGATAAAGCCAGGGCGCTTATGCGGGCGTTGGGGTATCAGGTATAAAGCAAAGGGCTGTGGTAAAATGATTATTTATTTTAATGGCCGGCTTGTCTCTGCCGCCGAAGCCGTTTTGACTCCTGTTGATCACGGCTTTCTCTACGGTCATGGTTTGTTTGAAACTATGCGGGCTTATCATGGCAGAGTATTTAAGTTTAAAGAACATATAAACCGTTTGAAAGCGGCCGCAGATTTCCTGGGCTGGCCCAAGCTTCCACCGTATGCCGAACTCAGCGACGCGATAACCAGTGTATTAAACGATAATCAGTTAACTAATGCTTCGGTGCGTCTTACTTGCTCAAGAGGGCAGGGAACTCCCAGACCTGATCCGGGAAGCTGCGGTCAACCGGCAATTGCTGTGTTTGCATCGCCGCTGCCGCCGCCGCTGCCGCCGGCTGGCTGGAGTGTAACTACGGTTGCGTTCCGGCGTAATTTATCTTCGCCGCTGGTAAAAATAAAATCTGCCAACTATCTGGATAACATCCTGGCGAAACAGGAGGCTAAAGCAAAAGGAGCTGAGGAGGCACTTATGCTGAATACCGACGGATTTGTGGCCGAAGGTTCGATGAGTAATTTGTTTATGGCTAGTGAGGGCAGACTGATTACTCCCGATATCTATAGCGGGATACTGCCCGGTATTACGCGTAGTACGATTATCGAGTTGGCCAAGGCGGCGGGAATTATTGTGGAGGAACGGCAAGTCAGGCCGGAAGAACTGGCAGACGCCGACGAAATCTTTTTGACAAGTTCCATCATGGAAGTGATTCCGGTAAAAATGCTTGACGGTTGTCCTGTCGGCAAATCGCAGACGGCGGGTCGAGGATATTTTACGGTTAAGCTAATACAACTCTACCGTGAACTTACCGCAAAGGAGTGAAACCATGGATGCCCTCAAAGGAACGACTAACTATCCTGTTATAAAAATTCACGGGCAAGAGATTGTAACGACAGAGGAGCCGGTTATTGACGAAATTCCACTTACCATTTATTTGAACGGCAAAGAGCTGGTAACGATGTTGGCTGCCGCCGGCGAGGAAAATTATCTGGTTGTAGGGTTTCTGGCGACAGAGGGTATTATTCAAAAAGTAGACGACATTAAGACGCTTACTATTGATACGGTAACGGGCGTTATTCATGTTACAACCGTTTCCGGAGAAATTGCCGCGGAAAAAATGTTTTTAAAACGCTATTTAACAGCCTGCTGCGGTAAGGGGCGCAGTGCCTTTTATTTTGTCAATGATATTTTGACCGCTAAGACGGTAGATACCAAGATTACACTTACTCCGGCTGAGGCTATGCACTATTCTGAATTATTGGAGGCCGCATCGGCAACATTTCGCCTTACTGGCGGTGTGCATGGAGGTGCATTGGCGGCACATGGCGAATTGATTTATTGGAGCCAGGATATTGGGCGGCACAACGTATTCGACAAACTGTATGGCCGGTGTTTGCTGGAAGGAGTTAGTACGCAGGATAAGATACTGGTTTTTTCCGGACGGGTATCTTCGGAGATATTGCTAAAAGTAAGCAAAATGAACATATCGGTTATTATTGCCCGTTCAGCTCCCACAACCTTGGCTCTTGATATGGCTGAAGAGCTTGGTGTGACAGTTGTTGGCTTTGCGCGGGGGAAGCGTTTAAACGTATATAGTCATCCGGAACGGGTTTTAGGACTCGAAAGCTGAACAACCGGCAAGGCAATAAGGAGGATGTAGCAAGTGGCGCTAAAAAAAGTACGGATACAGGATGCGGTTGGTATGGTACTAGGACACGATATGACCAAAATTGTTCCCGGTGAGTATAAAGGACCGGCTTTTAAAAAAGGACATATTATTCAAAAAGAGGATATTCCCCATCTGCTGAATATTGGCAAGGAACATATTTATCTTTTTGAATTGGGGGAAGGCCAGCTCCATGAGAATGAGGCGGCTGAGCGGCTGGCTGCGGCAGTAGGCGGCACCAATACGTTTTTTAAAGAGCCGTCAGAGGGTAAAGTACAGATTGTTGCCAAACAGGCCGGCCTTCTGAAAGTCAATCGCGAAGCGGTAACGAAAATAAATTCGGTTAACTATATTGTGTTATCGACCTTACACAGCAATCTGCTGGTAAAAAAAGATGAACCGCTGGCCGGGGTGAAGGCGATACCTTTGATTGTCGACCGTCAACTGGTTGAAGCTGCGGAAAAAATAGCCGGTGAGTATCAGGATATTGTTGCCGTAAAACCCTTACAATCTTTGAAAACAGGAATCATTACGACCGGCAACGAGGTCTTTTATGGGCGTATCCAGGACAGATTCGGGCCGGTGCTGCAAGAAAAAATAGCAACCTATCAAGCGGTCTTTAGCGGTATTACCTTTCAACCTGACAATGCGGAGAAAATTTCGCAGGCCATTATGGATTATGTTCATGACGGCGTAGAGATCATTATTGTTACCGGTGGCATGTCGGTTGACCCTGATGACGTAACGCCGGATGCGATCAGGGCAACCGGTGCCGAAGTGATAACCTATGGGACACCGGTATTGCCAGGTGCCATGTTTATGCTGGCTTATTTGGATAAAATCGCCATACTTGGGCTGCCGGCATGCGGCATGTTTTCAAAAATAACCGTATTGGACTTGGTATTTCCTCGAATATTGGCCGGCGAAAGATTGACAAAGCAGGATTTTGCTGAGATGGGATATGGCGGTTTATGCAAAGGCTGTGAGGAATGCGTATATCCTCATTGTCCGTTTGGAAAGTAAGGAGGAATGCTCTCATGTCAGTTCAACTAGAGACCGCGCAAAAAATTTTACTTGATTTAGTGTCAGTAATGCCTAAGGAACAAGTGGTATTGCAGGACTGCTGGCGGCGGATCCTGGCTGAGACGGTAATTGCCGACATGGATTTTCCACCGTTTGATCGGTCACCACTTGATGGCTATGCCATAATTGCCGAGGAGGTGGCTGGCGCAACTCCCGCAAATCCGGTAACTCTTCGCCAGATTGACTACGTACCGGCAGGCGAAAATCCCAGTAAGCCGATTAGTACCGGGACGGCTTGCCGCATTATGACGGGGGCTCCGCTGCCCCCCGGAGCTACAGGCGTTATTCGTTTGGAGGATACGGTCAGTCAGGAAGAGCGTGTAAGTATTCTAAGCGGCGGCGGCGCAGAAAAAAATATATGCCTGCAGGGGGAAGAAATTTCTCAAGGTGAAGAGGTCGTTGCCCAGGGAACTATCATAAATACCGGGGTAATGGGAATGTTGGCTGCTCTCGGCAAGAGCCGGCCTTACGTTTTTCGTAAGCCACGTGTGGCCCTGATAGCTACCGGCAGTGAGATTCTAGGCATTGATTGTCCATTGGTACCGGGAAAAATTCGCAATTCCAACAGCTACATGCTGAGCGCCCAGGTAGCGGAAGCCGGCGCTCAGGCAGTACTTTTAGGTAATGTCGCGGACAATATTGACGAAATTTCGCGCTTTTTAGAAACGGCTGCCGATTGTGATGTCTTTATAACCACCGGCGGTGCCTCGGTAGGCGATTACGATCTTATTGGTGAAGTGTATAAAAAGATGGGGATTACGCTGCTGTTTGACCGGGTCAGCATGAAGCCGGGAATGCCTGTGCTGGCGGGAATCCGGGCTGGCAAGCTGTATATTGGCCTATCAGGCAACCCCGCAGCGGCCGCAATTTCATTTGAACAATTAGTTCGGCCGGCGTTAATGAAAATGGGAGGCCGTAAGGTTTGGTGGCGGCCGCAGATCCGGGCTGTATTGGCTTCACCTTTTATGAAAAAGACGGGTGCCAAGCGTTTTGTCTGGGCGCGGTGCTGGCAAACAGATGCCAATATTTTAGTGGAGCCATTACATAGGCAAGGCAACGGCATGCTGAAAGCGGCTATTAGAGCGAATGCATTAATCGTTGTTCCCGAAAATTCGCCGCCATTATCGGCAGGAACCGAGGTAGAAGTAATTTTACTAGCGGATGCTTAAATAGAAAATTTGTCATACCAGAAAACTGGCTACACTGATCCATTGACGAAAACGTTAACCAAGACTATACTTATGTCTACAGAATGAAGTTATACATTCTGTTGCTTAATAAAAACGGCTGAGATAGACAGTCGTTTTTCTCTTTTAGTAAGCTTGTCATATTCTTTCCGGAAAGCAGTTTTTCGCAGAAAACAATCATTGGGGAAAGCTTTTTGGATCGACGATTATTATGTTGGATTATCAGTAACCAAGCGGACACGGGCAGCAATTTGGTAAATAATAGTGTGACTAGAAAAAACTTTGTGAAAATTTTTTCAAAATCGTGCAGGAGTTTTTTCAAAAAGATGGAATAAAACCAAAAGATTAATATTTCGATCCCAAAAGCAATAATTTTAGACTGAATTGCAGGAAAAGCCTACTCAAGTGCTAAAAATTCTAGTTGGGGGGGAGAACTTTGGAAAAAGTTCTGACAGTATGTCCGTATTGCGGCGCTGGCTGCCAGATGTATTTACTGGTGGAAAACGACACAGTAGTCGGTGCTGAGCCAGCAAACGGACACATTAATGAAGGTGAACTCTGCTTGAAGGGTCACTATGGCTGGGATTTTCTAAACGACACTAAAATTGCGAGCAAACGTCTGACCAAGCCGTTGCTCAGGTACAATCGGAGTGATGAATTTCAGGAAGTTAGCTGGGATGAAGCACTGGATTTTGTAGCTGCTAAACTAAAGGCGATTAAAGAGAAATATGGGCCTGATGCAATTATGGGTTCCGGATCGGCCCGGGGGATGGGTAACGAACCTAATTATCTGATGCAAAAATTTATGCGCGCGGTGATCGGCACCAATAATGTCGACCATTGCGCCCGTGTTTGACACGCTCCCTCTGTAGCCGGTCTGGCTGCATCATTTGGTAGCGGAGCGATGACAAATTCCATTCCGGAAATTGAAGATGCCACTTGTTTGTTTATTTTTGGCTATAACGGAGCAGACGCTCACCCGCTGGTGGCCCGGCGGATTGTAAAAGCCAAAGAAAAAGGGGCCAAGATTATTGTTATCGATCCCCGGAAAACGGAATCCGCCAGAATTGCCGATATCTGGCTGCCGATAAAGAATGGTTCCAACATGGCGGCGGTTAATAGTTTTGCTAATGTAATTCTGGCAAAAGGCTGGGAAAATAAAGAATATATAGAAAAGTATACGGCAGGCTTTGCAGAATACAGAAAAACTGTGGCTAAATATACGCCAGAGTATGCACAGCAGATTACAGGCCTTGATCCCAAACTTGTGGAACAAGCCGTGGAAATTTACGCCAAATCGGCAAGATCATTTATCCTCTATGGTATGGGTGTATGCCAGTACAACCAAGCCGTTGACGTGGTTAAAGGATTGGGCAGTTTGTGCCTGTTAACCGGACAAATTGCCAAACCCAGTTCAGGCATTGGGCCTGTGCGCGGACAAAACAACGTGCAGGGTGCCTGTGATATGGGAGCACTGCCGAATGTGTTCCCCGGTTACCAGTCGGTTACCGATCCGGCAAATCGCGAAAAATTTGCCAAGGCCTGGGGTGTGAAGAGTTTACCGGATAAAGTGGGGTATGCACTCACTGATGTTCCCCACTGTGTGGAAGAAGGAAAGTTAAAAGCTTTTTATATTATTGGCGAAGATCCTGTCCAGAGCGACCCGGATGCCGCCGGCGTGAGAAAGGCCTTGGACGAGTTAGAGTTAGTCGTCCTGCAGGACATTTTCATGAACAAAACGGCTTTGCATGCCGATGTCATTCTACCGGCGACCGCCTGGGGGGAACATGGCGGAGTATTTAGCGGTGCGGACCGCCGGTTCCAGCGCTTCCGTAAAGCGGTAGAAGCTAAAGGCGACGTTAAGGACGACTGGGTAATTATTGGCGAATTAGCAAAACGTCTCGGATATGAAATGAACTATAAAAATACCGAGGAAATTTGGAATGAAATGATTAGTTTGACTCCCAGCTTTGCCGGGGCAACCTATGAAAAACTTGAACGGTTGAGCAGTATCCAGTGGCCGTGCCGAACAGCAGAGGATACAGGCACACCTTATTTGTTCAAAGGCAATGTATTCCAAACTCCTAGCAAGAAAGGCAATTTCTTTGCCACTGAATGGCGACCGCCGGTTGAGAAGCCTGATGCGGAATATCCGCTGGTTCTATCCACCGTGCGCGAAGTTGGACATTATTCCGCGCGCACGATGACCGGCAACTGCTGGGGACTCGCCAAGCTAGCCGATGAGCCGGGCTATCTCCAAATTCATCCTGACGATGCCGAAAAACTTGGTATTGAGGAAGAAGAACTGGTACGTGTGACGTCCCGCCGTGGCTCGGTTGTTACCAGAGCCTTGGTGACAGACCGGGTACGCGCCGGTGTTGTATATATGACGTATCAGTGGTGGATAGGAGCGTGCAATGAACTGACCATTCATGTTGTCGATCCCATCTCCAAAACTCCTGAATATAAGTATTGTGCAGTCAAAGTGGAAGCTATCCAAGATCAGAAAAAGGCCGAAGAGGAGCTTACTGCCGCCTATAACGACCTTAAACGTAAATTGGGTGCTGTTGTTGCGGAGTAAAACTTATTGCTAAGGAGGTAAATATGGAAAAGTTGAGCCCGTTTGTTGTTGGGGACGGGGAGAAATGCATAGGCTGTAAGGCCTGTGAAATCGCTTGCCATGTATCCCATAATGTTGAGGGGATTACGGCAGGCAACATTGACACCCCTGTATTTCCCAAGTTGTTTGTCACCCGCGTGGATGAGGTGACTATGCCGGTGCAGTGCCATCATTGCGAGGATGCACCTTGTGCGCAGGCGTGCCTGCAAAAAGCAATTTATTTTGAAGGCGATAAAGTCTTAATTCAGACAGAAAAATGCAAAGGCTGCAAAGACTGCCTGGTGGCCTGCCCGTTTGGCGCCGTGGAACTCGTACCCCGTTTCATAAACGGACAAGAGGTCATGCAGGAGAATTTAGGCAAACCGCTATTATATGGTAATAAATGTGATCTTTGCCATACCCGTGAAAAAGGTCCTATCTGCGTCGAAGTTTGTCCGGAAAAAGCATTGCGGCTGGTAGAGCCGCATAAGGAAAAAAAAGAAAAGAATAAAAAAGCTGTCGCGACAATTGTCGGCATGTTTAAAAAATAGGAGGTGAGTACTATGCAATATACAATTGAAATTGATCAGGAATTATGCACCGGCTGCCAGCGATGTACGAATGTATGCCCTGTCGGCGCGATTGGCGGACCGGAAGGAATGCCGGTAGATATCAATTATGATAAATGCTGCTTCTGCGGCCAGTGTGTGCAGATTTGCAGTGCCTATCAGGAATATAAATCGGAGACCACTAAGCCCCGGGAAATTAAGATGCAGGAGCGCGGTCTGCTAGACAATGTGAAAGAGCCATTGTTTGCCGCACATAATATGGGGCACGTGCAGCAAGTATGGCAAGCGCTTAATGATCCTGATGTAGTGACAATGGTGCAATGTGCTCCGGCTGTCCGGGTTGGCCTGGCAGAAGACTTTGGTATGGAATCCGGTGAACTGGTGGCCGGCAAAATGATTACCGCCTTGCGAAAATTAGGTTTTGACAAGGTTTATGATACCAATTTCACAGCCGATCTGACCATTATGGAAGAAGGCAGTGAGCTTATTAAGCGGATACAGGAAAATGGTGTTTTGCCGATGTTTACTTCCTGTTGTCCGGCTTGGGTAAAATATGTTGAGCAAGAGCATTACGATTTGCAGGCAAACCTGTCCAGTTGTAAATCTCCCCAGCAGATGGCGGGTGCGTTGTTCAAGACATACGGCGCTCAGGTAGATAAGATAGATCCCAAGAAAATAGTCAGTGTGTCGGTTATGCCCTGTACCGCCAAAAAATTTGAAGCTGCCCGTCCGGAAATGAAAGCAAGCGGGTTTCAGGATGTCGATCTTGTTCTGACTACCAGAGAATTAGCTAATTTAATTAAGTATGCCGGCATTGATTTTAAACACCTTGAGGCTGGCAAACCGGATTCCGTACTGGGAAACTATACCGGTGCCGGGCATATCTTCGGCGTTACCGGCGGGGTTATGGAAGCTGCACTGCGTACTGGCTATGAACTGATTACCGGTAAACCCATAGATGATGTCAACATCCTGGAGGTTCGCCACAGCCAGGGAGTAAAACGGGCTACTATTCAGGTAGGCGATTTAACGATTAAGACAGTCGTTGTTGCCGGTTTGGCCAATGTTGAGCCTGTTCTTGAACAAATAAAAAATGGTACCGCCGATTTCCAGTTTGTTGAGGTTATGGCTTGTCCGCAGGGGTGTATTAGCGGCGGCGGTCAGCCGAAAGTGCTGTTAGAGACCGAACGTACAGACGTTTATGCCAAACGCATGGATTCTATGTATAAACATGATGAAGAGTTGCCGCTGAGAAAATCGCATGAGAATCCTGAGGTGGCTAAACTTTATAAGGACTTTCTGGGTAAACCGCTGGGGCATAAATCGCATGAATTATTACACACACATTACGTAAGGAGGGGATAGAGCATGCTGGACACAGCTTTTGTTATCGGCAACCCTGACTTATGTATAGGCTGCCGCACGTGTGAGCTTGCGTGTGTGTTAGCGCATACCAAAAAGCAGCTTGGCACCGAAGAAATTAAGAGCGTGCCGTTCTTACCGCGATTGTCGGTAGTTAAAACAGAAGATATCAGCGTCCCTATTCAATGCCGCCAATGTGAAGACGCCCCCTGTGCGGAGGCTTGTCCCGAGAAGGCCATTGTGCATCGAGGGCAGGCAATTTATGTGCTTGCCGAGAAATGTGTCGGCTGCAAAAACTGTTTGCTGGCTTGTCCGATAGGGGCTGTTTATTTGACGCGTACAGCCGAAAACGCTCCTCAAAAAACGGCTTATAAATGTGATTTGTGTGCCGAAATACCTGACGGGCCACAATGTGTGCAAAAATGTCCGACTAAGGCCTTGAAGATTATGCTGCCGGAATCAATTGCTAGCAGTGTAAAAGAAAAACGGGTCAATGCCGTACGGAACGCTTAAAAAACGATTACATCTCCAGGTATTAGAAAACCCGGCTAACGCTGAGCCTTTGGCGAAAGCGCTAATCGCTGGTTGCACTTATGTCAACAGAATTCTGTTATAAACTCTGTTTAACTAAGAAAACATCTGTGGCACTTTTAGTAAAGGCCACAGATGTTTGTTTGTTAATCAGCCATTTAGTTTTTCGACGTTAACCGCACATACTTTATATTCGTAGGTTTTGGTTGTTTTATCTGCATTGCTGCTGGTAAGTTCATTTGTCGGGGTTGCAAGATAGTGGAAGGACATCCAGATAACTCCCGGCGGGACACGGTCTGTAACCCAGGCTTTCGTTTGCACTTGGCCGCGCCGCGAGGAAACACGAATACTATCCTGGTCCTGAATTTTTAGGCGCTTGGCATCTTCCGGATGAATCATGGCCTGTTCTTCGGAACGGAAGTCGGTCAGTGTTTTGGAGTAGCCGGGGGTAGTGATGTTATAGTGGTAGAGAATACGGCCGGTACTCAGCAGGAACGGATAAGCAGCATCCGGTTCTTCGCCGGGAGGCTGGTGGTCAATGGCTTTAAACCTGGCGATACCGCAGGTAAACTTGCCTTTGTCATGAAGATACGGAGTGCCGGGGTGAGTTTTGTCCGGAACCGGCCATTGCAGGCCCGCTTCTTCCAGGCGATCAAAGGAGACACCCGCATAGATCGGGCTAAGCGAAGCCATCTCGTCCATGATTTCGCTCGGATGATTATAAGACATCAGATAGCCCATGCGGCTGGATAAATCTGTCAGGATACGCCAGTCGGCGCGGCTGTTGCCAATCGGGCTGATGGCCTGGCGAACCCTTTGGATACGGCGCTCCGTATTGGTAAAGGTACCGTCTTTTTCGGCAAAGGATGCTCCCGGCAATACGACATCGGCTAATTTCGCCGTTTCGGTGAGAAAGAGATTCTGGACAACCAGAAAATCCAAATGGTTGAGCGCTTTGCGGACATGATTGGCATCGCCGTCTGTTAAAACAGGGTCTTCACCCATAATATACATGGCCTTTAATTCGCCACTGATAGCCTTGTCGAACATGTCAGGAATCATGAGACCAACTTTAGCGGATAACGTAACTCCCCAAGCTTTTTCAAACTTCTCCTGAACCATGGGAAAATCAACCTTTTGGTAGCCCGGATAGACATTGGGCAAAGCGCCCATGTCGCAGGCACCCTGAACGTTATTTTGACCGCGGAGCGGATTTAGGCCGGTATAGGGTTTGCCGATATTGCCTGTTAATAGAGTAAGGTTGGCTAAACTCATAACATTGTCTGTGCCGCAAACGTGTTCGGTAATTCCTAACGTATAAAAAATCTGGGCCCGTTCGGCAGTGCCGTAGATCTTCGCCGCTGCGAACAACAAATGTTTGGGAACACCGGTAATGTGCTCCACATACTCCGGCGTATACTTTTCTACGGTTTCGGCAACCTGGTCAAATCCGTGGGTGCAGGATTCAATAAAGGTTTTGTCATGCCAGCCGGATTGAATGATAATATGCATTAACCCATTGATTAAAGCAATATCAGTGCCTGGTTTCAGGCGCAGCCAGACATGGGATTTGCCAGCCAGTTCCGTTTTGCGGGGATCAGCAACAATCAGCGTAGCACCGTTACGGAGCGCCTGGCGCATCTTCGCGCCGATGACAGGATGCGCTTCTGTTGGATTGGCGCCGACAACAAACAAGACTTTGCTGTGGGGTATTTCGTTGATGGAATTTGTCATGGCACCTGAGCCGAATGAAGTGGCCAGACCGGCCACAGTGGGGGCGTGTCAGGTACGTGCGCAGTGATCAACGTTATTAGTGCCAATCACTGCGCGCATGAATTTTTGCATAAGATAGTTATCTTCATTGACACAGCGGGCAGAGCTAAGCGCTGCCAGCGCATCGCCGCCATGGACGGATTTTATTTCATTAAACCTTGTAGCAACTAAATCAAGTGCTTCATCCCAGCTCGCCTCCACAAATTTGCCGTTTTTCTTAATTAACGGCGTGGTCAGGCGCTCAGGACTATGAATATAGTCAATGCCGAAACGGCCTTTTACGCAGGTTAGGCGGCCGTTAACCGGACTGTTTACATTGGAGGTAACACCGATAACCTTATCATCTTTGACATTTAGATCAAAATTGCAGCCTACGCCGCAGAATGGGCATGTTGTTTTGACTTTCTTATCCGGTAAACCTGCTTGGTGCATTGGTTTTTCAGTAAGGGCACCTACCGGGCAGGCAGATACACAAGTTCCGCAAAACACACAACTGGCTGAATCGACAAGCGGTACGTCATAAGCCGGTGCTACTTTGGTATCAAAACCCCGGTTTGTCCATTCAAGCGTGTCACAACATTGGATTTCCCGGCAGACCCGGACGCAGCGCCCGCATAAAATACATTTATTATTATCGCGAATAATAAAGGGGTTGCTGTCATCAATGGCATATTTACGGCGTTCACCGTTAAAGCGAATTTCCCGGACGCCCAGTTGATTGGCCAGCGACTGCAACTCGCAATCCAGGCTGCGTTGACAGGATAAACAATCTTGCGGGTGGTTGGCTAAAATAAGTTCAACTACACTTTTACGTGCTTCCCGGATTGCCGCCGTGTTCGTCCGTACTACTAGGCCTTCGGAGACAGGATAGGTACAGGCGGTAACAAGCCCTCTGGCTCCCTCTACTTCTACAACACAGACCCGGCAAGCACCTTCCGGGGTTAAATCAGCCAGATGGCACAAAGTAGGAATCGTTATACCTGCTTGCCGGGCAGCCTCTAATAGAGTGCTTCCTTTAGCGGCGCCAATGACCTGGCCGTCAATTGTTAGTTTGACCATTAACTGCAATCACACTCCTTGCTATAGTATAGAGAATACAGAAACCATTGAATGAAAATTATTTAAGAAGAATCAATTTCTACATTTAGTTAATAATATCCTCCTTTCGTGTATATAGGGGTAGCGCATCTAAACTGTTGAGGTAACTTAAGCCTATTATAGAAACTGATTGAGCATGGCGTCAACTGATTATTCTGAAGGGCAAGAATATTACGCCGAAACGAGATCGCTTTTGGCTGAAATGGCAACAAAGTGGAAATAATGTGTAATTTTTCAAGAACATATTTTGCCCGATAAGGGAGTACATACTAATATTGACATTGTAATTACCATTTATTATAATTAAACAAAATGTCTATGTAAGATGGAGTACAGTTTTAAAAATTCCATGGAAAAAGCTTAGATTTTGTTCGCGAAGTCGTGTAACTTATTTATCGGGGTAAGTATAAAAAATGAATTATAGGCAAAAACGGCGAAGAATGGAAAAGTAAGCTTGCATATCTGCCTAGAGAGGAAGCCCTTGGCTGAAAGGCTTCTCAATGTGCAAGTTGAAAGTCACCCAGGAGCCGCCTCGCTGAATGTTATGTAGTAGGCGTGGCCGGACTGCCCCGTTATGGCAATGTGAGTGTTCGGCGCATTTTTGCCGGAAATCAAGGTGGTATCGCGGAAGCAAAGCTCTTTCGTCCTTATGTGGATGAAGGAGTTTTTATATTACTAAGAAGTGTTATTTAGGAGGCCATATGGAACAAGAGCAGATTAACAATATTTCTACTGTTTATGACCCGCAGGCGGTGGAGGCCAAATGGTACAAGTTTTGGGAAGATAACAGGTTATTTCATGCGGAAGTTGCCCCCGAAGAACAAGCCTTTAGCATTGTTATACCGCCGCCTAATGTAACCGGTCAACTTCACATGGGACATGCGCTTGATGAAACCCTGCAGGATATTCTTATTCGGTTTAAACGTATGCAGGGCTATAATACCCTGTGGATGCCCGGGACCGATCATGCCGGTATCGCCACGCAGATTAAAGTGGAGGAGGTTCTGGCACAGGAAGGCAAGACCCGCTACGATCTGGGACGGGAAGCATTTATTGACAGGGTTTGGGATTGGAAGGCCCAGTACGGCAGCCGGATTATTAACCAGCTTAAACGGTTAGGCGCTTCGTGTGACTGGGAACGGGAGCGCTTTACAATGGATGAAGGCTGCTCCCAAGCAGTACGTGAAGTTTTTGTCACTTTGTATGAGCAGGGCCTTATTTATCAGGGAACCCGGATTACGAACTGGTGTCCGCGCTGCAATACCGCACTCAGTGATATTGAAGTTGAACATGAGGAAAAGCCGGGTCATCTTTACCATGTACGGTATTTGGTAGAGGGTACTGACGATGAGTATGTTACGGTAGCGACTACCCGGCCGGAAACCATTTTGGGAGACAGCGGCGTAGCTGTCCATCCTGAGGATCAGCGCTATAAACGTCTGGTTGGTAAATACTTGATTCTGCCGTTAATTGGCCGCCGGTTGCCTTTGGTGGCAGATGAATATGTAGATCCATCTTTCGGAACAGGCGCCGTCAAGGTTACCCCGGCTCATGATCCTAATGACTTTGAAATGGGTCTCAGACACAAGCTTGCCGAGATTGTTGTTATCAATCCGGACGGCACAATGGCGGCCGACACCGGTAAATATGCCGGTATGGACCGCTACGAATGCCGTAAAGTGTTGGTCAACGATTTAAAAGAGCAAGGTTATCTTGTAAAAATTGATGAACATAGCCATGCTGTCGGCCAGTGCCAGCGTTGCAGCACAGTAGTTGAACCGTTAATTTCCAAGCAATGGTTTGTGAAGATGGAACCACTGGCTAAACCGGCCATCGAGGCGGTAAATTCAGGCCAAATTCAATTTGTACCTGAACGGTTTACAAAAATTTATACAAATTGGCTGGAAAACATCCGGGATTGGTGTATTTCCCGGCAAATCTGGTGGGGACACCGGATTCCGGCCTGGTACTGTGAAGATTGCGGCGAAGTAACTGTGTCCCGGGAGGACGTAACAGCCTGCCCCAAATGCGGCGGCAAGGTGGAACAAGACCCGGATGTACTTGATACCTGGTTTAGTTCAGGGCTATGGCCGTTTTCTACCATGGGCTGGCCTCAAGCTACAGCCGAACTCCAACAATTTTATCCGACAAGTGTTTTAGTAACCGGTTATGATATTATCTTTTTCTGGGTAGCCAGAATGATTATGATGGGACTTAAGTTTCAAGAGAATATTCCTTTTAAGCATGTATTTATTCACGGATTGGTCCGGGACAGCCAGGGCCGGAAAATGAGCAAGTCGCTCGGCAATGGCATTGATCCGCTGGAAGTGATTGACAAATACGGCGCGGATACGTTGCGTTTTATGTTGATAACCGGCAATACCCCGGGTAATGATATGCGCTTTTATTGGGAACGGGTTGAGTCAAGCCGGAACTTTGCCAATAAAATCTGGAATGCATCCCGGTTTGTTCTGATGAACCTGGAAGGGTTTGATTCGAACTTCAAACCTGATGCGAATCAGTTCACACTTGCCGATCGTTGGATTTTGAGCCGGTATAATGCCACCATCCTGGATGCAACCCGCAATCTGGAGCACTTTGAACTAGGGGAAGCCGCCCGCCTGATATACGAATTTATCTGGGATGAGTTTTGCGATTGGTATATCGAATTGGCCAAAAGCCGCCTTTATAATAAAGACGAAGCGGTCAGCCGCAAAGTGGCTCAGTATGTGTTAAGTTTTGTCCTGAGCAACACCTTAAAGCTATTGCATCCGTTTATGCCTTTTATCACCGAAGCCATCTGGCAGAACCTGCCTCACAGGGGAATTAGCATTATGACGGCCACTTGGCCGCGAGAAGATGAAAAACTGGCTAACCATCAGGATGAACAGCTCATGAACGTTATCATGGAGACAATAAAATCTGTTCGCAATATGCGAGCCGAAGTCAATGTGCATCCGGGTAAGAAGAGTCAAGTTATTCTCAAAATAGCGTCAGGGGAGCTAAAAGACCAAATAGAGGCCAATGCCGCTTATATTAAGACCTTAGCTGTTGCTGAGCCAATTACTATTCTTACCGGCCGTGATGATATTCCTGAGAACGCTATGACGGCCGTAGTGAGCGGTGTGGAAATTTATTTGCCGCTTAAAGGTCTTATTGATGTGGAAAAAGAGACTGCTCGTCTAAACAAAGAGCTAAACAGTCTTGACAAAGAGTTAGCGCGGATCAGCGGCAAACTTAATAATCCCGGCTTTACCGCCAAGGCTCCTGCCGATGTCATCGAGAAGGAAAAAACCAAGCAAGCCGAATATTTGGAGAAGCAAGCAGCAATTAAAGAACGCTTGGCCTATTTGGCTCATTTATAGATATCCAGTATTAAGAAAAGACTTGGCTTGTGCCAAGTCCTTCAGGACGCCGGCAGAAGCTTTAGTCGTTCTTACTTATTATCAGCAAGGTTAGCCTTGCTGATAATGCGAAAAAGCGGAGGTGCAGCAGATGAATTATGAACAAACGTTAGCCTACCTTGAGAATCTAAGTAAGTTTGGTATTAACCTTGGAATGGCGCGCATTGAGCGGTTGCTGGAGCTCATGCAGCATCCGGAACGTCGTTTCAAATCCCTGCATGTTACCGGTACGAACGGCAAGGGATCTACAACCGCGATGCTGTCTGCCATTTTATCTGCCAGCGGAATTAAAAATGGCATGTATACGTCACCGCATCTGCATGACTATCCGGAACGTATGGTAGTCAATGGACAAGAAATAACCAAAGAAGAATTTGCGCAGGCAGTTACTTATACAAGTCATTTTGTTGAGCAAATGTTAAAAGACGGTTTTGAACAACCGACAGAGTTTGAGGTGCTTACTGCTGCTGCCTTCTACTACTTTGCTGCCGTTGGCGTAGAGTATGCTGTTATTGAAGTTGGCTTAGGCGGACTTTTAGATTCTACCAATGTTATTATTCCGGAAATATCCGTAATAACGAATGTCACACTTGAGCATACGGACCGCTGCGGCTCCACGATTGCCGATGTGGCCAGGCATAAAGCCGGCATTATTAAAGAGGGTGTGCCGGTAGTAACGGCGGCAAGAGGCGAGGCACTCGCTATTATCAAACGGACGGCCAAAGAGAAACATGCTGCGGTCTATGTAAAAGAAGAACAGTTTTTTAGTGAATTTAAAGGCTTGACCGACGGAAAACAACGAGTCGCCATAAACGCCGGCAGCTTGGGTCAACTGGAAAGTGATCTGAATATTATTGGCTGTCATCAAGTGGAAAATAGTGCGGTAGCTGTTACGACGGCGCTGTTAATGGCAACCAATGATCAGCGTGTTATTCCGGAGACAATCAAGAGCGCCCTTAGTACAGTCAAGTGGCCCGGACGGTTTGAAATCGTGCCCGGTGAGCCAGTTATTATTATCGATGGTGCCCATAATCCTGATGGTGCCAGGGTCTTACGCCAAAATCTCGATCAGGTATTTCCGGGAAAACAAATAACATTTGCTTTGGGAATTTTACGGGATAAAGATGTTTCCGGAATAATCCGTGAGCTTATTCGCACCAGTGATACGGTGGTAACTGTTCAGCCGCTTTCTTATCGGGCAGCTACACCGGAAGAAATTGCCCAGGAAATAGAGGCCCGACATGTGGAAGCGGCTGCTTCTATTGAGCAGGGCATTGATCGAGCCAAAGAACTTGCCGGGCCTAATGGTATTGTTTGTGTGGCCGGTTCCTTGTATTTGATTGGCGAAGCCCGGCAGATTATCTTTAGAAAGTAGACAAACTCCCCATAATTGTATATAATAAATACTGGCGCTTGGGGCATAGTTCAAGCGCCAGTGATGCTTTGGCTTTAAAATTTTAATCGTAGGTGAAGCCGTGCATATTGCATATTCGTTTAATACTCAAAATCAATATCGGCTTGACTATCTGATCGAGCACTGCATCTTAGCGGTGGCCTTTTTTTTACCGCTGTCATTAAACTTGACAACACTGTTTCTTAGTGCAGGGACTTTGCTATGGATAGCTAAGATGATATTATCTAGAAAATTGCTATTGAAACATACTCCCTTTGATAAAATTATTGGGCTTTTAGTCATTTTATCGGCTGCGTCAATCGCTGGATCGCCTGACAAAAACTTTAGTTTTTATAATTATTACCATTTAATGGGGCGGTATATTTTAACCTATTATCTAGTTATTAATAATTTATCATCCCTGTATCAGCTTCGGCGTTTAGTGTGGTCTGTGTTAGCTTCCGCTGTTGTTGTGTCTGCTTATGGGTTTTACCAATACATTCACGGAGTGGATATATCGACATTTCAATGGGTAGATGGCGAACAATTTCCCGAATTAAAAGTACGGGTTTTTTCAACCTTGCAGAACCCGAACTTACTGGCCGGCTTTTTGGTTGTGGTAATGTCTTTGGCTGCCGGTCTTGGCTTACATAGTGAATCAACTAAAGAAAGGTTACTGATGGCTGCGCTTATAGTGGTGTTGGGGATATGTTTAGTTCTTACCTATTCGCGTGGCGCATGGCTTAGCATTGTGGCTGTCATCGCGATTTGTGGACACTTGTACAGCCGGAAAATGTTATGGCTTTTTTTACTTATTCCGTTGGCTGTATTTTTCTGCCAAGATGCTGTTATGGAACGCTTGCTGTCCATCTTTAATCCGACAGACACCTCATCGACCCTGCGACTAGCACTTTGGGAAAGTACTGTTGCCATGATCTGCGACAAACCCTTTTTAGGTATAGGCTGGGGTGCTTATTGGCTCGTATATCCCGAATACGATTTCTTCTTAAATAACCCTGCTGCCAGAATTGTCCATGCCCATAACATGTATTTGCATATTGCTGCTGAAATCGGCATTCCGGGACTTATTGTGTTTTTATCCATTGTCTATAAACATACTAAGCTGGCAATCAATATATTGACCTGGACGAAAAATAAATGGGTAGCCGGTGTTATGCTGGGAGTGGTTGCGGCGATTCTTGGTTTGGCGGTAAACGGGTTTACTGATTATATTATGTTTAATATCCAGATGTCGATGTTATTTTGGTTTTTAAATGCGATTATTGTTGCCGTATGGAATATTGATTGCCGTTACAAATAATACCTTATTTGCATAAATTATCATTTTGCCGTAGCGGGTTATATCCTATATAATATTTAAGAGAATCATTTTCTAAAACAAATATATTGTGTAATTTTTTGTAAAAATCTTAATTAAATTACAATTGGCAGCAGGATTTATAATAAGTAGGGCGAATATATCAAAAATATTAGTTCACTTAGGTTTTAATATAGAGGATTGATCCCCTCTTTAATTTTTTGTGCGAAATCATGTGAATTTTCGCACAATCCGGTTAAGATAGAAGCTCATGGAGGTGCTGTGGTGAAATTAGCATATATCAAAAACTTGCTGGATGCCGAAGTACTCTATGGGGCGGAGTGGCTTAACAGAGAAGTAAAAAGTGCCTGTGGTTCAGACCTTATGAGTGACGTTTTGGCTTTTACTCAGGAACATGCACTGTTACTGACTGGTTTGACTAATGTTCAAGTTATTCGTACTGCGGAAATGAGTGATTTGGCCGCCATCATGTTTGTGCGCGGTAAAAGGCCGGGTTCAGAAGTAATTGAAATGGCTAAAAAAATGAAGATACCACTACTGCTGACGGAACGGCAAATGTATGAAGCCTGCGGCATGTTATATAAAGATGGGTTGGCGGGGTGTTCGCCGAAGGAGGAAATTCTTTGCTGCCACGACACGGAATAGTATTGGAATTTAGCCTCATCGGCGGAGACTTTGACAGCGCAGGCGAAGCATCAAGCAAAATAAAGCGGACTCTTCAGCAACTTGGTGTGCGTCCTGAGATTATTAGAAGAATTGCTATTAGTGCATATGAAGCCGAAATGAATGTAATTATCCATGCGTATCGCGGCGTCATTCGGGCAGAAATATTTTCGGATCGCACTGAATTATGTGTAGAGGATGAAGGTCCTGGAATTCGTGATGTTGATCTTGCTATGCAGGAAGGTTACTCGACTGCACCTGATCATATTCGCGAAATGGGATTTGGGGCCGGCATGGGCTTGCCTAATATGGCGCGTTGCACAGATACGTTAGATATTCAAACTACACCAGGAATAGGAACAAAACTTAGTATGATTATCAACCACTAATAGAGTTTTAACTATATCTAGGGTGAGTGGTGAAAGTGATGGAAGAGCGTTATCATTCAGTAAGGCTGGCACCTGAACGATGTCAAGGATGTGTGAATTGCACGAAACGATGTCCGACCGAAGCCATCCGAATTCGCGGTGGCAAGGCGCATATAACATCGTCCAGGTGTATCGACTGCGGTGAATGTATCCGTCATTGTCCCAGCCATGCGAAAATGGCAGTGACAGACGATTTGATTGATTTGCAAAAATATAAATATAATATCGCCTTGCCTGCACCGTCGCTTTATGGGCAGTTTAATGAAGATATTCCGGTTAAAGCCATTTTGTCAGGTTTATTAAAACTGGGCTTTAATGAGGTATTTGAGGTTGCCCATGGAGCGGAAATTGTCTCGTTGGCGATCAAAGATTATCTCAAACGTCTTGATATTTTGCGCCCGGCTATCTCTTCGGCCTGTCCGGCCGTAGTAAGGCTTATTCAGGTCAAGTTTCCTGAGATTATTGATCATATTGTACCGTTTGACGCTCCGGTAGAAGTGGCCGGTCGGTTAGCCAGGGCGGAAGCCGAAAGGTTATATGACTTTAAACCGGAAGAGATTGGTACGTGGTTTATTACGCCCTGTCCGGCAAAAATGACAGCAGTTTACCAGCCGCTTGGCACGGAAAAATCGAGTATTAGTGGCGCTATTGCGATCAGCAAGATCTATCACGAGTTATCCAAGGTTGTATCTGTCGATGATCAAGATGCCCGCCGCCAGGCTTCCTGGGTAGGTGTCGGCTGGGCCGCGCCCGGTGGCGAGACATCTGCTATTGGTGTTGACAACACATTGGTTGTACATGATATTTACAATGTTACGAATGTGTTGGAACAAGTTGCCTTAGGCAAATTGAAAAGTGTTGATTATATTGAAGTACTGGCCTGTGCCGGTGGTTGTATCGGCGGTCCACTGACCGTTGAAAATCATTATGTGGCCGAACATCGCATGAAAAAACGGATTGAAAGGAAGAAGACACAGGATCCTAAACTGGGCATACGACCACGCTCTGATTATTCGGAATTTGAACTCGGCGTAGCCGGGCGGCGGGCGATCGAACCCAAACCCGCTCTTCGTCTTGATGCAGATATAAATAAGGCGATGTCCAAAATTGAAATGATGGATGTTACCTTGAAAAGTTTACCGGGACTTGATTGTGGATCCTGTGGCTCGCCGAATTGCAAGGCTTTAGCTGAAGACATTGCCCAAGGACGGGCCAGTATGACGGACTGTTTATTTTTGTTGCGCAAAAAGGTTCGGGATTTGGCTTATGAAATGGTAAACTTGGCTGATAAGCTGCCCCCTCCGCTTGATAAGGATCAAGATAAGTAGGTTGTTTTAATAAATCCGTGTTGGGAGGAGTATTCGTGAATGTTCAAGAATTAACGAAAGCTTTACCACTACGTGTTGTAGCAGGTCAGTCTAACCTAACGAAGGAGATCAGCGGTGGCTATGTTTCCGATCTGCTAAGCAATGTAATGGGGCAGGCGCGCTCCGGCAATATTTGGGTTACTATGCAGGGGCATCAGAATATTGTGGCAGTGGCATCACTGGCCGGTCTGGCCGCCATCATCGTTACCGGCGGCGTAGAACCTGATAAGGATGCGATTCGCAAAGCAGGATCGGAAGACATCGTCCTTTTGACCACAACACTTCCTTCCTTTGAAGTAGTTGGCCGGCTATACGGGCTGGGTATTACGGGGGAATGATGCGTCAGTTCGTGGCGGACCTTCATGTGCATACTCTGTTATCACCTTGTGCAGAAATTGAAATGACACCACATAATATTGTTATGAATGCTGTAAAGCATAAAGTTGATATAGTCGCCATTACTGATCATAACGCTTGTGATAATGTAGTTGCCGCTTTGGAGGCTGCGAAAGGAACCGATGTTACCGTAATTCCCGGGATGGAAGTCGAAAGTAAAGAGGAAGTCCATTTGCTTGTTTTATTCGAAAAAATGCGTCAACTTAAGGCCTGGGAACAATTTACCAAGCTGCATATGTCCGGACGAGTAAATGATGCTGAACGTTTCGGGGCTCAATTTATTGTTGATGCCGATGACAATTTTGTGGCTGAGAAAACGGAAATGTTGCTGGCTTCCCTGACCGCAGGGGTTGCGGAAATTTCTAAACAAGTTAAAAATATTGGCGGGATTTGTATTGCCAGTCACGTTGACCGGCCAACTTACAGCATTATCTCACAACTGGGCTTTATTCCACCTGATGTTGAATTGACAGCCGTCGAAGTTTCAAGACGTATGCGTGTCGCGCAGGCGCCGCAGCGTATTCCCGCTATCGGTCGCCTGCCCGTAATAACGGCCTCGGATGCCCATATAATGAGTGATTTTATTGATGGTCCTAAAACAAATTTTTATCTCGAAGAGCCAACATTAGGGGAAATCCGGCAGGCTTTGTTAGCTCAAAATCTACGAAAGGTGGTGGTTTAGCTAGTCGTTAAACCGCTTTACAAGGATAAGTGTGATTTTTTCATAAGGAGGAGTAAACATGAACAGCGACAAGGAAACGAAATGCTGCTGCGGTGGCGGCGGAGAGGTTAACAAGCTGGCAATGGACAAACTGGAAGAAATATTAGCAAAATTCCAGGGGGTAAAAGGTGCTCTTATTCCGGTGCTGCAAGAAGCGCAAAATGCGTATGGGTATCTGCCTAAAGAAGTGATACAGTTTATTGCGGAAAAGCTGGCAATTCCAGTTAGCCAGATCTATGGTGTGGTTACGTTTTATTCTCAATTTCATCTTAATCCCCGTGGAAAAAATATTGTTCGTGTTTGCCAGGGGACTGCCTGCCACGTGCGCGGGGCTAAAGCTATTCTTAAAGCACTGGAAGATAACCTGCAGATTAAAGCCGGCGGCACAACTCCGGATCTTAAATTCACATTGGAAACAGTGGCTTGCATCGGTGCCTGTGGTTTGGCGCCAGTCATGATGGTCAATGATGATACCCATGGTCGCCTGACACCTCAAATAATTCCTGAATTGCTGGCGAAGTACGCCTGATTTTACCTAATGCGTGAAATATCTCTTCATTTGCTGGACTTAGTTCAGAATTCAATCGAAGCAGGGGCGACTTCAGTCAAATTAGAAATCAATGAAAATTTAAATAGTGATAAGATGATCATCCGGGTTACGGACAATGGGCGGGGAATGGATGAAAAGCTTCGCCAGTTAGTGATAGATCCTTTTATAACGACTCGTACGACTCGACGGATAGGATTAGGCTTGCCATTAATGGACATGTCTACTAAACGTTGCGGTGGGTACTTAAACGTTGACTCGACGCCTGGAAAGGGAACCGTGGTTGAGGCTATGTATCAACACAGTCACTTGGACCGGCCGCCTATGGGCAATCTGGTGGAAACAATTAAAAGCATTCTTGTTGCCAATCCGGAACTGGATTTTATCTATGATCATACCGTTAATGACAGGAGGTTTACGGTTTCCTCCCGGGATTTAGCTAATACTTTGGATGGTATTCCATTAACACAGCCTGACGTGTTAGTCTGGCTAAACGGGTATTTGTCAGATCACATAGCCAATTTGTACGGAGGTGCTAAAGATGAAAACAATTGAGGATTTGAAACGCCTGCGGGAACAGCTTAAGAACCAAAACAATTTACGCCATGAAGGTGGCACGCAAATAATTGTTGGCATGGGTACTTGTGGTATTGCTGCCGGTGCAAGGCAAGTTATGACCGCTATCTTGGAGGAAATCGCTAAAAGAAAATTGGAAGAAGTTAAAGTTCGTCAGACAGGTTGTATCGGTATGTGTGAACAAGAAGTACTTGTTGATGTTGTACGTCCTGGCGAACCGCGGATTACTTACGGCAGAGTTAAACCGGCAGATGTCCCCAAAATTATCGCCGAGCATGTAGTTAACGGTCGCATCGTCCAAGAGCTTGCTATCGGTAAAATAACTGAATAATTATGGTAGAGTAACAGGAGGGGATACTATGGAACATATAAGAGCGCATGTACTCATTTGCGCCGGTACTGGCTGCGTGTCTTCAGGCTCCAAAAAGGTTGAAGCCGCACTTAAAGAAGAACTGGTCAAAAAAGGTTTAGATAAAGAAGTAAAGATAATTGAAACTGGCTGCCATGGCTTTTGTGAAATGGGCCCGTTAGTTATCATCTACCCTGAAGGTACGTTCTATGTTCGCGTTCAGGAATCGGATGTGCCTGAATTAGTGGAAACCCATCTTTACAAGGGACGTATTGTAGAACGGTTACTGTATAAAGAACCTATTACCCATGAGAAAATTCCCAATTATAACGAACTGGCGTTTTATAAAAAACAGATGCGCTATGTATTGGCCAACTGCGGGCATATCAATCCGGAAGATATCAAGGAATATATAGCTGAGGGCGGTTATGAGGCCTTAGGCAAAGCTTTGACCCAAATGAAATCGGAAGAGGTAGTTGAGGAAATTAAAAAGGCTGGTCTCAGGGGTCGTGGGGGCGGTGGGTTCCCTACCGGTGTGAAATGGGGCTTCACCCGTAATGCTCCCGGTACGAAAAAATATGTGGTTTGCAACGCTGATGAAGGTGACCCGGGAGCGTTTATGGATCGCAGTGTGCTCGAAGGCGACCCGCATCGCGTGATAGAAGGCATGGCTATCTGCGGCTATGCGATTGGGGCAGACGAAGGCTATGTCTACGTTCGGGCCGAATATCCACTGGCTATTAAGCGTTTAAAAACAGCGATCAAGCAAGCCGAAGAAATGGGATTGTTAGGCGAAAATATTTTAGGCTCCGGTTTTAACTTTAAATTAAAAATCAAGGAAGGTGCCGGCGCTTTTGTATGCGGTGAGGAAACAGCGCTGTTAGCATCTATTGAAGGCAAACGCGGTATGCCGCGTCCGCGCCCGCCATTCCCGGCGATTTCCGGTTTGTGGGGCAAGCCGACTAATATTAATAATGTGGAAACTTTCGCTAATGTACCGCAAATTATCAATAAGGGTGCCGACTGGTACGCGTCAATCGGTACCGAGCGCAGTAAGGGGACGAAAGTGTTTGCGCTTACCGGCCGAATCAATAATACCGGTTTGGCAGAAGTTCCTATGGGCATTACGATGCGTGAAATAATTTACGAAATCGGTGGCGGTATTCAAGGCGGCAAAAAATTCAAAGCGGTTCAGATCGGCGGTCCGTCCGGCGGCTGTCTGCCTGAGAGCATGCTTGATTTGCCTGTAGATTATGATTCACTCATCAAAGCCGGGGCGATGATGGGATCTGGCGGCTTAGTTGTCATGGATGAAACTACTTGTATGGTCGATGTTGCTAAATTTTTCCTTAACTTCACCCAGGCAGAGTCTTGCGGTAAATGTACGCCGTGCCGTGAAGGCACGAAACGCATGCTGGAAATTCTAACCCGTATTACAGAAGGAAATGGTCGTCAGGGAGATATTGAACTCTTAGAATCTTTGGCGAAAAATATTAAAGCTACGGCACTGTGTGGCCTTGGTCAAACGGCACCGAATCCTGTACTTTCCACTTTACATTATTTCCGGGACGAATATGAAGCCCATATCAAGGAAAAACGCTGTCCGGCCGGCGCCTGTTCGAATTTACTGCTCTATAGCATTACTGATGCCTGCAAAGGCTGCGGCCTGTGCAAAAAAGCATGCCCGGCTGAGGCGATTAGCGGTGAAAAGAAAGCGCAGCACGAAATTGATTCCGCAAAATGCATTAAATGCGGCGCTTGCTTCGAAAAATGCCCGTTTAAAGCAATTCTTAAAGGCTAAAATCGCCGGCTAACGGCCGGTGAAAACCTATCCAGAGGTATAATAATGTTGGGTGAAGAGAGGGTGACACGACGATGGAAATGGTTAATATAACAATCGATGGCCAGAAGGTAGCCGTACCGAAGACATCGACCGTTTTGGAAGCAGCAACATCGCTCGGAATCAAAGTTCCGACTTTGTGCTATCATCCTGAGCTGCGTGTAGAAGGTGCCTGCAGGGTTTGCATGGTTGAGGTAGAAGGTGCCCGTAGCTTGGTGGCATCTTGCGTTTATCCGGTAAATGAAGGCATGGTTGTTCACACAAATACCGCTGCTGTCCGCGAAGCTCGTAAGACAGTAGTAGAATTATTGTTGGCCAACCATCCGACCGACTGTTTATCCTGTCAACGTAATTTAAATTGCGAATTGCAAAATATCGCTGCCGACCTGGGTGTTCGGGAAATCCGTTTCGATGGCGAAAAGAAAAGCTATCCGCTGGATAACAGCAACCCGTCATTGGTTCGTGACCAAAGTAAATGTATTTTGTGCGGTCGCTGTATCCGCGCTTGCAGTGAACGTCAGGGTGTGCATGTCTATAGTTTTGCTAACCGTGGTTTCAATACAACTGTTGTGCCGGCGTTTAATTTAGGCTTGGATCAGGTCGCCTGTACATTTTGCGGCCAATGTGCCGCCGTATGCCCGACTGGGGCTATCGTGGAAAAAGACGATACTGAGGCAGTGTGGAACGCCCTGAGTGATCCGGCCAAACATGTTATTGTTCAAACGGCTCCTGCTGTTCGCGTTGCTTTGGGGGAAGCTCTCGGCTTGCCTAATGGTTCGATTGTAACCGGCAAAATGGTAGCCTCATTAAAACGCTTGGGTTTTGATAAAGTGTTTGACACTAACTTTAGTGCCGACCTTACCATCTGGGAAGAGGGATCAGAATTGATTGACCGCCTGACAAATGGCGGGACATTGCCGATGATCACTTCTTGCAGTCCAGGCTGGGTTAACTTCATTGAACTTAAATACCCGGATCTTTTAGATCATTTATCAACTGCGAAATCGCCGCAGCAAATGTTTGGGGCTTTGGCTAAGACCTACTATGCGGAAAAAGCGGGTATTGATCCGAAAGATATTGTTTCCGTATCTATTATGCCTTGTACCGCGAAAAAGGCGGAAGCGGCCCGACCCGAAATGAACTCCAGTGGTTATCAGGATGTCGATTATGTATTGACAACCCGTGAATTGGCTCGCATGATCCGTGAAGCCGGTATAACCTTTGCGAATTTACCTGAAGCTGAATTTGACGCACCACTTGGTGTTGGCTCAGGTGCTGGTATGATCTTTGGCGCTACCGGTGGTGTCATGGAAGCTGCTCTCCGGACAGTTGCCAAAATGGTGTCAGGCAAAGAACTTGATAACATTGAATTTGAAGCTGTTCGCGGTATGACCGGTATCAAAGAGGCTTCGGTTCAGTTAAAAGAAGGATTAACTGCGAAAGTGGCCATAGCCCATACGCTGGCTAACGCCCGTATACTTCTTGATAAGATTCGTGCCGGCGAGGCCGATTATCATTTCATTGAAATCATGGCTTGCCCCGGTGGCTGCTCAGGTGGTGGCGGACAGCCGATTATTACGTCGGCTGAAAAACGGCAAAAACGTCTGGATGCTATTTATGAGTGTGATCGTTGTTCCGCCATACGGAAATCACATGATAATCCGGCCATTAAAGAACTTTATGATACCTGGCTCGGAAAGCCATTAGGAGAAAAATCGCATCATCTGCTGCACACGCACTATCATCCACAAAATAAATGTTAAGATCCCATGCTGGCCGTCTCAATACCATTGAGGCGGCTTTTCGTTTTATTTAAAACTATTTTGCAGTAACCCCTTTATTTTTTTGGCTAATTGTGATAAGATTGTGAAATGACATAACAATACCAATTCTATACATTACTATATACTACTAGAAAACGTAATAATAAATGAACGATGATTATTTCATAAAAAGTATACGCCGCCTCTGTAGGCGCTGGTACTTCTAGGAGAGTTAGTTATGAAAGAAAACAAGGAAAATGTTGTAATCTCGAAAGCCACAATAGATCGATTGCCGCTTTACTACCGTACTCTAAAAATCAGTCAAGAAGAAGGTATCGAGATTATATCCTCCGATGAGTTAGGCCGAAAGATTGGGGTTACTCCTGAACAGATACGCAAAGATCTTTCCGCATTCGGTGAGTTCGGTAAAAAGGGTGTAGGTTATTATGTGCGGGAACTTATGCGCAATATTGGTGAAATACTTGGACTCAACCGCAAATGGAATATCGCTATCGTAGGTGTTGGACATCTGGGGTGGGCTTTGGCTAATTACGCCAATTTTTCTTCGCAGGGATTTCAACTGCAGGCAATCTTTGACGTTGATGATGAAAAAATTGGTCGCTATATTAATGAAGTCCAAATCTTTCATATCGATGAAATAAAAGACATTGTTCAGAGTCGTAATATTGAAATAGGCATTATCACGGTACCTGCCCAGCATGCTCAGAGTACGGCAATGCGTCTTGTTGAGGCTGGCATTAAAGGGATTTGGAACTTTGCACCCATAAAACTCGATGTTCCTGACAATATTCATGTTGTTAGTGAAGATTTATCAGTTGGATTAAACAGCATATCATATTATCTTTCGCGACAAAACAACTAATTTATAAAAAAAAGTACTATTTTAGCAAAATGCAGCAGGGATTTGTTGATCGACATAGAATACTATGTAATAACAAACAATATTCATAATACTTATATTATACAGACAGGTAGCAATGTTGCTATCGAAAAGTATAAACACAAACCATTACGCTCTTATGATCTGATACGTATCCCCGTAGAGGATATATAATAAGCGCGCACCTAGGCTTGTTTTGTTGACACACAAAATAAACCCAAGGTGCTTTTTTGTTGTTTTAGTGGTTTGGTATAGATAGGTTAGAATATTTTTTGCTATTTTCCTAACAATAACAGTAATTATATCTACCAGTACATCGGGCTTAATTCCGAAGGGAGAGTGCACAGTGATTAACATTAAAGACCGTGTCCGCAACAAAGAACTGCATGCTAAAATTGTGAGCGCAGAAGAAGCAGCTGCCAGTATTAAGGATGGGATGAATATTGCCACCAGCGGTTTTACACCTGCAGGTTATCCTAAAGCGGTGCCGCTTGCTTTAGCCAAGAGAATGGAACAAGAAAAATTTAAGGTGAATCTTTGGACCGGCGCCTCGGTAGGCAAAGAACTTGATGGTGCTTTAGCCGAGGTAAAAGGTATTGCTAAACGACTTCCTTACCAAACGAACAACGCGATGAGAACTGCCATTAATAATGGCGAGATTCAATATACTGACCTGCATCTTAGCCATGTGGCGCAAATGTCCCGTTATGGGTTTTTCGGCGGAAAAGTGGACGTGGCTATTGTAGAGGCTTGTGCTATTACCGAAGAGGGGCATATTATACCGACGACTTCGGTGGGAAATGCTGCTTCCTTTGTGCAAAGTGCTGATTTTGTTATTGTTGAGGTCAATACCAGTCAACCGCTGGAGCTTGAAGGGATGCATGATATATATGTGCCTCTTGATCCGCCGCATCGCCAACCTATACCGCTGGTAAAGGTCGATGACCGTATTGGCACTCCCTACATTCCCTGCGGTGTGGATAGAATTGCCTATATTGTTCCTTGTGATATTAAAGATGATGCCCGGCCGCTGGCCGCTATTGATGATGATGCCCGAGCGATGACAGGACATCTTATTGATTTCCTTAAACAGGAAATTAAAGCCGGCCGTATGCCTAAAAACCTTCTCCCTTTGCAATCCGGGGTAGGCTCAGTAGCGAATGCTGTTGTTGCCGGACTTGCTAATTCAGATTTTGAAGACCTTACTGTATATACGGAAGTTATTCAAGACGGCATGTTTGATCTTATTGATGCCGGAAAATTAACCTTTGCTTCAGGAACTTCCATAACTGCGTCACCGGACGGCTTAAAAAGGTTATATGCAAATATTAGCGAATATCGTAAGAGGATACTTCTGCGCCCGCAGGAAATTGCCAACAGTCCGGAAATTGCCCGGCGTATCGGGGTAATTGCCATGAACACGGCAATTGAGTTTGATCTATATGGACACGTTAACTCCAGTCACATCATGGGGACAAAAATGATGAACGGCATTGGCGGCTCAGGGGATTTTTCCCGTAATGCCTATTTGACCATTTTCTTCTCAAGCTCAGTGGCTAAGAAAGGTGATATTTCTTCTATTGTGCCGATGTGCTCGCATTTCGATCATACAGAACATGATATTGATGTTTTTATTACCGAACGTGGTGTTGCCGATGTCCGTGGTTTAAGTCCTAAAGAGCGGGCACGGGTTATCATAAATAATTGTGCTCATCCTGATTATCAGCCCATGCTGCTAGATTATTTTGAAAGGGCTGTGAAAGCTACAGGTTACGCACATACGCCGCATATTATCAGTGAGGCGCTTTCCTGGCATACTCGCTTCCTGGAAACAGGCAGTATGAAAATAAAATAGAAAGAAAGGGTTATAACCTCTCTTTCGCCTGCACTACAAATACATACTTATAAGGAGGACTTTTAGAACATGTGCACAGCTAACATGGATAGCTTGAAAAAAAAGATGGCTGAGTACACCGGTAAGGTGGAAAAAGCGCTGGCCAAATTCCCAGAACGCAAAAACCTGCCTCAAAACAGGGTCTATACGCCACTTGACATTCAGGGGCTTGATTATGAAGAAGATCTTGGCTTTCCTGGTCAATATCCTTTTACCCGTGGGGTTCAGCCGACGATGTACCGTGGCCGTTTTTGGACCATGCGTATGTATGCCGGTTTTTCAACAGCCGAGGAATCCAACAAACGGTACCGCTATCTCTTAGAATCCGGTGGCACTGGCCTATCCTGCGCATTTGACCTGCCGACCCAGATCGGTTACGATTCCGATGATCCCATTTCCGAGGGTGAAGTTGGTAAAGTAGGCGTTGCCATTGACTCACTGGCGGACATGGAAATTCTGTTTGACAGTATTGACCTTGGTAAAGTGTCCACTTCAATGACAATTAATGCCCCGGCTTCGGTACTGCTTGCTATGTATATTGCCGTTGCCGAGAAACAAGGGGTTAGCCCGGATAAATTAAACGGCACCATTCAAAACGATATTCTGAAAGAATATGCCGCCCGCGGCACATACATCTTCCCGCCCAAGCCCTCCATGCGGCTTATCACGAATATCTTCGAATACTGCTCGAAAAATGTTCCCCACTGGAATACAATTTCAATCTCAGGGTACCATATCCGCGAAGCAGGTTCTACTGCTTCCCAGGAAATTGCCTTTACCATTGCCGATGGGATTGCCTATGTTGACGCCGCCATTAAAGCCGGCTTAAATGTTGACGATTTTGCCGGACGCTTGTCCTTCTTCTGGAACGCTCACAACAATGTGCTGGAAGAAGTAGCTAAATTCCGGGCGTCCCGTCGTGTTTGGGCAAAAGTAATGAAGGAACGTTTCGGTGCCACAAATCCCAAATCCTGGATGCTGCGGGTACATACGCAAACGGCTGGTTCCATGCTTACCGCGCAGCAGCCTGACAACAACATTGTCCGTGTAGCTCTGCAAACGGCGGCAGCCGTACTTGGCGGTACGCAATCCCTGCATACCAACTCCAAGGACGAGGCTTTGGCACTGCCTACTGAGGACTCGGTACGTATTGCGCTCCGAACTCAGCAAATAGTCGCCTATGAAAGTGGTCTGGCGGACGTAGTCGATCCTTTGGCTGGTTCGTATTACATTGAAGCTCTTACCAATCAAATCGAAAAAGAAGCTTGGGAATATATTGAAAAGATTGATAGTATGGGTGGCGCTGTTGTGGCTATTGAAAAAGGCTATATTCAGCGGGAAATTCAAGAAAGTGCCTACAAATGGCAAATGGAAGTGGAGAACAAACAACGGATTATTGTTGGTGTTAATCAGTTCCAGATTGAAGAAAAACCGGTTGAGGGGTTACTCCGCGTAGATGCTTCTGTCGGTGAACTTCAGAAGAAAAAACTGGCAGATCTTCGCGCTCGCCGTGATAGTAATGCGGTACAAAGAGCTCTTGCCCAACTGAAAGCAGGCTGCAAAGATGAAAACACTAATCTTATGCCGCTTATTCTGGATGCTGTTAAAGCCTATGCGACTTTGGGAGAAATCTGTGGCGTAATGCGTAAAGTATTCGGTGAATACGAAGCGCATGTAAGCCTATAAGCTTAAGTAGGAGGGACAACGATGGAAAAACGTATTAGAGTATTGGTAGCAAAGCCTGGCCTGGACGGTCACGACCGCGGCGCCAAAGTCGTAGCCCGCGCTCTCCGCGATGCCGGTTTTGAGGTAATTTATACTGGCCTTCGCCAGACTCCGGAACAAATTGTGGAAGCGGCGTTGCAGGAAGACGTAAATGTTGTGGCCTTAAGTTTATTGTCTGGCGCGCATAATCACCTGTTCCCGCGCATTGTTGAGATGTGCAGGCAAAAAGAGATGAATGATGTTCTGATTATCGGTGGCGGCGTTATTCCTGATGCTGATATTCCTGGATTAAAAGCCGCCGGTGTGGCTGAAGTATTTACTCCCGGTACACCGACAGGTAATATCGTTGAATTCATTAAAGCTAACGTCAAATAATAAAGCTGATTGTTAGATGTGCAGGTGATAAAGATGAATATCGTTGAGCAAGTACTGGCTGGGTCCAAACGGGCCCTGGCCCGTGCCATCACCACAGTGGAAAATGAATATGACGAAGCGGCCGAAATTATGCAGAAACTCTATCCCCATACAGGCAAGGCTCATGTTATTGGAATTACCGGGTCCCCTGGTGCGGGTAAGAGTACGCTTACCGACAAACTGGCAAAAGAATATCGTCGTCAAGGCAAGACTGTCGGTATCATTGCTGTTGACCCAACAAGCCCTTTTTCCGGTGGTGCAATTTTAGGTGACCGTATTCGGATGAATGAGTTAACGCTGGATGAAGGCGTTTTTATTCGCAGTATGGGAACAAGAGGCAGTTTAGGGGGGTTGTCCCGGAAAACGGCGGAAGCTGTAAAGATATTGGATGCCTCAGGGAAAGATGTCATCTTTGTTGAAACAGTAGGGGTTGGTCAGTCGGAAGTGGATGTTATTAAAGCGGCAGATACGACAGTTGTTGTTTTAGTCCCCGGGCTTGGTGATGACATTCAGGCAATCAAAGCCGGTATTTTAGAAATTGCTGATGTATTTGCCATCAATAAGGCGGATCGGGATGGCGTTGAGCGGTTAAACACGGAAATTGAAATGATGCTGGATCTGGATCAAATCAAAGTTGAATGGCGACCACCGGTCAAACGGACCGTTGCCAGTAAGGACGAAGGCATTCATGAGCTAATAACTGCTGTGGAAGATCATATTAACTATCTTGAGCAGTCAGGGCAACTGGCAATTCGCCGCACTAAACGAACCCAAAATGAACTTTTGGCTTTGCTTGATGAGCAGATTGGCCGGTATATACTGAAAAATATTACTGCCGACGGGCAATTTGATGCCTTAGTGACTGCTGTTGAAAGACGGGAAAAAGATCCGTACACAGTTGTTGCCGATTTATTGCAACAAGTATTGCGCTAAATATTTGTATTTATTTAACAGAAAATATAGTACCAGCTATTAAAATATGGTATTATTGATAGGGATTGAAAAATCAATCTAATACGTTGCAGGAGGTATAACATGTCCGTAAATGCTCGCAAATTCAAAGTGCTTAGAGTTGACCACATCGGTGTTGCGGTAAAAGATATGGAACAAGCCAAAAAGTTCTATACAGATGTTCTTGGCATGACGGCTATGGGTGAAGAAGTGATCGAACAGCAAAAGGTTAAAGTTTGCTTCATTCCTTCTGGCGATAGCGAAGTTGAGTTGCTTGAATCAACTTCTCCCGACGGTCCGGTTGCCAAATTTATCGAAAAGAACGGCGAAGGCATCCAACACGTGGCCTTGCGTGTTGATAACATTGAAGCTGCGCTGGCTGACCTTAAAGAGCAAGGTGTTCGGCTCATCGATGAATCACCGCGTTATGGTGCTGGCGGGGCTAGTATTGCTTTTATTCATCCCAAGGCTACCGGTGGCATCTTGCTCGAACTTTCGGAACGAAAGTAATCCCCAAGTAATGGAGGTGTTTTTCTATGGCTACAATCCAGGAAAAAATTCAAGATCTGAAAAAACGCCAGGAAAAGATTAAATTAGGCGGTGGCCAAAAACGTATTGATAAACAACACGCCAGCGGCAAATTAACAGCCCGGGAGCGTGTGGAGAAATTGCTAGATCCAGGTACTTTTGTCGAGTTGGATCAATTTGTGGCTCACCGCTGCACAAACTTTGGTATGGAAAAAGTAGAGTCGCCGGGAGAAGGTGTCGTAACAGGTTATGGTACGATTGACGGCCGTCTGGTATATGTATTTGCACAAGATTTTACCGTAATCGGTGGCTCTTTAGGTGAAATGCATGCCAACAAAATCGTCAAAGTACAAAAACTGGCTCTTAAAATGGGAGCGCCATTAATTGGCATTAATGATTCCGGCGGTGCCCGCATTCAGGAAGCCGTGGATGCTTTGTCCGGCTATGGAAAGATTTTTTACGAGAATACCCGGGCATCAGGTGTTATTCCCCAAATCTCCGTGATTATGGGACCATGTGCCGGTGGCGCGGTATATTCGCCGGCACTTACAGATTTTGTTTTTATGGTAAAAAATACTAGTCAAATGTTTATCACCGGCCCGCAAGTTATTAAGTCTGTTACCGCTGAGGAGGTAACTGCTGAGCAATTGGGTGGGGCGATGACTCATAATGCAACTTCCGGCGTAGCTCATTTTGCCACCGAAAATGATGACGACTGCATGCAGCAGGTTCGTTATCTGTTAAGCTTTTTGCCCAGTAATAATTTGGATGATGCTCCGGTTGTCGATAACGGCGATGATCCTAATCGGATGGATGAGGGTCTTAATACTTTGCTGCCGGACAACCCTAATCAGCCGTACAACATGAAAGATGTTATCAAATCAGTTGTGGATAATGGTGAATTTTATGAAGTGCATGGCCATTATGCACAAAACATTATTACCTGTTTTGCCAGATTTGATGGACAACCTGTGGGTATTATTGCCAACCAGCCTAATAATATGGCAGGATGCCTTGATATCAATGCTTCTGACAAATCTTCCCGCTTCATACGTTTTTGTGATGCATTCAATCTGCCATTAGTTAACCTTGTTGACGTTCCTGGCTTTCTGCCTGGTACTGATCAGGAGTATGGCGGTATTATTCGCCATGGTGCCAAAATGTTGTATGCTTATTGCGAAGCAACTGTTCCCAAAGTTACCGTTATTACCCGTAAAGCATATGGTGGTTCTTATTTGGCTATGTGCTCCCAAGACTTGGGTGCCGATCAGGTATTGGCCTGGCCATCTGCAGAAATTGCTGTTATGGGACCAGCCGGGGCTGCTAATATTATTTTCCGCGGCGATGCTGATGCGGAAGCGAAAACTGCAGAATATGTAGAAGAATTCGCTACTCCTTACAAAGCGGCAGAACGCGGTTTTGTTGACCAGGTTATTGAACCTAAGGAAACCCGGCCAAGCATTATTAATGCGCTCAATATGCTCGCAAGTAAGCGCGAGCAGCGTCCGGCCAAAAAACACGGTAATATTCCGCTGTAATTTGCTCGCTTAAACTTCCGTATTGGAAAGAAAGGGGATAGTTAACGTGGGCTTTTTAGACTCCTTGTTCGGCAAGCCCGAACCACCGAAACATAAGAAAAAGAAGAAAAAACCGGTAGCGGCGGCAACTGAAACTTCACCTGATTCGTCTGTGGCTGTAGAGGCAGAGGGTATCAGTCCTGAAGTAATTGCCGTCATTACTGCCAGTGTTTATGCAATGATGGGGACTGGCAAGCTTGCCATCAGGATTACCAGGCATGGTAATCAGTGGGCACAGGTTGGACGGCAAAAAATTATGGATAGCCGCCAGTTTGCCTAATCGAATACGAACACCATCAATGAATGGAGGGTCCGATAGTATGAAAAAGTTTAATGTAACAGTCAATGGCAATACCTACGAGGTCGAAGTAGAAGAAGTAGGTGGCGCTGTTTCCGCTCAACCGCGTCCGGCGGCCGCTCCAGCAGCTCCAACTGCTGCACCGGCAGCAGCCCCGGCTCCCAAACCGGCAGCTCCGGCAGCAGCTCCGGCTCAAGTTGCGGCCGGGGATACCCCTGTAACGGCGCCAATGCCCGGCAAGGTAACTAAAGTAGTGGCTAAGGCCGGACAAAAGGTTAAAAAAGGCGATATCATTCTCATACTCGAAGCTATGAAAATGCAAAATGAAATTGGTGCTCCAGCTGACGGTACTGTTAAGTCCGTCAATGTAACTCCCGGTCAAAGTGTTAAGCCGGGCGAGGTTATGGCTGTTCTCGGATAATCTGGTCAAGGAGGAATTAGTGCGGCAAGTTAGCCGCACTAATTCCAAATGTATCTTGATGATTGGTTATGTAAACTTTGCTATCATAAGAGGGATGCTTTTCACTAATATATAGTAGGAGGTAAAACACACACATGGAAGCATTGATTCACCAGTATCCTTGGCTTGACGAACTACTTATGGGTTTTCTTGGTCTTTCATGGAAGCATGTGGTCATGTGGGCTATCGGTGCACTTTTGATTTATCTTGCCGTAAAACATGACTATGAACCGTCTCTGCTGTTACCGATTGGCTTTGGTGCTATTTTGGCCAATATTCCTCATTCCTCAGCCGTGTCCAATGTTCCCGGCGAAGAAGGATTCCTTATTGTTCTCTATAACGCGGGTATCGCTAACGAATTGTTCCCTGTACTTATCTTTATTGCCATTGGCGCGATGTGTGACTTTACGCCGCTAATCCGCCGTCCATCGGTCATGCTGTTCGCTGCTGCCGCTCAGTTCGGTATTTTTGCTACTGCAATCGGGGCAACCTTGCTGGGTTTCTCTTTCGAGCATGCCGCCTCCATTGGTATCATTGGCGCCGCTGACGGTCCGACTACCATTTATGTAGCCAGCCGTTTTGCCCAAGAATTGCTAGGCCCTCTGTCTGTTGCCGCATATTGTTATATGTCCCTGGTTCCGGTTATTCAACCGCCGGTTATTAAAGCGGTTACTACTGCAAGTGAACGTAAAATAAAAATGGGATTTGAAGGGGAAGAACCTGTTTCTCAAACCACTAAATTCCTTTTTCCTATTATGATTGTGATTATCGCAGGTATTGTTGCGCCGATTTCAGTGGCTCTTATCGGCAGTCTGATGTTTGGTAATCTGTTAAAAGAGAGCGGTGTGGTTGAGAACCTTTCCAATGCCGCACAAAATGAGCTTGCCAACCTTGTTACCCTGGTACTTGGCATCACCATCGGCGGCACGATGTCTGCGGAGCGTTTCCTGAATTTTGAGGTTCTTCTGATTATGGGCCTGGGTGCCGTAGCCTTCGTATTTGATACTGTTGGCGGTGTGCTTTTTGCCAAACTCTTAAATATGTTTAGCCCAACCAAAATAAACCCCATGATCGGTGCTTGCGGAATTTCAGCGTTCCCAATGTCCGGCCGGGTAATTGCCAAAATGGCACTTAAAGAAGATCCTACTAACTTCATTATCCAGCATGCTATCGGGGTAAATGTGGCCGGACAGGTTGCTTCTGTTGTGGCTGGCGGTTTGGTACTTGCCCTGATTCCGGCACTGGCGAAATAGGGGAGGAGAAAAATAATGGAAAGTGCATTCTCTAAAGCTGTAACCATGATGACAGTCGCTTTGCCTACCATGTTTGCTGTTATCGGCGTGTTTATTCTGGCGACAAAAGCGCTTCATGCCGCGTTTCCGGCGCCAGTAGAAGACGAAGATGAAGAAGACGACGAGGAAGAATAAAATAGAGAGATAAATATACCAGTAATTTTATGCTATCAATTGAAGTTGCAATTCAAAATTATAAAAAAACGACATAGCTGAACTAAACCATTATATGCATTAGGGAGAGGAAAAAGAATATGGAAATCAGTACCGCCGCATTGGCCTCCATTATAGCGCTGGCCATTGTAGTTCTCATTTCCTGCTTTAAGGAAATGAATGTTGGCATCTTGGGTATTGCTTCAGCATTACTTGTGGGGATACTGTTCTCTGGTATGAAAGTTGCGGCTGTTTTCAAAGGCTGGCCGGTCGGCTTGTTCATGATTTTGATTGGCGTTACTTTTATGTTTGCTTGTGCTCAAGTTAACGGCACGATGGAAAAGTTTAGTGCCTACGCTGTTCGACTGGCAAAAGGCAATACAGCCTTGATTCCTATTATTCTGTTCCTGCTTATTACTATTGTTACAACAATTGGCCCTGGTAACATCGCCGCTACCGCCCTTATGGCGCCGGTCGCTATGGCTATTGCCGGCCGTATCGGTCTCCCGGCTTTTGCCATGACACTGTTAGTAGTAGGTGCAGCAAACGGTGCCGCATTCTCGCCGTTTGCCCCAACTGGTATTATCTCCAACGGCATTATCGCCAAGATGGCTCCAGGTCTTGGGATACCCGCCGGTCAACTTAATAGTTTAGCGTGGAAAGTTCATTTTAATTCAGAAATTGTTCAAGGTGTTGTAAATTTTGGCGGTTTCTTCTTATTGGGGGGGTTGGCTTGGATGCGCAAACAGCGCGGGTCATCGGCTCTTAATATTGATGAAATTGCGCCTAAGCCGGAACCCTTTAATTCAAAACAACTTGCCACTTTGGCTGGTATTGCTGCATTAGTGCTTTCCGTTATTGTTCTAAAATGGGACGTTGGTGCGGTCGCTTTCGGTATTGGTTCGATTTTTATGCTGTTTGGCATTGCGGATGACGCCAAGGCTGTTAAGGCGATGCCTTGGGGTGTAATCCTTATGGTTTGTGGCATGTCTGTCTTGATTGATATTATGGATCAAGCAGGCGGTCTCAATGCTTTGGTTAAAATGATTGCTGTTGTTTCGAATCCGACTACAGTTAATGGTGTGTTAGGCTTTATTACCGGCCTGATATCAGCCTATTCAAGTTCGTCTGGTGTGGTAATGCCGATGTTCCTGCCGATGGTTCCCGGCATTATTCAACAAATTGGTGGCGGTAACCCGGTAGCCCTTATTTCATCAATCAATATCGGCTCACATATTGTGGATACGTCACCGCTCTCAACTCTAGGTGCGCTTTGCATCGCTTGCGCTGCTAACCATGAAGATAAAGCAAAGCTGTTTAGAAACCTTATGCTTTGGGGATTGTCGATGGCAGTGGTAGGTGCGGTTGTTTGCTATGTAGCATTCGGAATCTTAGGGTTATAAAGTAGAATAAACAAGACGGGGGAGGCTTCTCCCTCTTCCGTCTTATTATTTTACGCTAGTTTCATAC
The DNA here is from genome assembly GCF_900101845.1 of Sporomusa acidovorans. GTDB lineage: Bacteria > Bacillota > Negativicutes > Sporomusales > Sporomusaceae > Sporomusa > Sporomusa acidovorans. Next base: position 39,839 of record NZ_FNAM01000020.1, on the reverse strand, counting down.
AAAAAATATCGAATTTTATCAAATTAAGAAGAAATATATCTTTTATTGTCGAATAAAACTTGTGCACTAAGGAAATGTATTTTTTTAAAAAAATCTATATTTTCAGAACAATGTAATTTGCGATATTGTTCTGAAACCAGTATTTTTTTCCGAAAGGGGGTATTGAGCCCAGCTTAGTGTGGAATATTATAAAAGACGCTTACAAGTTGCAGAAAATCACGAGCAAACGACTTTAGAACGCGAGGAGGAATAGTAAATGGAAATATCCATAGCAGCAATAATGTCGATGGTCGCTCTGGTCATTGTCGTAATCATTAGCTGTGTGAACGAAGATTTGAACGTAGGCTTCCTCAGCATTGGCTTTGCGATTATTGTCGGCGGCATCTGGGGTGGTCTAACTGGTGCGAAAGTCATGGGTTCGTTCCCACTTAGCTTATTTATGATTTTGGTTGGTGTCACCTTCCTATTTGGAATGGCGCAAACCAACGGAACTATGGAGAAATTAACATCGTATTCGGTGCGCCTTTGTAAGGGAAACACTGCTCTTATTCCGCTCATTGTTTATCTGCTAACGACTTTTGTCACAACAATCGGGCCTGGTAATATTGCAGGCTGCGCCCTGATGGCGCCTGTTGCGATGGCGATTGCTGCTCGTGTAGGAATGCCTGCTTTTTTGATGACTCTTATTGTGGTTGGTGCCGCAAACGGCGCAGCTTTTTCACCTTTTGCACCTACAGGTATTATTTCAAATGGAATTATTGCAAAAATGGCTCCCGGCTTAGGAATTTCGCCTGACCAACTCAACAGTTTAGCATGGAAGATTCATTTTAATTCTGAATTGGCACAGGGACTCGTTAATATTGGTGGTTTCTTTGTTCTGGGAGGCTGGGCCTGGATTCAAAAACAGCGCGGCACAAGTCTCGATATTGACGAATTGGCTCCTAAACCTGAGCCCTTTAATAAGCACCAATGGCTGACGTTAGCAATGGTATTTGTGTTGATTTTAATGGTGGTTCTTCCTGGTTTGCCAGCCATGAAGGGTTTCTTCAAAGCGAATGTCTGGCTTGCCAATATGCTCTCTAATGTCGGTTCCGTTGCTTTTGTTCTTTCCGGTATACTGATGCTTACAGGTTCTGGCGATAGTAAAGCTGCGGTTAAAGTAATGCCATGGGGCGTTATCATGATGGTGTGTGGTGTATCGGTGCTTATTGATGTAATGGATCAGGCCGGCGGGTTAAAAGCAATGGTTAAAATGATTGGGGCGATTTCGAATCCTATCAGTATCAACTTTTGGTTGGGTCTTATCCCCGGTATTATCTCGGCATATTCCAGTTCATCAGGGGTAGTTATGCCAATGTTCCTGCCAATGGTTCCCGGTTTGGTACAGGAAATTGGGGGGGGCAATCCAGTTGCGATGATTTCATCCATCAACATTGGCTCTCATCTTGTAGATACTTCCCCGCTTTCCACGTTAGGTGCACTGTGTATTGCCTGTGCCGGCGAGCATGAGGATAAAGCAAAATTATTCCGCAACCTCTTAATTTGGGGACTATCCATGTCAGTTGTCGGCGCTATTGTCTGCTATATTTTCTTCGGATTGCTCGGATTCTAATTGGTGGTACAAGCGTGGGCCGGGATATACCCGGCCTATTACTTTTTCTCTTATCTGCCCAATACAAATAGAGAAGATGTAACTGGCGAACTTTATATCAGCAAAACTAGCAGTTAATTCCCAAGCTAATGTAGGAATCTGGCAGTTACAAAGAGAATTATACTTGCTAGAATGAAATTTTGTTAAGAATGTAAGTATAATGGAGGATTCAAACAACTTGGAAAATTTGGTGGTGCGATCTGAGGCGGATAGAAAGAACTTGATTATTATGGCAATCGCCGTAACGGCTTTTGCAGCTCTTGTCATTTTCTCGTTATACAAATGGTTTGTGCTTGGTATTTTTCAGCCTTTGGAATTAATGGCGGAAGCGTTGGTCCTGCTTGTTTTGATTGAACGCATGTCTGCCCGCTACACCTACGCAATGGATAAAAAGGTAATCAGACTGACAAAATACGGGCTGCTGGGAAAAATAACCCACGAAGTTCCCTATCGCGATATCTTTGGAGTTTATCGCTATAAACCGCAATTAATCAGCGTTTTAAAGTTTCGGCGAACGTACCGTTTTAACTCGGCGCTTGACAGACGGGATGTTTGGACACTGGTCTATACAGCTCCGGGCTTCCGGGGAAAAATGGAGAATAGACGTTTTTATCTCAAGCCGGGTGATCAGTTATTGGCCGCACTGCGGGCAAAGTTACCCGAAAAAGTTATGCCGGAAGAACAGATTATAAAAGATGTGCTGACAAAAGCAGAAAAACAGGAACCGCGATAATGAAAATCCATTAGTTTAGTAGCTGTAACTATTACTCACCAATCTCTATAAGAATTCCAATAAATTCCTTCTGAACATTACAATATGTCTGTTTGGAAGGAATTTTTGCTGGAAACATGTAATTTAAAATTTTGTACAAAATTTCACAAAAAAACTATAGTATTTTTTCTTAAAATCTGCTATTGTAAATACAGTTAGAATTTTTAAAATATAGTGAAAGCCTATGAAACAGTTGTGAAAAAAGTAATTTATAGCAATTGTGCAGGTAAATATCCGTACTAAAGCGAATGTATTACAAGTTTAGATACACAATATGTAACCTAAAATTATCCATCAAGAAAGGGGGGATGGCATTGGAAAAGCAGCAAGAAGGCATAGTTTTGGAAGTGTTTGACGGATTGGCCAAAGTGAAAGCCAGCCGTCATAGTGATTGTGAAAACTGCGGCAGCTGCCCAGGCAATAAGGCTATAGTAGTGGAGGCGCTTAACCCTGTCGGTGCGCAGCAAGGCCAGCGGGTAGCCTTTGAAATAAAAGAAGTGAATATGCTAAAAGCCGCTTTTATTGTCTATATATTACCACTTATTGCTGCTGCTGCGGGAGTATTTGCCGGGACGTACCTGGCAGTCGCCCAGCAGGCGGCCGACTCACTCATGTATCAGATTGCCGGCGGGGTTGCTGCTTTTGGATTATCCATGCTTTATATTAAGTATTTTGATCGCAGTGCCAGGACCAACGATAATATGCGTCCAGTCATAACCCGCATTTTGTCATAGGCTGGCTTACCATAGCGATTAAATTGTACAAGCAAAAGGAGTGAAAATATGGCAAAAAGCTTTCGCGGGGGAGTTCATCCTGATGACCGCAAACGGTATACAGCTGCTAAACCAATAGAAGTGGCCCCTATACCGCAAAAAGTCATTATTCCTACCAGGCAGCATATTGGCGCGCCTTGCGCACCGGTAGTCAAGGTAGGTGATTTGGTCAAGAAGGGACAGGTCATAGCCGAGGCTCAGGCCTTTGTTGCCAGTCCTATCCATGCTTCAACTTCAGGTAAGGTAGTTGAAATTGCCGAATACCCTCATCCTGTCTTTGGCACTTGTCAAGCCGTAGTTATTGAAAGTGATGGTCAGGATGAGTGGGCTCCAGGATTACCGCTAAGCCGGGACTGGCAGTCCATGGACGCTAAAGAACTTAAAGAAATCGTACGGTTGGCGGGTCTTGTCGGTATGGGGGGTGCTACTTTTCCTACCCATGTAAAAATGTCGCCGCCGCCGGAAAAGCCTATTGATGCCTTTATTCTTAACGGAGCTGAATGCGAACCCTACCTGACAGCTGATCATCGGGTCATGCTAGAGCAAACCGGACGTATTGTTACCGGTATGAAAATTGCCATGAAGATTCTCGGTGTAAGCAAAGGGTTTGTTGGGATTGAAGAAAACAAACCGGATGCTATTGAAGTCATGCGTAAAGCCTGTACCGATGCCGGCATCGAAGTTGTGCCTCTTAAAACTAAATATCCGCAGGGTGCAGAAAAAACGCTAATTAAAGTAATTCTCGATAGAGAAGTGCCCTCAGGCGGACTGCCTATGGATGTTGGCGTCGTTGTACAAAATGTCGGCACTTTAGTGGCAATAGCTGATGCCGTAGAAAAAGGCATTCCGCTCATTGAGCGCGTCGCGACCGTTACCGGTGGTGCTATCGCGGAACCTAAAAATATTCTGCTAAGGATAGGGTCTACGTTTGCTCAAGCCGTAGCTATGTGCGGTGGATTTAAAGAACAACCGGTTAAGGTTATTATGGGCGGCCCGATGATGGGAATGGCGCAGCGTACATTGGATGTGCCTGTTATAAAAGGTACTTCCGGCATATTGACCCTGAGCGAAGCCGATGTCAACGTAGGGCCGGAGCGTCCGTGCATTCGCTGTGGCCGCTGTGTTGAGGCTTGTCCGATGGGGCTGATTCCCAGTATGTTAAGTATTCTTGGTGAACGGGGAGCGTATTCTGCCGCCAAGGAAGAGTACAATCTTTTAGATTGCGTCGAGTGCGGGTCCTGTGTCTATGCATGTCCGGCTAAACGCAATATTGTTCATTATATTAAATTGTCCAAAGCGCAAAACGCAGCAGCAGCGGCTGCGCAGAAAAAATAGGAGGTGGGCGGTATGAGTGCAGAAGTAAAACTTGACGTGGGTACATTGACAGTTTCGGCATCGCCGCACATCAGGTGCGATGAGTCAATTGCCAAGATTATGTGGGCGGTTAATCTGGCATTAGCGCCGGCAGCTCTTTTTTCGGTATATCGTTTTGGTATGCCGGCATTGACAACCATGATTCTTTGTATTGCTGTTGCCGTGGCAACAGAATATCTGATTCAAAAATGGCAAAACAAACCGATTACTATTAATGATGGCAGCGCATTTTTGACAGGCCTCTTACTGGCTATGAATATTCCCGCAACATTGCCATGGTATATGCCCGTTTTTGGCACGGTGGTAGCGATTGCTGTTGCCAAACATACGATGGGCGGTCTGGGTTACAACATTTTCAATCCGGCACTTGTAGGACGCGCCGTATTGCTGGCTTCCTGGCCGGTTGCCATGACCACCTGGCCGCAGATGGCAAGCAAAATTGACGGCGTTACTTCCGCTACCCCGTTAGGCATCTTGAAATTGCAAGGCTATGAGAAACTTGTTGAGATTTTTGGTGACAAGGTTACCATGTATCAATCGCTCTTTGTAGGTTCCCGCAGTGGCAGCATGGGAGAGACTTCGGCACTGCTTTTAATTTTAGGCGGCTTATTCCTTATTTATCGTGGGTACATCAACTGGCAGATTCCGGTATGTATGATTGGTACTGTGGGCGTTTTAACTGCAGTCTTCGGGCAGGATCCCATTATGCATATGATGTCAGGCGGACTCATTTTAGGTGCTTTCTTTATGGCTACTGATATGGTTACCATTCCTATTACGATAAAAGGTCAAATCATATTTGCCATCGGCGCTGGTATGCTTACTGTATTAATCCGGTTGCTTGGCGGTTATCCGGAGGGGGTTTGTTATGCAATATTGCTGATGAACTGCGTGACACCGCTGATTGACCTGTGGATTAAGCCTGCAAAATTTGGGGCAAGGAGGTAGTAACCATGGCACATGATGAACACACCCATGAGGATAAGAATAATAGCGTTTTTAAAATTGCTATGAATTTGGCGATTACCTGTTTTATTTCAGGAGCCATTATTGCTACTACTTTTGCTATCACCGAACCAGCTGCTGCTGAACAACGCGTCAAAGCTAAAAACGATGCCATGAGAGAACTGGTAAAAGATGCCGAATCATTTAACCCTATTGATGGCAAGGACGGTTGGTACGGTGCAATGAAAGGCGGTAAAGTCGTTGCCTATGTGGTGCCTGCCAGCAGCAAGGGATATGGCGGTGCTATTGAAATGCTGGCGGCCGTAACGCCCGACGGCAAAGCAATGGATTACAAAGTACTCAAGCATAATGAAACTCCCGGCTTAGGTGATAAAATGGTGGAACCTAAGTTCCGCAAGCAGTTTGCCAATAAAACTGCGAATGATATGGAAGTTGTAAAAGTTCCGACCGATAAGAACATCCAGGCGCTGACTGGCGCGACCATTACCTCCCGGGCCGTCACAAAAGGCATAAAAGAAGCTGTAGAAGCGGTTGCCGCTTATTCGGCTACCCAGAAGAAGTGAGGTGTGCGAATATGAATTATTGGGAAATATTTAAAAAAGGCATTTTTGAAATGAACCCCATATTCCGCCTTGCGTTAAGTCTTTGCCCGGCGCTGGCGGTTACCTCTACCGTATTTAATGCATTTGGTATGGGAATGTGCGTTTTAGTAGTTATAACAGCAAATAATGTTGTTGTTTCCATCATCAAGAAATTAGTTAACCCCAAGGTTCGTGTACCTGTATTTATTACCATCATTGCAACAATTGTTACATTAATTATTCTGACATTGGAGGCATATTTCCCTGCCGTTTATAGGGAATTGGGACTGTACCTTGAATTGATCGTTGTGTTTGCCATAATCTTGGCCAGAGCAGAAGTATTCGCTATGAAAAACGGCGTAATTCCTTCTTTCTTTGATGGGTTGGGTATGGGAGCCGGTTTTACAGTAGCGATGCTGTTTATCGGTGTTGTACGCGAACTATTTGGCACGGGGATGCTTTTGGGAGGCACTTCCCTTGCATTCCACGTATTTCCCGAGTCTTATAATGGTCCGATGATTATGATCCTTGCGCCTGGCGCATTCCTGGCAATCGGCTTAATGATCGGTATGTTTAACGTTATTGGCGAATATCAGGATAAACAAGCCGCAAAGGCCAAAGCTCAAGCAAAGGCCAGCCAGCAACTTGCAGTGCAGAGGAGTGAAGCTGTATGATGGAGTATTTTACCTTGTTTATGGGTGCGGTAATCGTTAATAACTTTGTACTGACCAGGTTTCTGGGTTTGTGTATTTTCTTCGGTGTTTCCAAAAGTTTAAATGCTTCTATCGGGATGGGCATGGCTGTAGCTTCCATTCTTACCGTATCATCGGCTCTCGCCTGGGTGGTTTACAATTTTGTTTTGATCCCCTATGATCTGGTATTCTTAAAAATTGTCGTTTTTGTTGTGCTGATAGCTTGCTTTGTGCAGTTTTTAGAAATTGCAATTAAGCGGTTCGCCCCTGCTTTATATGAAATGTGGGGTATTTACCTTGTTTTAATTGCAACTAACTGTGTCGTTTTGGGTGTACCACTAATTAACGCATCTGCAAATTACAATTTCCTTAAGAGTGTAGTCAATGCGTTTGGTTCCGGGACCGGTTTTGCCCTGGCAATTATTCTCATGGCCAGTTTGCGTGAGAAACTGCAGTATGCTGATGTGCCCAAATCGTTGCAAGGCCTAGGGATTGCCTTCATATTGGCAGGTATGCTTGCGTTGTCCTTCTTAGGTTTTTCAGGCATGATTCCGTTATAATGCTGGTATTGAAAGGGGCGTGGGAGTTAAATGGAACATTCGCTTGTTCAACATTCCATAATAATCCTTGTCATTATGACAAGTCTGGGTGTTATTTTTGGCTTAGTTCTCGCTTATGCGAATAAAAAACTGGCTATTGAGGTTAATCCGCTGATTCACGTTGTTGAAGATGTATTGCCTAAGGGACAATGTGGGGCCTGTGGCTTTGCCGGCTGTATGGCCTATGCTGAGGCGGTAGTAACGAATCCTGATGTACCGCCTAATTTATGTATTCCTGGCAAAGCTGCGGTAGCTAAGCTGGTTGGTCAACTAACTGGCAAGGCGGCGGCTGAGGTTGAGCCGCGCATTGCTCAAGTTCGTTGTGCCGGCAGCCGTGCTAAGGCAGTTAAAGCCAATGAATATCAAGGTGTTCAGGATTGTGTCGCTGCTAACCTGTTGTTCGGCGGCCCCAAAAGCTGTAAATATGGCTGTCTAGGCTTGGGAACTTGTGTAAAAGCTTGCCCATTTGGGGCGATGACCATGAGTGAAGATGGTTTGCCGGTTATTGATCCGGATAAATGTACCGGCTGCGGCAAATGTGAGACTCTCTGTCCGAAAAGCGTTATTACTATGATGCCGATCGGAGCTCATGTCCGGGTTAACTGCAATTCACACGATAAAGGCGCTGTGGCTAAAAAAGCTTGCAGTTCTGCCTGCATTGGCTGCACATTATGCATGAAGGAATGCCCGCACGGTGCCATTAAGATGGATAAGAATCTGGCTGTTGTTGATGCTAAAGTGTGTATGGAAAAATGTACGAACCCTGTTTGTTTAGCTAAATGTCCGACAAAAGCTATTAAACAGGCCGTGCTCGGCGTAGTGCCTGGCAGCGAGGACACAGTAGCTTAATAAGAATTTTCCCGGTAAAAAGAGGAGGGGAAAACCCTCCTCTTTTATTATGGGTTTGTGTTAATTTTTAGCCGGGTATTAATTGCATTAACCTATATTTTAATGTAAAATATAATAGAATGTGAGCAGGGTGGCAAACTAATGTTGACAAAAGCTGACAAATGGCTGATTGTTGCACTAACAACACTATCAATCACAGGTATTGGTTTAAACCTGCATTATATGTCAAGTGTTAGTGGTCAAGCACGCAGCATTGTGGTAACTGTTGCTGGTAAAACAGTTAAGACTTTTCCGTTACGTCAGGGTTATGTAGGAGAATATAGAATTGACGGGCATGATGGCTATAATATTATTGAATATCAGGGTGGCCGCGTGCGCATGAAGGAAGCGGATTGTCCTGACCAAATCTGTGTGCAACAAGGCTGGATAAGCATTCCGCCGCAGCAAATTGTATGTTTGCCTAATCGCGTTGTTGTAAAAGTGATATCAGACAACCCTGCTGATATTGATGATATTGTGAGGTAGCTGTGGGTAAAACAAAACGTCTGGTTGTATTAGCTTTGCTAGTCGCTATGGCAGCTACTCTTCATGTAGTGGAAAGCCAGTTGCCACTTCCGGTACCGATACCCGGTGCCAAGCTAGGTCTGGCCAACGCCATTTCATTGCTTGCCATTGTTATGCTTGGCTGGCGGGATGCTGTTTATGTCGCTGTTGCCCGCATTCTGTTAGGCTCTTTGTTTGGTGGTTCATTGTTGGGGCCGGCCTTTATTATGAGTATGGGTGGAGCATTTGCAAGCATTTTTAGTATGGTTTATATCTGCAATCATTACTTAGGGTTATTTTCGCTGGCTGGCGTCAGTTTATTTGGCGCAGCTATCCATAATATTACCCAAGTAGTTTTGGCAGCTATCCTAGTTCATAGTGCAGGGTTGCTTTGGTATGCGCCATATTTGCTTATATTCGCTATTCCAACAGGCCTGTTTACTGGTTTGGCGGCTAACTATTGTCTAGCTAAAGTACCTGAAAAATATGGGCTCAAGTTTAGGAATATAGAGTAAGTGAGAATGGCTAAGGCTTCTGCCTGCGTCCTGAAGGACTTGGCACAAGCCAAGTCTTTTCTTATTTTCGTCCCAAGGAGGGGAGTAAAATGGGAGCTGGCACGAGAAGAACCAGTTCTGCCGGTAAAAGTATGGGAATGATGGTGTTATTTTTAGTTACGGGAGCCATAGTCGGCGGTATTTTAGGCGAACTTGCCGCCAGTTCCAGTTTGCTGTCAGGAGTCGCGCCTTATCTTATCAAGCCATTCCCGGTATTTGATTTGCCGCCGGTAGCGATTAATCTGTATGTGATTAAATTCGTTATTGGTTTTGCTTTATATCCCAATTTGATGAGTGTACTGGGAATCATTGCCGCTATTCTACTTTTTAGACGTTTCTAGGAGGAAAAATGGGTTATGAAAATAATCTTAGCGTCAGCATCACCGAGACGGCGGCACCTTTTGGAATTAATTGGCCTTGATTTTGCAGTAGAAGTCAGCGAATTTGAAGAAGATAATACTAAAGACATGCGCCCTGAGGAACTGGCGATGGTCCAGGCGATGAATAAAGCAATTGATGTCAGTAAGAGAATTGCTTCTGAAAATGCCGTTGTTATTGGTGCCGATACGATTGTTGTTATTGATGGCAGGGTATTTGGTAAACCCCAAGATTATCATGACGCAGTTCAAATGCTGACTGTCCTTGCCGGGCGTGAACATATTGTGATTTCCGGAGTGGCAGTAGTTAAGGGTAAGCAAGTTGTTAGCGGTTATAGTACAACTAGCGTTAAGTTCAGACCCTTGTCACTGGCCCAAATAAAACGGTATGTTGATACCGGTGAACCGCTGGATAAGGCAGGGGCATATGCTATTCAGGGGCGGGGCGCTTTATTGGTTGAGGGGATTACCGGTTGTTACAATAATGTTGTAGGTTTGCCTCTCGTCAAACTTTCTGAACTGCTTGAACAAGTAGGAGTGCAGTTATTATGACTATGGACAAGCAGTTAATGATGAAAGAACTGCCAGCGGCGGAAAGACCACGGGAAAAATTGCTGGCAAAAGGTGCGCAAGCATTAAGCAATGCTGAGTTATTAGCGATACTTCTCCGCACTGGCACAAAAAATATACCAGTTAACCGGCTTGCTGAGCAACTTTTGGCTAAATATGAATTAGCGGGGCTTGCCAGCATATCACCGCCTGAATTAAGTAAAACTACCGGTATCGGCTTAGTTAAAGCAGTGACTTTGGTTGCCGGTATTGAATTAGGGCGTCGCTTAAACCAGCGGGAACCGGGTCAACGACCCATTATTCGCAGTCCTCAAGATGCTGCTGATTTAGTAATGCCCGAGCTGAGGTATCAAACAAAAGAACATTTTATGGCATTGCTTTTATCGACCAAAAATCATGTTATTGCCCGGGCAATTATCTCTGTCGGCAGCTTAAATGCATCGATTGTTCATCCGCGGGAATTGTTCCGTGAAGCCATTAGTTATAGTGCGGCTGCTGTTATTTTGGTACATAATCATCCAAGTGGTGATCCAACACCAAGTCAGGAAGACATTAGCCTTACAAAGCAATTGGTAGAAGCAGGAAATTTGCTTGCTATTTTCGTACTTGACCATGTAATAATTGGTGACGGTAAGTATGTTAGTTTTAAGGAAAAGGGAATAATATAATAGGTTGTAAATGAAAGGGGTTAAAGTCTATGCTGAATTTATTTGGCTCACTGTCGCGTGACATGGGTATAGACCTGGGTACTGCCAATACATTAGTCCATGTGAAGGGCAGGGGGATTGTGTTAAGAGAGCCGTCAGTTGTAGCTATTCAGCGTGATACTGGCGAAGTTTTGGCTGTTGGTGAAGAAGCTAAGCAAATGATTGGCCGCACACCAGGAAATATTGTGGCCATCCGTCCACTTAAAGACGGTGTTATAGCCGATTTTGACGTAACGCAGGCAATGCTTAAATACTTTATTAGAAAAGCAATGGATTCAAAGTCTTTTATTCGGCCCCGGGTTGTCGTCGGTGTTCCTTCCGGGGTAACGGAGGTTGAAAAAAGGGCAGTTATTGATGCGACAATCCAGGCCGGAGCCAGAGAAGCCTATTTGATTGAAGAACCAATGGCGGCTGCTATCGGCGCCGGGTTGCCTGTACATGAACCAACCGGTAATATGGTTGTTGATATTGGTGGTGGCACTACCGAGGTAGCAGTTATCTCATTAGGGGGCATTGTTACCAGCCGTTCGATTCGCATTGGCGGGGACGAGATGGATGAGGCCATTGTTCAGTATATCAAACGGACTTATAATTTAATGATTGGCGAACGGACAGCCGAAGAAGTAAAGATTAAAATTGGCTCAGCCATATTGCTTAAGGCGGACGAACAGTTTGATGTTCGTGGCCGTGATTTGGTGACCGGGTTGCCCAAAACCTTGACAATCAAAGCAAGTGAAGTGCAATTAGCGCTCAGTGAGCCGGTTGCGGGAATTATTGAAGCAGTAAAAGTAACTCTGGAAAAAACACCACCGGAATTAGCCTCAGATATTATGGACCGGGGGATTGTCATGACCGGTGGCGGGTCTTTGCTGCGAGGGCTGGATATTCTGCTCAACAAGGAAACGGGTATGCCGGTGCATATTGCGGAAGATGCTCTGTCTTGTGTGGCGGCAGGTACTGGCGGCGCTTTAGAAAGTATTGATTTATTAAAACGGGTACTTATGACTCCCAAAAAACTTAATTAAGGTAAGGAAGGGGCCCAGAAAGTGCGATTCATTCACAAAAAGGCGGTTATCCTCATAGTGGCGGTGTTAACCGTCTTTTTGCTGGCAACTACAATTGCCCAGGGAAAATATCGGTTTGTTTTTATGGAACATGTAGTAACTACATTATTAACGCCAGTTGAATATGTGTTGGGGAAAATTGGTTATGGAATACGCCATGCTGGTTCTTTTACCAGTGACATAATGACTGTATATCGCGATAATCAGGCACTTCAAGCTGAAATAGCGGAACTCCGCCAAAATAATGTTAATACGACTGAAATTCTGGCTGAGAATGCAAGACTGCGGGCCATGCTAGATTATAAAAAAGGGGCTCCGCAGTTTGATTTTGTTACTGCACAAGTTATTGCCCGTGATCCGGGAACATGGACAAGCATTATTATGATAAACAGAGGTGCCTCAGACGGAATTGCCAAGGATATGACGGTAGTAACGGCGCAGGGACTTGTTGGTAATGTTATCAGTGTGTATAATAATTCAGCCAAAGTACAGCTAATTTTAGACCCGCGGAGTGCTGTCGGCTGCCTGGTGCAGCGGCCGGAGTCGCGGGTAGCTGGTATTGTTGAAGGAAGTTCCGCTAATCAACAGACACCCCATATGGTGAATATTGCCCGGGACGCTGATATTATCAAAGGGGATAAAATTATTACTTCCGGCTTTGGCGGAATATTTCCTAAGGGGCTGTTGGTTGGCGAGGTTCTCGACATCGTCAATGATGAAGGCGGATTGTTAAAGTATGCTGTCTTGAAGCCTGCTGTTGATTTTGATAGACTGGAAGAGGTTCTGGTTATTGTGCGTTCACGTGAACCATTGCCAGAGGCGGTTACGCCGGCCGTTCCAGGAAAAGCGATGCAGCCGGGACAGCAGCAGCCTATTCAGCCGAAAGGGGCAGGCCGATGAGAACAACACTTGTCTGGATCGGATTGCTGCTTGTTACTGTTGCTGTTCAGGCCGTTTTACTACCATTTATATTTACCCCCGGGACTAAGCCGGATATACTATTGATTATCGTGGTGGCGTGTGGCTTGCTGGCTGGTAAGGAACGAGCTATCGGCATAGGTTTTTTTGCCGGACTGCTTCAGGATTTTGCCTCAGGCAATGTCTTTGGACTAAATACGCTGTCGAAAATGGCAACAGGTTATACGGCGGGCTTGTTTGAACGTAAAGTGTTTAAAGAGAGCATCCTGTTGCCGGTTTTAGCGATAGTTCTAGCCGCTTTGTTTAATAATGTGCTGATGCAGGCATTACTTTTTATTTTGGGGTATAAGGTTGCAATGATATCTACTTTTAGTTATCAGGTATTGCTTTCCCTCGGGTATAATATTTTATTTTGTATACCGGTTCACCGACTGGTATACCGGATTACATTTGGTAATAACAGTCAATTTTAACTGGATTTGATTTTGAAGAAAGGAGGTTGCCGTATGCTTGTGAAACGATCGAATGGCCGGCTGGAAGTGTTGGGCCTGATCATTGTAGTTATATTTTTTGTTCTGGTAAGCCGTCTCGGCTATTTACAAATGGCACAAGGTCAATACTATGGTCGTCTTGCCGACGGCAACCGGATCAGACTGATTCCCATTATGGCTCCTCGCGGCATTTTTTATGATCGCAATGGCGTAACACTCGTGTCCAACCGTCCTGGCTTTACCGTATCGGTATTGCCGATAACGGGCCCTGTTCCCGAAGAGGCAGTGCTTAAACTTGCCACTATCCTCGGAATGAACGTGGAAGAAATAAAAGGCAAGCTGGCACAGCATAACGGCTCTTTTGAGCCTATCAGAGTCAAAACTGACGTCGGGCCGGATATTGTAACCAAAATTGAAGAACGACGCTCAGAATTGCCGGGAGTAGTTATTGAGATTCAACCACTTAGAAATTACGTTAACAATGAATTAGGAGCTCACATATTTGGTTATGTAAGTGAAATTAACGACGTTGAACTGGAAAATCGTAAGGCAGATGGGTATAAACCCGGAGATATTGTTGGTAAGTTTGGTTTGGAAAAATTATATGATAAGGAAATTCGCGGTGCTGACGGCGGCAACCAGGTTGAGGTTGACGTTAATGGCCGTCCTATACAGGTAATTGGCAAAAAGGATCCGATCCCGGGGCATAATTTAATATTAACAATTGATGCAAGAATTCAAAAAGCAACGGAAGCCGCGCTGGACGAACAGCTAGCCAACCTTACAACCAAAGCAGCGGCTGCTGTTGTCCTCAATCCTAAGACAGGTGAAGTTCTGGCAATGGTGAGCCGGCCAGCCTTTAACCCCAATTTGTTTAATGGGGGAATTTCTTCGAAGGATTGGAAACAACTCAATGATAACCCCTTCCATCCTATGGATAACAAGGCTATTGCCGGCGAATATCCACCCGGGTCAACTTTTAAGATTATTACGGGTACTGCAGCTTTGGAGCTTGGCAAGGTAACCCCGGAAGAGAAAATACTTGATACCGGGACTCACTGGATTATTCCTAAGGGCAATTCTGAAGGAGAGGCTTTAGGCTGGATCAATTTTCGGGAAGCATTATCCAAGTCGGACAATGTATATTTTTATGAAATGGGTAATCGTTTAGGTATTGATAATTTAGAAAAATATGCGCGCATGTTTGGTCTGGGGGCTGTTACCGGCATTAATTTGCCCGGAGAATCCGACGGGCTGGTAGCTAATCGCCGCTATAAAGAAAAAGCATATGGCGAAGAATGGTATTTATCGGAGACCTTTGACGCGGCAATTGGGCAGGGATTTCAACTGGCAACGCCCCTGCAAATGGCTGTGGTCATGAGTGAAGTCGCTAATGGCGGTCATCGCTATAAACCCAACCTTGTCAGCCGGATAACTAGTCCTAATGGTGAAGTCATAAAAACATTTACTCCGGAAGAGGTAGGAAGTGTAACCATTACTGAGGGTACGTTAACGCTTATTCGTGAAGCGTTGCGCGAGGTAGCACAGCCAGGCGGTACAGCCGCCGCTGCTTTTCAGGATTTTCCGGTTACGATTGCCGGAAAAACCGGTACGGCAGAAAATCCACATGGAAAAGATCATGGCTGGTTTGTTGCCTATGGGCCTTATGAGGATCCACGAGTTACAGTAGCTGTCATTGTCGAACAGGGCGGGTTTGGATCTACCTCTGCTGTGCCTATTGCTAAAAAGATTTTAGAAGCTGCTTTTAATATTAATCAGCCACCTTCTGAATCAGCAAAAATTTATCGGCCCCACACAGCTTTATAACGTTAATTTTATAACAACGGAGTCAGGTTGAAGAAGCCTGACTCCGTTTTATTTAAAAATATATTTTTCTAGTTTTTATTCTTTTGTTTTGACTGCCGAAAAAAATAAGGAATAATGGCCGCAAGCGGTTGCTGGTATAAAATGGTCATGGTTGCCGGTATGGCGACTGTATGAGGAAAAAAGGTCAAAGCCAATACGATACCGAAACTGGCGTTTCGCAAGCCGACACAGTAGATCATTGCCCAAGCGATTTCTCTTGAGCGATTCTTAAAGATAAAAGAGCCTAAATAACCTAACAAGTAGCCTGCAGCTACCAGAAGCATAGTGGCCAGGATGATTTTAAGTGTTGATAAATCCCAGGAAATGTCGGGACTTACAATGGCGGCATTAATAAATATTACAATGAAGAAAGCTACTCTTGCCAAAAAATTACCGACAACTTTAAGCGAATGAGGCGCAAAGTTTTTCGGACCGTAATCATGGATTAGCATACCGATAATACTGGGAAGGGTAATCATGCTTAGCAATTGCAGCATCATCTGCCCGTAATTGATTTGCAGTACTTGACCAATGATCATTTTAAAAAAAAGGGGAAGTATTGCGGGAACAATGAGGGTGTCAAGAGTGACCGCAACCAGGGCAATTGAGACGCTTCCGCCTGTTATTGAACTCCAGATAATAGAGGTTACGCCAATGGGAGTTGACGTAGCAACTAAATACCCTAATTGGGTATTGTGATCACCGGTAAACAGAACAAGCCCCGTCAGCCAGCCTATAAATGGCGTCACAACATGAATAAGTATAAGTATCCATAGTGGAATAACCGGTTTTTTTAGTATTTGTAGAAATTCTCTTAAACTTGTATTCAGTGCGGTAATAAGCGTCATATAGGCAAAAGCGCCTACTGCTATCGTTCTTACTGCCGGTGAGTCAGGGATTGGTAATAAAAAACCGAATAAGAGGCCGGATAATACGATATAAAACATATGTTGCCCCAGCCACACGGTAAGTTTTGCCAAGTAGCTAATCACAGTAAAGCCCCCAATAGCAAATTTAAAAATAACATATTCCTCATGATACCATGATACCTCTTTCACCAATTTATATAAAGAAGGCTGGATATTCTGCAGGAAAATTAGTAAGAGAGGCGAATTTTAGTTAACATATAGATAATTATTTGTGGTAAAATTTAGGAGAAGATATGCGGGAGGATGTATTATTCAAAGGAAGTAAAGGCGGCCTCGAACTGGTGATAAACCAATCAGCTGATTTTACTGCTATCCTGGAGCAACTAAAGGATAAATTGGAATCAGCGGCTCACTTTTTTACCGGCAATTCCGGTGTTAGAGTAATTTCCGGTACAAATAAGCTAACTGGTGATGAACGGCGTCAATTGATTAATCTGTTAGCTGACTATGGATTAGCCCTGCACGAGCATCCCGATTCAAACTCCCTCTTGCCGGAATTTGTTCAGACAAAGGACATTCGTGTTGGCGATAGTCCTATTGAATATTTTCAGGAAGCGGAAGGCGGGCAGACACTTATTGTTTCGAGAATGTTGCGCAGCGGTCAGAAAGTTGTATTTAACGGTTCGGTTATTATTATGGGAGATGTCAATCCGGGAGCCGAAGTCATTGCCAGTGGCAATATTGTTGTTCAGGGCACATGCCGTGGTGTGGCTCACGCTGGCGTCAACGGCGACCAAACGGCTACCATTACCGCTGATAAACTAATGGCCGGCCAGCTAAGAATTGCTGGCTTAATTGCCAGGGCTCCCGATCATCAGGATGAACCTATGTGTCGTGAAATAGCCCGTATTGCTAATGGTATTGTTATTATTGAACCGGCATGATTGATAAATAGGAGGTACATGGATGGGAGAAGTAATTGTCATTACGTCAGGCAAAGGTGGAGTGGGTAAAACGACGACAACCGCCAATCTTGGTACCGGTTTTGCCCTTCAGGGAAAAAAGGTGGTATTAGTTGATGCCGATATCGGTTTAAGAAATCTGGATGTTGTTATGGGCCTGGAAAATCGAATTGTCTATGATTTAGTCGATGTCACCGAAGGTAACTGCCGGTTAAAACAGGCACTCATCAGGGACAAGCGTTATGAAACTCTTTATCTACTGCCGGCGGCTCAGACCAGAGATAAAAATGCGGTTACACCTGACCAGATGCAGCAATTGTGCAAAGATTTGGCCGAGGAGTTTGACTATGTTATTATTGACTGCCCGGCTGGTATTGAACAAGGCTTTAAAAATGCGATTGCCGGCGCTGATCGTGCGATTATTGTAACTACCCCGGAGGTATCTGCCGTTCGCGATGCGGACCGGATTATTGGTTTATTAGAATCGGAAGGTAAGCATAATCCCAAATTAATTGTTAATCGTATTCGTCCGCTTATGGTAAAAAAAGGTGATATGATGGATATTGATGATATCATTGAAATTTTGGCGGTAGATTTATTGGGAATTATTCCCGAGGATGAATATATTGTTATTTCTACTAACCGGGGTGAGCCGGCAGTTGCCAATAACTCGGCCCTGGCAAGTCAGGCTTACAGAAATATTGTCCGGCGGCTGATGGGCGAGAATGTTCCGTTAATGACATTTGAAACCAATGAAAGCCTTTGGGGTAAATTTAAAAAAGTATTAGGCTTGTAAAGACTAGTACTTTAGGAGGGATAGCAAGATGTTTGACCTTATTCAAAAGTTGTTTGGAAAAGAACCGCAAGGTTCAAAAAATATTGCCAAAGAACGCCTCCGGTTTGTACTGGTTCACGACCGTGTTAATGTGTCACCGCAGTACATGGAGGCTATCAAGGACGATATGATTAAAGTTATCTCGAATTATATGGATATTAATGAAACTGAAATGGAAATAAATCTGACAAAAAGCAATACTCAGGTAGCGTTAGTGGCTAATATTCCGGTTAACCGCATGAAACGCACAAATTTGCTAAATGAATAGTTATTGTGCAGAGTCGGGAAACTTGCTCTGCCTTTCTTTTTATTTGTCAATACTGGACGTAAGAGGGAAATACTATTATAATATATAAGACATTGTTAGAGAGAAGGTTAGTCGGGTATGTTTAACCAGCGCCTCTTGCGGAATTTAGATTTTGTTCTTATTGGCGTTACTGTTTTAATTGTTCTTATTAGTCTGGTGATTATTGGCAGTGCAACTCATATCAATAATCCGAGCGATGACCGCTACTGGTATGTGCAACGGCAAGGGCTATTTGCTGTAGTCAATATCCTGATTGTGTTTTTTATGTTAAACTTTGATTACAAATCACTGAAACGATTATCCGGATTTTTGTATGTCCTTAACTTAGTTATGTTATTGGCCGTTATGTTTGTTGGCCACTCGGCATTGGGAGCGCAGCGCTGGATACAAATTGGTCCCATTAGTCTGCAGCCGTCTGAGTTTTCCAAGATTATTATGATTATCGCTTTGGCGCAAATCCTCGACAAGCGTGTGGGTAAACTGAACACTTTTAGGGAAATAATTCCCGTCTTTATTTATGTTGGCATACCCTTTATCCTGGTATTGAAACAGCCTGATTTGGGTACTTCACTGGTATTTCTTGCCATAGTCTTTGGTATGATTTTTGTCGCCGGCATCAGTTTAAGGCATTTGGCGGTAATCGTTGGCGCCGGTCTTGCTTTTTTGCCGATTTTTTGGCATTTTTTGAAAGACTATCAAAAAAAGCGGTTAACTGTGTTTATTGATCCGAATGTTGATCCACTGGGATCCGGGTATCATATTATTCAGTCTAAGATTGCTATTGGTTCGGGCATGTTATTTGGTAAAGGGTTATTTAACGGCACACAAAGCCAGTTAAATTTCCTGCCGGAAAATCATACAGATTTTATCTTTGCTGTTATTGGGGAAGAACTGGGCTTTATTGGTGCAACATTAATTCTTTTGCTGTATCTTATTTTGCTTTATCGTGGTATTAAAATTGCAGGTGCTTCCCGCGATAATTTTGGTACACTTTTAGCTACCGGCATTACATCCATGCTAGCCTTCCACTTGCTGGTAAATGTTGGCATGACGGCGGGCATTATGCCTGTTACCGGGATTCCACTGCCGCTTATGAGCTATGGTGTAAGTGCATTAACTACTAATCTCGTTAGTATCGGGATATTACTTAATATTTATATGCGACGACAAAAGATATTATTTTGATTCACAATCCATGAGACAAATGCCGTGATTTTTTTCAAAGCGTTTGTCTCTTTTTTGTTAAGCCATCGCTGTGTGCACAGTTATATTTTTGTAGTTTTGTCATATATATTCCATAAGAATACTCCACGGTAATGTTATGGAGGGCTTACGATGACAAAGCTATGGAATCATTTTAAAAAGCACTGGCAGTTTAGTTTTCACAATCAGGAAAAGAATTGGCAATCTTATTATGAAGAAGAACCCGACTATTCATGGTTGAAAAAAACGGCCATTGCTTTAGGTCTATTTGCGGTTGTGTATGGTGCTCAGGTGTCAGATACTCGAATTGGACAGGAAGTTACGGGAGGGGTCCGACAAATCTTGGAGTATCAAACAGATGTTGCTTACTATACGGCAAGTACGGTCGAATACGTTAATACACATTGGCCGAATGCGGCTAATTTGGCCAGCATTCCGGTTTTAAAGCAGGTTCAGTCAACCATTTCACATCCTGCTGATCCTTTGCGCTATATGACCAAGCCGGTAGAGGGAACGATAGCGAAGCAATACGGGGGGCAGGCCGATCAGGCGGCAAAACAAGGTATTCTGCAAGAGGGAATTGATATTGCTGCTCCTACAGGGACAAGTGTTCAGGCCGCCGCTACCGGCAAGGTCAAAATTATTACCGACAGTTCTCAATTGGGAAAAATGCTGATTATTGATCATGGGCAGGGTATTGAAACAATATATGGACGGTTAGGAGATATTCTGGTGAAGGAAGCCGATATTGTGAGTCAGGGACAAGTGATTGCCCGCATCGCTAAAGTTGGCAACGCGGCGCCCGGGCTCTATTTTGAACTGCGGGAAAACGGTAAAGCGGTTGATCCGTTAACCAGAATGAAAAGTGATTCTGCCAAGTAAGGGATGTGGATTATGCGGGCTGGGAAGTTTGCAGGGGTTGAGCTACTAGTAAATAACTGGTTTATTGGGCTTATCGCCTTTTTTGCACTATGTGGCCTGGTGAGTAAAGTACTATTGGTTTTTAGTGCTGTTTTATGGCATGAATTGGCGCATATGTTAATGGCTATGGGGTTAGGTTACAAAGTAAGGCAGATCGAACTCCTGCCTTTTGGGGCTGTTGCCCGTGTGGAACGTCTTGCTGATGCAGGGGCAACAAGTGAGATAATGATAGCCGCCGCCGGGCCATTGGCAAGCTTCGGTCTGGCGGCTTTATGTTATACCGAATGGAATGAGGTAAGTAACTGGCAGGACGTGTTCAAATTTTATGGTGAAGTTAATCTTATGCTGGCTCTTTTTAATCTGCTGCCTGCTTTGCCGCTTGATGGGGGGCGGATTTTGCGGGCAGTCTTAAGTTTAAGGCGCGATTACCGCAGTGCCACAGCCATTGTGGTTATGATTAGTTATGGTATTACCGGTTTGTTGGTTATTTTGGCAGGGATCAGCTACTGGCTGCATCGTACGGTCAATTTAACCCTGCTGGTTGCCGCCGCGTTTTTGCTGCTTACTGCCCGGACGGAAAATACTTTGGCTGGATTTCGGACTATGCGGATTCTGGCCCATAAAAAAGCGCAACTGCTTGCCCGCGGGATTATGCCTGCACAGCATCTTACCGCTATGGAAAATGCGGCCTTACACGACATCGTTCGTTTATTTGGCGCGGAAGAATATAATATTGTACACATTGTGGATCAAAACTTTAAATTGTGTGGAGCTTTAACTGAGACCGAGGTATGGGAAGGTTTGCTGAAAAAGGGAATAAATTCAAAAATAAATGAGTTTCTGTAAAAAAATAATCTTCAGTACGTTGTATATATCTCATCTGTCAGGGTTCAAATTAGTGGTAAATGGAAAAAATAAGTCTTGATATTTCCATCCAAAAAATACATAATAATTTTTATAGCTATAATTTGGAGGTAACTATGCAGCCTATAGACCCTGTTAGTCCTGCTATATTAAGCAGGGTAATGAAGCCGGCGCGCTATACTGGCCATGAATGGAACAGTGTGCGTAAGGATGATAATGCGGAGCTAGTCCGTTTTGTTTTGGCGATGCCTGATGTTTATGAAGTTGGTATGTCCAATCTGGGGCTTAAAATACTCTATCAGATACTCAATGACCGCCCTGATACGTTTGCCGAGCGTGTTTATGCCCCCTGGGTGGATATGGAGGCCGAAATGAGAGCGGCCAATATAAAATTATATACTTTGGAAACAAAACGTCCGGTTGCGGACTGTGACATCGTTGGTTTTTCCCTGCAATATGAGTTGAGTTACAGTAATGTGCTCAATATGCTTGATTTAGCCGGTATTCCCGTAGAGGCGGCTAAGCGTGATGAAGACGGGCCGCTTGTCGTATGCGGTGGCCCCTGCGCTTTTAACGCCGAGCCGATGGCCGACTTTGTTGATTTTTTTATTTTAGGCGAAGCCGAAGAGGTAATCGGGGAAATTGCAGCCGCCATTGCCGGCTGGAAAAAAAACAACAAGCCTGGCGGTAAACCTGGCCTTTTACGGAACTTGGCGGGGTTGCAGGGAATTTATATCCCACGTTTTTATGAAGTAGATTACAGCCGGGATAGCCGGATAGGTGCCGTACGTCCAATCGTGCCGGAAGCGAAAACGGTTGTCGTTAAACGGGTAATCAATGACTTGGATCAAGTGCCGTTTGCTACCAAGCCGATTGTGCCGTTTATTGAAATTGTACATGACCGCATTATGCTGGAGCTATTCCGTGGCTGTACCCGTGGCTGCCGTTTTTGCCAGGCCGGGGTAATTTATCGTCCGGTGCGGGAACGAAAAATAGATACACTGATTAACTACGTCCAAGAACTTGTGGATCATACCGGGTATAATGAAATTTCCCTGGTCTCATTAAGTTCGGCTGACTATTCCTGTTTGAGTTCTTTAATTACCGAATTGATTACTCGGTTTAAACAACAGGGAGTCAGCGTATCTTTGCCTTCACTTAGAATTGACAGTTTTTCTATTGATTTAGCCAAGCAAGTACAGCAGGTGAGAAAGAGCGGATTGACGTTTGCACCGGAGGCCGGTACCCAGCGGCTGCGGGATGTAATTAATAAGGGTGTAACCGAAGAAAATCTTACCGAAGCGGTAACTGCCGCTTTTTCAGCCGGCTGGTCAACCATCAAACTTTATTTTATGATTGGTTTGCCTACTGAAACCGACGAAGACGTCGCCGGAATCGCCAGGCTGGCCCAGCGAGTAACCGACCTGTATAAACAGGTAAGGGGACGGAAAGGTGCCAAGGTGACTGTCAGTGTTTCTTCTTTTGTGCCCAAGCCGCACACGGCCTTTCAGTGGTTTGGACAAGACTCGATAGAAGAAATTGAACGAAAACAAAAACTGTTGCGGTCGCTGATCAAAGACCGCAGCATCTCGCTGAGCTGGCATGATGCCCGCACGAGTTTCCTGGAAGGTGTATTTGCCCGCGGCGACAGACGACTGGGCAAAGTGTTGCTCCGGGCGTGGCAGCAGGGTGCAAAATTTGACGGCTGGTCTGAACATTTTAAGTACGATGTCTGGATGGAGGCCTTTGCCGCCGCAGGAATTGACCCCGTTTTTTATGCCAGACGCGACCGGATCCCTGATGAACTTCTGCCCTGGGAACATTTATCCGCTGGCGTGGACAAAGCTTTCCTGATAAAAGAGTGGCAGGCTGCACAACAGGCAGCCTTTACCCCTGATTGCCGCCATGAAGTATGCGGGGCCTGCGGCGTTTGCCAGGATCTTGGGGTAAAAGTTGTTGACTGGGGGCAGGCATAATGGCAAAATTAAGGCTTAAAGTAACCAAAGGTGAGCCGATCCGCTATATTTCCCATCTGGATTTTGCCGGCGCCATTGAACGGGCAGTACGACGGGCAAAATTACCGGCCGCATATTCAGAAGGCTTTAATCCGCATATGAAGCTGGCATTTGCTTCTGCCTTGGCTGTGGGCGTGACCAGTGAAGCGGAATATCTTGATCTTGAACTAACAGAGGAAGCGGATATTGCTTTTCTGGAAGACAGGCTTAAGCGGCAGTTGCCTGCCGGCATTGAACTTAAAGCGGCAAAATATGTCGCCCAGCCCAGTAAGGCTCTAATGGCGGTTGTTGATCTGGCAACCTATGAAATTTTTGTTCCCCTAATGCCGGGTGCGATTTGGCAGGCGGTTGAGACAGGCATCGATTGTTTTAATCGGGAAGTTGAAGTCATCTTCATCAAACAAACTCCCAAAGGTAAGCGGGAAATAGACGTCAAAGAATATCTGGCCGAACCAATACATGTAAAACAAATACCGGGTAAACAGCAAGTGACCATAAAGCTTGCGATAAAAATCACACCAGGCGGCAGTGTTAAGCCGGTTAAAGTGCTTTCTGTACTAGTGGACAGCTTTGGTCTGCCTGTTGATAAGGATTCGGCCCTGATTAACCGGACAGGTTTGTTCATAACAGAGCGAAAGGTGCGGCGGTCACCTATTGATATGTAAGATATTTAAGAGCTGAGGAACAAAGAATGAATAAGAGTATAATTACCAACGTTATGCCGGAAGAGACCCGGGTAGCGGTCCTTGAAGACGGTGAACTCATGGAGATTTCCGTCGAGCGCAGTGAAAGCGGCCATTTAGTTGGCAACATTTACAAAGGCAGAGTAAAAAATGTTCTTCCCGGAATGCAGGCTGCTTTTATTGATATCGGGCGGGACAAAAATGCATTTTTATATATGGGTGATGCCGGGCGGCAGGCCGCCGGCAGGCACTTAACAATCGGTCAGGATGTGCTGGTGCAGATTGCCAAGGATGCCATGGGCGACAAAGGCCCCAGGGCAACGATTAGCCTGACGCTGCCGGGAAGGTACATCGTACTTATGCCAACAGTGGACTATATTGGCATTTCACGACGGATTGAGGATGAGGCAGAGCGCAATCGCTTACGGCAGCTTGCTGATAAAATCCGCCCGGACGGTATGGGCGTTATTGTGCGAACGGTAGCAAAGGGTAAGAGTCAGGACGAGTTGATGAAAGACATGGCCTATCTAGTCAACATGTGGTCAACTTTGAGTGCCAGAGCCAAACGTACCAGTGCACCGGCACTTATTTACAAGGATGCTGACCTTGTTGTGCGGATTGTGCGTGATTATCTGACCAATGACGTCACTCAGTTTGTGATCGATAGTCAGGAAGCCTACAATCGGGTTGTTGATTTATTGCGCTACATATCACCGGAGTTGATGGATTGCGTATCATTATTTGAATCAAACGCCCAGTCCGGTGATGTATTTAGCCGGTATAATCTTGATGTGGCCTTAGAAAGCCTGCAGAGCAGGCGGGTTGATTTAAAATGTGGTGGCTATCTGGTTATTGATCATACGGAAGCCCTGACAGTCATCGATGTCAATACCGGTAAATTTGTTGGCAATACCAATTTGTCTGAGACTGTGTTTCAGACAAATCTGGAAGCAACCGTTGAAATCGCCAGGCAGTTAAGGCTAAGAGACATCGGTGGCATCATTATTATTGATTTTATTGATATGGATAAACCTGAACAGCGGGCAGCTGTCTTAACCGGCCTGGAAACGGCCTTAAAAAAAGATCGTACTAAGTCAAATGTATTAGGGATAACCAGTTTGGGATTGGTGGAAATGACGCGAAAAAAAGCCCGGCAGAACCTAAGCGGCATGCTTTATAGCCCCTGCCCGCATTGCCGGGGAAAAGGTCGTATCAAATCACCGGAGACTGTGATTATTGATATCAAGCGGGAAGTGAGAAACTTAAATAAACGCTCCCGACCGGGGGGAAGACTGTTAATTCAGGTCCATCCCCAGGTAGCCGACTTGCTGAAAAGGCAGGATGAAGTCAGGCGCCTTGAGCAGGAAACAGCCAGAACGCTTGCTGTGGAACCGGTCGCCGACATGAATCCGGAAAGGTTTTCACTTCTTTGGAAACCAGATTGACAAACTACCGGCAGTATGCTAAAATTTGATGATGTAGGCATTCGTCTACTTCACCGCACGGAGAGGTTCGATAAACACTTGGAAATGCAGATAAATCCGGGTTGAAAGGTATTTGTCAGCAACTTAAAGTGTACCGTATCTGGCGAGTCCTTACATGGGGGAGGTGCAAGTTTTTATGTACGCTATTATTGAAACAGGTGGCAAGCAGTACCGTGTTACCGAAGGCGATGTGCTTACGATTGAGAAAATCGATGTAGCAGAAGGCCAAACCGTTGACTTTGACCGGGTTCTGACTGTGGTAAAAGACGGCGAAGTAGTAATTGGCAAACCGCTGGTTGCTAACGCTAAAGTTACTGCTGAAGTGGTAGCCCATGGCAAAGGTAAGAAGATTTTAGTTTTTAAATACAAAGCTAAAGCTAACTACCGTCGCCGCCAGGGTCATCGTCAGCCATTTACTAAAGTCCGCATTGCAAAGATTGATGCGTAAGGACAAATATGATTACAGTTGCATTAGCTCGCAATAACAACAAGGCAATCACCGGTTTTTCAATTAGTGGTCATGCCCAAACTGCACCTCACGGACAAGATATTGTGTGTGCCGGAGTATCGGCACTTGTACAATCAGCCATTATGGGAATTGAACGCCATCTCGGGCGGGATATTAATCTTGCACAGGATAATCAAGGTCTTACCATGAGTCTTATCGGTCAGCCGGATAGTCTTACCGGTGCAATTCTGGAAACAATGCTACTAGGGCTAACTGAAATTGCCAAACTATATCCTAAGAGTGTTCATATTACAGAGCACAGGAGGTGAAAGCAAGATGGAAAATTTCAAACTGAATTCTTTTGATTTACAGTTATTTGCTCATAAAAAAGGTGTGGGCAGCTCCCGTAACGGTCGCGATAGCGAAGCTAAACGCCTTGGCGTTAAGCGTCACGCCGGTGAAGTTGTCACCGCAGGCAGCATCCTAGTGCGCCAGCGTGGTACACATTTCCATCCCGGTAATAACGTTGGCATCGGCAAGGATGATACCCTGTTTGCCATGATCCCCGGTCAGGTCGCTTTCGAGCGTAAGGGCCGTTATGACCGTCAAGTTAGTGTGTATCCTACAGCTGAAGAAGCTATGTAAGAATTGCCTGCGGCTTACGAGCCGCAGGTTTTTTTACATCATCCAGAAAGTATAACCTTCTGATAATAAGTAAGAACGACTAAGGCTTCTGCCGGCGTCCTGAGGGACTTGGCACAAGCCAAGTCTTTTCTTATTAAATTTTAGAGTAAAAATGTTGAAATTAGACAGGTATTTAGACTGATGGGAGCGAAAGGTATACCAATTCTGCAACATGTTGGAAGGATGATACTATGATAAGCACACCATGCTCTGAAGTTGCATCATGTCCGGACGTTATCAAATTGCTCCGCATTCAGCGCCACGATTTTCTAAATCATTTGCAGGTTATTCATGCGCTGATTCAATTAGGCCGTAACGAAAAAGCGCTGCAATATATTGAAAAGTTGGCACATGACCCGGAAATGATTGAAAATGTGCTGGCAGCGTACAAAAAAGAAAACGGTTAGTGTAAATTTGATTATTACTAAAACTGATAAAAATGAGTGCAAAAGCACATATTACATATAAAAACGCAAGGGGATTTCTATGTTTATAGACAGAGCTAAGATTACTGTTAAAGCTGGAAGCGGCGGTAATGGTATGTCCAGTTTTCGACGGGAGAAGTATGTGCCCAAAGGCGGTCCTAACGGCGGTGACGGCGGCCGTGGCGCCAATGTCGTACTGATTGGGGACGCTAATCTTAATACCTTGGTTGATTTTCGTTATAAGCGTATATTTAAGGCCGACCATGGGGGGAACGGCCAATCCAGCAACATGCACGGCCGCGGAGCGGAAGATCTCCTAATCAAGGTGCCGCCAGGTACTCTTATTAAAGATGAGGCTACCGGGCAAATACTGGGCGATGTTACCGAAACAGGCCAGCGCGTTGTTGTAGCCAAAGGCGGTCGTGGCGGCCGCGGTAACGCCCGTTTTGTCAATAGTGTTCATCGGGCGCCAACTTTTGCTGAATTAGGCGAACCGGGAGAAGAACGTTCGCTTATGCTGGAACTTAAGCTGCTGGCTGATGTTGGCCTGTTGGGCTATCCCAGTGTGGGAAAATCCAGCATCTTATCCATGGTTTCGGCGGCTAAACCGGAAATTGCCGCCTACCATTTTACAACGTTATCACCGGTATTGGGAGTTGTCAGCATTGCGGAAGGCCAAAATTTTGTGTTAGCAGACATTCCCGGACTGATTGAAGGGGCCCATGAAGGTGTCGGGCTTGGACATGATTTTCTCCGCCATATTGAAAGGACCAAAGTGCTTATTCACGTTCTTGACGTTTCGGGCATTGAAGGACGTGATCCTATTGAAGATTTTCATAAAATCAACAATGAGCTTACATTATATAACGAAAAACTGTTTAAACGGCCACAGATTATTGCCGCCAATAAAATGGATCTGCCTGAGGCTCAGGAAAACTATCAACGGGTAGCCGCGTACATGACTGGTTTAGGCCACGAGATTTATCCTGTTTCAGCGGCAACTGGTGATGGGTTGACAGCCCTGATGCAAAGGGCCGCACAGCTTTTGGCCGAATATGTGGAAGAGCCGGAAGAAATCGCCGAAGCGAAAGTATATGAAGCCAAAGCCACAGAGGACTATTCTATCAGGCGGGATGATGATGGCGCGTTTGTTGTCGAAGGTGCAGGAATTGAAAAACTGGTGGCGATGACCAGATTTAATGACGAAGAGGGGTTACGCCGTTTCCAGGCCATTTGGCGGCGACTGGAAATTGACGAAGCACTGCGGGAACGCGGGATTCAAGAAGGAGATACGGTTCGTATTCGTGATATGGAATTTGAATTTAAACCATAGGAGGCGCTAATGGTAGAAGCAACCCAAACTATATTAACAGGCAAGCAAAAACGTTTTTTGCGGGCTCTCGGCAGTACCCTTGACCCTGTTGTGCAGATCGGCAAAAGCGGTATAATAGATACTGTGATAGCAACTGCCGGCCAGGCACTGGCTGCCCGTGAAATTATAAAGGTCCGGGTGTTGCAAAATAGTCCCGAAGTACCCAAAACAGTCATAGCTGCACTCGCCAGGGCCACTGGTGCCGAATTAGTGCAGGTGATAGGCCGCAATGGCTTATTATATAAGAAAAATGAGGAGAAATCCAAGATAGAATTGCCATAATTATGGGGGAATAGAGTGTATGCTTACCAGGGAAAATCTTAGCAGTGCCAAACGCATTGTCATTAAGGTTGGTACGAGTACCTTAACTCATGCGACAGGCAAACTTAATCTCTTACGTATTGAAAAACTGGCACGCGAATTATCCGATCTTGCCAATCAAGGCAAACAAATTATTCTGGTAAGTTCCGGAGCGGTTGGCGCCGGCATGGATCGTCTCGGACTTAAGGACAAACCGAAGACAATTCCTGAAAAGCAGGCTGCTGCTGCTGTGGGGCAGGGTATTTTGCTGCATATTTACGAAAAAATGTTTGGCGAATACGGGCAAATAGTTGCGCAGGTGCTATTGACCCGCGCCGATTCAGTCAATCGCAAGCGTTATACGAACTCTCGCAACACACTCATGGCGCTCTTAAATCAGGGCGTCATTCCCATTATTAATGAGAATGATGCGGTAGCCATTGATGAGCTTAAAATTGGTGACAATGATACCTTGTCGGCCATGGTTGCCAGCATTATTGACGCGGATTTACTGATCATTCTCTCTGATATAGAAGGTGTCTATACCGCCAATCCCCAGACAGATCCGCAGGCTGCGCTGGTGAGTGAAATTGCCGATATTACCCCAGCTATTGAAGATATGGCCGGCGGTCCGGGGACATTACGGGGGACTGGCGGCATGTATACCAAGATTCAGGCGGCAAAAATTGCCGTTAACTCAGGGGTTACGATGGTTATTGCTTCCGGTGGACGTGAAGGAGTAGTACGCGACATTATCCGGGGAAGCAAGGTGGGGACGATCTTTATGTCTAAAGAAAGCCGGCTGCACATTCGCAAACGCTGGCTGGCTTTCGGAGTTCGCGTAAGCGGCAGAGTCATTGTGGATAAAGGCTGCGAAGCGGCCCTCTTAAAAGAGGGGTCCAGTTTGCTGGCTGCAGGGATAACGGCGGTAGAAGGCAACTTTGAATTAGGTAATACGATAAGTATTGTAAGCGTTTGCGGCCAGGAGTTGGCGCGCGGGATCAGTAATTATAGCTCTGACGATGTAAAAAAAATCAAAGGGGCCCATACCCATGAAATTAGCATGTTACTGGGATCGAAACCCTACGATGAGGTTGTACATCGTGATAATTTAGTTTTGTTGGTGTAGGAGGGCAGACGCAAATGGATTACATGACCGAATTAACGGCAAAAGGCAAAGCCGCAAAACAGGCCGCCCGTAAGCTGGCAATTCTCTCGGCAACAGTAAAAAATAAGGCACTGGTAGCGATGGCTGCCGCTTTAGCGGCGAAACAAGACGCTATTATCGCGGCAAATGCCAAAGATGTTGACAGAGCAGTTGCAAACAATATGCCCAAACCGCTTATTGACCGGCTGTTATTGAATGAGGCCAGGATAAAAACGATGGCGGATGCTTTGCGCCAGATTGCGGTTTTAGCGGATCCTGTCGGCGAGACGGTGAGCGGCTGGCAGCGACCTAACGGGCTGGCTATTATCAAAGTCCGCGTACCACTGGGGGTTATCGGCATAATTTATGAGGCGCGCCCCAATGTTACTGTTGATGCGGCCGGCTTGTGTCTAAAGGCAGGAAATGCCGTTATCTTGCGCGGTGGTTCCGAAGCGATAGATTCTAATAAGGTAATCACGCAAATTATTGGTGAGGCCGCCTATGCTGCCGGCGTGCCGGCCGGCGCTATTGCGCTTGTTGAGACTACTGACAGACAGGCTGTTACGGCCATGCTGAAGCTTAATGAATATGTAGATGTAATTATTCCCCGCGGCGGGGCCGGGTTAATTAGGACAGTTGTAGAAAACAGTACGGTGCCGGTCATTGAAACCGGTACCGGTGTTTGTCATACTTTTGTTGATGCCACCGCCGATCTTGGTATGGCTCAGGATATTGCCTTCAATGCGAAAGTATCCCGGCCGGGAGTGTGCAATGCGATGGAGACGCTGCTTGTTCACGAGGTGGTAGCCGCGCAGTTCTTACCTGACATGCTGGAACGTTATTTTAAAGCCGGGGTTGAAATCAGAGGCTGCAACCAAACCAGGCAGTATCACCCGGCGGTAAAACCGGCAACGACCGAAGACTGGGCCGCCGAATTTCTTGACCTTATTCTGGCGGTGCGGGTTGTAAGCGGCTTGGAAGAAGCGATTGAACACATAGCAGCCTATAGTACTCGCCATTCGGAGGCTATTATTACCCGTGATTATGATAATGCCCGGCGTTTTCAACGGGAAGTAGATGCTGCGGCTGTCTATGTTAACGCATCAACCCGCTTTACCGATGGGTTTGAATTTGGTTTTGGTGCTGAAATCGGTATCAGCACCCAGAAGCTTCACGCCCGCGGACCTATGGGACTGGCCGAACTTACAACGGTCAAATACCTGGTTAACGGGACAGGACAAATCCGGTAAGTAAAATTATAAATGATGCATAAAAGAAATCATCTAGTAGATTACTATTATGCTGCTCGTAACTATCTGCATACACCTAAAGGGCGGCATGATGCAATTGATTATGCACGGGCGGCTGCCATAATTCTGGGGATTAGCGCCTTGCTCGGATGGATCATGACCCGGTGGATTTCTATGTAATCCTTTTCCCAGAGACAGGCATTTGCTATAATGAAAATAAGTTCGAATTTTTCGGATACTTGAAAGGCAGATAGTATGTTGCACAAAAAAAATAAAATTGGCATTATGGGTGGAACCTTTGACCCGATTCATGTCGGTCATTTGGTAACAGCGGAAGCTGTGCGGATTGAGTATAACCTAGAAAAAGTTTTATTTATTCCTGCGAGTAACCCGCCTCATAAACAGGGTTCTATAGTTACGCCAGCAATTCATCGATATATCATGACCATAATGGCTACCTATTCTAATCCTCACTTTTTTGTATCTGGCATCGAACTTGAGCGTTACGGCTTATCCTATACCATTGATACGGTTAGAGCGCTAATTGACTGTTATGGTGCCAGTGCTGAGTTCTATTTTATTACCGGTGCTGATGCGGTGAAGGAATTACCCAGTTGGCATGATATCGATCAACTCCTGGATTTATGTTATTTTGTAGCAGCCACCCGTCCTGGCTGTATCAGTTATATTGATCAAGTGATCAAACAGTTTGGGGCAAAGGGACGCCGAAGTATCCAGCGGTTGGCCACACCGGAGCTGGAAATATCCTCGACAGATATTCGTGAACGGGTAAAAAAGGGACGTTCCATAAAATATATTGTACCGGAAAGTGTTGAAGACTATATTTACAAAGAAGGATTATACCGATAATTTATACTGGAATGTTCCAAATAAAGGCAGCCGCGATTAAGCATAAATCCTACGGTTTTGCAGATAATGTTAACGTAAAACTTAATTTGGTTTAAGTATCCTGATGTAACGGAGGTGATTTTCTGTGGCAAAAACTCTCTATGTTGGTAATCTACCTTGGAGTACAAACGACGCTACTCTTGCCGATGCTTTTCGTCCGCACGGTTCTGTAATTTCGAGCAGAATAATTACGGACAAAGAAACAGGCCGTTCCCGTGGCTTTGGATTTGTAGAAGTAGAAGATGATGACGCTGATAAAATGATTGAAGCTATGAACGGTTCTCAAATTGCTGGCCGGCAGATTGTTGTTAATGAAGCTAAACCGCGGCAAGGTTAAATAATGCAGGATAGATTAGGTTGAGTTGAGACATAGGTTACTTATGTATAATATTCACCTCCTAGTATTAGGAGGTTTTTTATTGCTATAAAAAGAGGAAATTTGCAAAAACTGCAGAATTTTAGTACTGGAAGACAGGTGGTGTAAAATCGTGGATTATAATCAAATCATAGATAAGCTGTCCGTTGTTTTATCAACTAAACGGCTCCAGCATTCGCTGGGGGTAAGCCAGAGTGCTGCACAGCTTGCAGACCGTTTTGGCGAGAATGTCGAAAAGGCAAAATTTGCCGGCGTGCTGCATGATTGCGCGCGGGGGCTAGCCAGCAGTACCCTGTTGCAAAAGGCCGCTTCCTTTGCTATAGTGGTGAATGATGTCGAACGCTGCCAGCCAACACTGTTGCATGCGCCGGTAGGTGCTTATTTGGCAAAAAATGAATATGGGGTGGATGATCCTCAGATTTTCAGGGCAATCATGCTCCATACAACAGGCGGCCGTGATATGACTGTATTAGATAAAATTATTTATTTGGCTGACTGTATAGAACCAAGCCGGGATTTTCCCGGTATAGACAAGCTGCGCAGTTTAGCTTTTGCCGATTTAGACAAGGCAGTGCTGGCTGCTTTTGATCAATCCCTTCACTATGTTATTGGGCTAGGGTTGCTTATACACCCGGCTACAGTTGAGGGCCGCAATGATTTATTACAGAAAATAAACAAGTAATTTTATAGTGGAGGGTATTATCTTTCTTTAGGGAGAGGAGATGATGCCATGAATAATGTGCAAGATAAAGCCGGACAACGACGGCGAAAAATTCGTTGGGACAGAGTTTTCATTTTACTTATTATGCTGCTGATTGTAGTAGTGGCTTTAGCGGGAGCTACTGTTTATGCTTACCTCAATATGGTTCAGGTTCCGGCGACCGCACAAACTGTTAAGACTAAGGAGCGTCCGCCGGAAACTCTTACAAATCGGGTCAATATTCTCCTCTTGGGAATAGATGACAGGGACCGGGAGAATCCCGCTGATTTGGCACGACGATCTGATACCATGATGCTGGCCAGTATAAACCCCGAGGACGGCACGGTTAGTTTATTGTCGATTCCGCGTGATACCAGGGTTGCTATTCCGGGGCGCAAGGGCTATGACAAAATTAATCACGCCTATGCTTATGGGGGAGCTCAGCTTGCGCAAAACACAGTTGAACAATTTTTGCAAATTCCAATCAATTACTATGTAGTTATTGACTGGCAGGCATTTATTAAGGTCATTGATATCCTTGGCGGTGTGGATCTTTATGTGGAAAATGATATGAAGTATCAAGACCCTTATGCAGACCTTACTATTCACATTAATAAAGGCTATCAGCATCTGGACGGAGAAAAAGCCGGCGAATATGTACGGTTTCGTAGTGATGAACTCGGGGATATCGGCAGGGTGCAGCGTCAGCAACGTTTTCTAAAAGCAATGGCCCAAGAAATGATGCAGGTTAGCACGATTTTTAAGGTTCCTGCACTGGTCAGCGCGCTTAATCAGTATATAGATACAAATATGTCAGTAATGACTATGATTAAGGTAGGAAATAGTCTCAAGAGTTTTAATGCCAATAACCTTAGCACGGCGATGCTGCCTGGGGATTTTGCAACAATTGACCAGTTAAGCTACTGGGTTCCTAATAAGGAGCAGACTGAGCAGATAATCCAGAATATGTTCTTATCGACAACGAAAGTGACGGGAGTTTCTAAAGGAAACGCGCCTACAGACCTTAAACGAAATTGATTAGAAAAGTAAAGCTTTTCATTAAGCTTTACTTTTTTGCAGGAAACTTGCCTACATAGTCCGAATAAATTAAATTCGGAAAGAAAAAGCTATACTGAAGAGTTCCCAGGAGGTAATTTTTAATTGATGATCGAAACCGACAGCAAGTTAGCCGAGATAATGGCCAAAGCCGCCAGCGACAAAAAGGCACATGATATTATTATAATGGATTTGTCCGGTATTTCCCCGGTAACGGATTACTTTGTTATTTGCAGTGCTAATTCAACGACTCAGGTTCAGGCAATAGCCGATCATCTGGAGGAACAACTCGAGGCGCAGGGCATTAAACTCTTGCATAAGGAAGGCTACCGCGAAGCCCGCTGGATCCTTATGGATTATGGCAATTGCGTAGCCCACATTTTTGTAGATGAGGATCGCCAATTTTATAACCTTGAACGTCTATGGGGTGATGCCAAACAAATATCTTACCAAGGATAGGTGCGAACATGGATCAATCCAAACATAATTACAAACCAGGTGATGTTGTCGAATTAACCGCTGTCCGGAAAAGCGACCTGGGTGTATTTTTAGATGCCGGTACAGGCCGTACCAATGATGACATCTTATTGCATAAGGCCCAGCAGACAGAGGAGATTGCGGTCGGGCAGACCGTTAAGGTGTATCTTTATAAAGATCCTAAAGGCAGGTTAACGGCCAGTATGCGTTTACCGCAAATGCAAGAAGGACAAGTGGCCCGAGTGGAGGTCATTAATACGACGCGTGATGGAGCGTTTGTCAATATTGGCGCTGAACGGGGAGTATTCATGCCTCACGCCGGCAGGAGAGGCATGCCGCGCCGCGGGGAAAAAGTATGGGTTAAATTGTATCGGGACAAGTCAGGGCGCCCGGCTGTCACCATGGAAGTCGAAGATGAACTTAGACAGGCTTCCCGCCCGGCTGAAGGGGTAAAAGTTGGCGATATGGTTACCGGTTCCGTATATAATTATAATGATCAGGGCGCTTTTATTTTTACAAATGACCGTTTTATTGCTTTTCTGCATAACGATGAAATGACCGAACGGCCTCGCGTTGGCGCCGAACTTACCACACGGATCACATACATCAGAGAAGACGGCCGCCTGAATGTTTCCATGCGGCCGATTAAGGAAAATGCAATGGATCTTGATGCGGAAAAAATACTGGAAGTATTACGCAGACGCGGTGGTCAGATGCCTTACAGCGACGCTTCTCCCCCGGAAGTCATTAAAGAAAAATTTAATATCAGTAAAGCAGCGTTTAAACGCGCGATGGGGCGTTTGCTTAAAACACAGCTTGTTGAGCAAAAAGAGGGCTGGACCTATTTAAAAAATAAGGAAGGTGGCCAGTAAAGCCACCTTCTTTACCACTACTATCAAGTAGGCAAAGAATTTTTGCAGGGCATGTGTTTCTTTTGCTCTGCTTTGTTTGGATCGTTCGTATTCGTTATAGTCGCCGCCGCTTTGCTTTTTTTAGCAGCATTGGAATCTAACATATCTTTTGTAGCCATAGCAATCCCTCCTAGAAATATTGGTGCTGACAAGCAACTGCTTATTTTTGGGGTGGTCAGCCTCCTTGGTTGGTGAGTTCTTTGGCGGATTGAGCATCAGACTGGAGTTCATCTGCGGAAACCGTGTCATTGCTTACCTGATATTTTGACTGCGTGAGACTGGTCCGCGGGCCTTCGCTAAGTAAGCCCTTAGCACCAACCTGAGTTTCACCGGCAAAATTTTTGCCATTCCAGAATTCTGTTTTTTTGCCTGTCAAAATGTTCACCTCCTATAGTGTGATTAGTTTTCCCGTACGAAGAATAAGCATGAGCGACAATGATTGCTAGTCGTAAACGATTATTTACATACATGATTTTTTATTTACCGGAAAAACTAAAAAACAGAATAAGGAGGGATTGTATGGATCAGCAATTGCAAACGATAGCATTACAGGTTAAAGCTTTGAGACAGCAGCTTAGTGAACTTATGCAGAATTCAAACTCCGCTGACGCGGAAATCATAACAGCCAGCAGTACTTTAGACACTCAGCTTCAAGATTATGCCCAAACAATTCATGAAAAACGTACGCCGTCGATGCGGACTTTTTAGAGCCACCGTAAGGTGGCTTTTTCACGCACAAGCCAAGTGTTTTTCTTATTTCAGTTGCATTTAAAACTATAATAGACCCCAATAATAATGAGTATTGTACCGCAAAAAAAAGCGATTGTTAGTTGTTCACCTAACATTGCCCAACCTAGCAGACTGCCTACTACAGGCTGAAAGAAAAAGAAGGGGCCCGCCTGATGCGTGGATAGGAGCGACAGGCCCTTATTCCAGGCAAAAAAGGCTACGGCTGTAGATACAACACCAATATACAAAATACTTAAGACAATTGACCAGGTAGTAATTGCCAGGTAATTCCACTGTCCCAGTTCGGTCAAAGCGGCTAAGCCGGTAAAAAATGCCGCCACAAGGGCACCGGCGGTGGTAACTGTAAGCGGTGAATGGATAAAAGAGGCTTGGCGGGCAATAACGGACTGATACCCCCAAAAAACAGCAGCTAACAGTAGTATAAGATTGCCCCATAAAGTACTGTCGCTGTTATCGCCTCCGGTAAGGATAATGATTAATACTCCGGCAAAGGCGATGAACATTGCCATTCCTTCGCGGCGGGACATTGTCTCTTTGAGCAGCAGAATAGCGAATATTGACTGGAAAATCGGCGAGAGAGTAGTAATCACGGCTCCCATATGAGCTGATGAAAGATTGGTACCAATAAACTGCGCACTGATGGATAAGAAATAACCAATGAACCCGACCTGAAGTAAAGAAGTGCGTTTTACAGCCGGAAAAATAGGAGCATTAACAATCCGGCAGGCTATACTAAGCGTTGCTGAAGCAACTACATAACGAAAAAACAGTAATGTAAACGGCGGAACGATCTCCATAGCATATTTGCTGACAACATACAGACCGCCCCAGATACTGGCGGCTAAAGACAGATAGAATGCACCTTTAAAACCTTGTCGCATATAAGTCACCTCAATATAATAAATATAAATTTGATCTTCAAGGGTCGGAGTAGTTTGCTTTATGTAAAGAAATAAACCCTGCATAAGTAGCAGGGTTTATTTTTAGTCGAGGGAGTGATCACCGTCTACCAGGGGTGTCTTACGGGTAATGAGGACTTTGTCCACCCGCGCTTTATCCATATCAACAATTTCAAAAATATATTCGTTCCATTCAAATTTCTCGGTGGTATGCGGGATATGTCCGAGATAGGAAACAATAAATCCCCCCAATGTCTGAAAATAGCCCCTTTCCTCACTGGGAAAATGATCAACACCCAATAGATCCTTGAGTTCTTCAGCCGGCAGCATACCATCTACGAGCCAGGATCCGTCATCGCGGACGACTACATCCGGAGCTTCATCTTCACCTAGATACGGCATATCGCCGACAATGTGTTCAGCAATATCGTACAGGCTGATTAAACCTGACATACCGCCATATTCATCAACGACCAGCGCGACGTAATTACCGGTATCTTTAAAATTTTCCAGGACTGTCAGTGCCGGCGTATTTTTAGGAATAAACAAAGGTTGACGAGCAGCTTTTTCTAAGGCTAAAGGGCGGCCGGGAGTATAATTAGCGAGGATTTCATTGGAGTAGATCACACCCACAATATCATCCAGGCTGCCACGCGCTACCGGAAAAAACAAATGGTTGGCATTGCGAATAATACGCAGGTTATATTGGTCATTATCTTCAAGATCCAACCATTTAATTTGAGTACGCGGTGTCATAAGCGCTCCTACACGCATGTCGCCGAGTATAAAAATTTTTTCCAGCATTTCCCGTTCGGCTTTTTCAAAAACGCCATGCTGGGCTCCCTGACCGATAAGTACCCGTACCTCTTCTTCTGTCACAGGTGGTTCTGACGGTGGTTTGACACCTAAAAGCCTCATAGCCATATCAGTAGATAGACTTAACAAATGAACGAGTGGCCGGTTGATACGGACAAAGGCGGTCATCGGTCTGGCAATAGCTGCCGCAATGGGCTCGGGGTTATTGAGAGCCAGTTTCTTGGGCACAAGTTCGCCAATAATAAGTGACACATAAGTAATGGCGCCTACAACCAGCGTAAGGCTGATAGCTTCGCTATACCCTTTCAAGACAGGAATTGTATTTAAAAAGGATGCAAGATAGCCGGATAGCTTGGCACCGCCGAAAGTGCCTGTGAGGATGCCGATAAGCGTAATACCTATTTGTACAGCGGATAATAATGAAGTAGGTTCTTCCGCTAATTTTAAAGCGGCCTGAGCTCCTTTGCTGCCGCTGGCGGCCATATTTTCCAACCGGGCTTTGCGGGAAGAGACAATAGACATTTCGGTCATAGCAAATAATCCATTAGCTAAAATCAAAATTAAGATAATAATAAATTCAGTACTAAATGAGGCTGTATCCAAATCGTGATTGCACGCTCCCTTTGGGTTAAAAATTAATCTTTGTTGGATTTCCTAGCTTCAATGATATCATATCCGTTTGTCACTAGTGTCAAACGGATATGATATCTAAAATTTTTACCGTTTGGAATCTTCCTAAGAAAGTACCCGCTGGCTGTTAGCAAGCGGGCGGGATTTTTTACAATTTATCCAGTGCGGCATCTGTTTTTTTGCTTCGTTTTATTATATATGCAACAATACCTATGACGAATACAGCAAGCAGGGAAATAATCAACGTGTCATGTTTATGGTGTGTAAACATTTCCACAGCTTGTGGTCCAAAGTAGTAAATCAAAATTCCCTCCAGTAAAAAACGCTTAGCCCGCCCCAGGAAGGAAATAACTAAAAATACAGGCATATTAATTTTCAGCGCTCCCGCCGTAATGCTGATAAACTTATAAGGAATCGGTGAGAGTGCGGCTAAAAATATTGTCCATACAGCGTTTTCCTGGATCGTACGCGTTATCTTATCTAAATATTTGGCAGGAATAAATTTGCGGGTAGCCGGAAGTCCGATTTTAATTCCAATCAGATAACCGACCAATCCACCCAGAATAGAGGCAAACGTGGTTGCTAAACCATAGTAGACGGCGTTTTGCGGGTTAGTCAGTGCTAAAGGTATGAGAATCATATCCGGCAGAACTGGCGAGATAAAAGACTCTGTAAAAGCAGCAAGCAAGAGGCCGGCAAGCCCCCACTCCAATAGTACTTCTAACAGTGCTTCCACTAACACACTTCCCCTCTTCGCTTATATAACCCTGTATATTTACAATTAACCGTACTAATAGTTTATCTTACATCCGGCGTTTCAGTCAAGAACGAATAGGAATCGTTAATAGAAATAAACGCTTATAAGATAACATCCATAGTTTTGCAGTCACTTTTTAATATCTAGAGCTCAGATCATTGATGTTTACTAACGTTCTGAGCATTTTTTTATTTTATTTTTTGTCATATTTTGCTTGCGTTTTATTGTTTTTTGGTGTATACTAAAAGGAAAAGGACTGTTTCTATGTTCCTCAGAAAAGCAACTAATAAGAAAACGGGACGTACATACCTTTCGATTGTCCATGGTTACTATGATCCCAGTACCCGCTCTTCCAGAACAAAGACCATTCAATCCATCGGCTATCTTGACGAGTTGGAAAAACAGTATAATGACCCAATCGCCCATTTTACCGCTGTCGCAA
>NZ_FNAM01000043.1 GCF_900101845.1 Sporomusa acidovorans | reverse complement strand
AACAATGCTTTTTCGGCATCAGAAAAGGTTTTTCGTTTATCAGGTTTCATTTTTTGCATCCCTCCTGAGACTATTATCTCAGGCTGGGGGCGCGTTCACTATGTGGCGATTGTTTGACGCTTACGTTCCTAATAAGAGACTAGGTATGTCATACACTTGGGAGAATGTGCGAATGGCCGGCCGGGATACTTCCCGGCCGGCCATTCGCATGTTTATTTGCCGGTTATTTTTTCAAAACATCAGCCGTAATATCCATGCCGCCGCAAACAACTTCATTTTTGCCGATGACAATGGACAGTCCTTTCGTTAACCGCCTTGGCGGCGATGAGCATCGCTTCGTTCGTAGCAGTGATATGGCCCTGATTGATCACGCTGCCGTCTTTCGCAAAGACGGTATTGCCGCTGAGAAAGTCGCTGTCAGAGAGGTTGAGGGTGGAGGCCACCTGGCCGCCGCCCACGTTCACCTGCGACCCGGGGGCGAAGAGGATGCCGTTGGGGTTGATGAGGTAGACCTTGCCGTTTTACAACCACCCAGACAGCGGAGACTGTCCGGTTTGATAAATAGAGTTAGCGGAATAGAGAACTATGTGGAATGTGTCCGGCAACTGCATAGTAACATTAGGCAAGCCCCAGGAGTCTTGCCGATTGCGCTACGACGAAACAAACGGCGAAAGCGATACCAGTCGGGATAAGGAAGGACAGGAAGGTCCATTTGACACTACCGGATTCTTTGTAGGCGGAGAGCAGGGTTGTAGTACAAGGCCAGTGCAGCAGGCAAAACAGCATGGTACAGACGGCGGTCAGCCAGGTCCAGTCATTATCAAGCAGTATCTGGCGGAGTTCATCGAAACTTTCAAACTCCATCATTTGGCCTGTGGCCAGATAGCTCATGAGGAGAATGGGCACGACGATTTCATTGGCCGGCAGGCCGAGAATGAACGCCAGGAGAATGAACCCGTCAATACCGATGGCGTAACCAAGCGGCTGCAGCCAACCGGCAAGATGGCCGATGATGCTCAATTCTCCTATGTAGATGTTCGCTAGTATCCAGGTAATCGCGCCGGCGGGAGCGGCCATGATGACGGCACGCTTCAGCACAAAGAGAGTACGGTCAATGATTGAGCGGTAAATGATCGCACCGACTTGCGGCGGGCGGTAGGGCGGCAGTTCTAATACCAGGGAGGAGGGCTCCCCTTTGAGAATGGTATGCGATAGTATCCAGGATACGGCAAATGTGGTCGCGATGCCGAGAAGTACTAAGCCGGTTATTGTTAACGCGGCGATTGCTGTTTCGTATTCCGAGGAGAACGCGCCGCCGAAAAAGATGGTAGCTACCGCAATGAGGGTGGGAAAACGTCCGTTACACGGCACGAAATTATTGGTCAGAATCGCAATGAGCCGTTCACGCGGCGAGTCAATGATCCGGCAGGATACAATGCCGGCGGCGTTACAACCAAAGCCCATGCACATGGTTAACGCTTGTTTGCCGCAAGCCTTGCATTTTTTAAAGAAATTATCCATATTAAAAGCAACTCTCGGCAGATAGCCTAGGTCTTCTAAGAGGGTAAACAAGGGAAAGAAAATGGCCATCGGCGGCAACATAACGGATACGACCCAGGCTAGACCCCGATAAAGCCCTAGGACGAGGACACCGTGGAGCCAATCTGGAGCTCCGGCAAGTTCAAACCATTCGGTAAGCTGATCCTGAAAGGCGAAGAAAGTGTCTGCAAGCATGCCGGAAGGCACATTCGCGCCTTCGATGGTAATCCAGAAAACAAGCCCTAACAGCGCCAGCATGATCGGGTAGCCGAAAAGACGGGATGTGAGGATGTCATCGAGTTTAGCATCCCAGGAGGACTTGTTTTCCTGTTTATGGGTGACTACTTTACGCGTTATCTGTTCGGCATTGGCGTAAATGTCGGATACAATCGTATCGCCAAGCGCGTTGCCGGTACGGAGGCGAAGTTTATCCGCTTCTGTGCAGATTTCCGCTAGCGTTGTCATGGGTTTGATATTTCCGTTCACAATGCTGCTGCCTCCTCCTGAAGCTTCCAATTTGGCTGAAAGTCTAAATACCGGTTGATGCTCTCAATGAATGCTTTATCTCCGTCCAGTAACCGGAGAGCAACCCAGCGGGGATTTAGTTTGTGATCAACAAGGCGCTGAATATTGGGTAAAAGCCCTT
Organism: Sporomusa acidovorans; assembly: GCF_900101845.1. Lineage (GTDB taxonomy): Bacteria > Bacillota > Negativicutes > Sporomusales > Sporomusaceae > Sporomusa > Sporomusa acidovorans. The sequence goes on along the minus strand of NZ_FNAM01000043.1, from coordinate 47,873 downwards.
GCACTGCCTCTTCTATGGAGGGCGAATAAACAAGCTGCCGGGGATTACTCTTGCGTGCGCCGATGCTAACCTGATACAGGGTTTCCCGAAGGGTATTGAGGCCTTCCCCTTTTCGGGCAGCGGTAGCCACGACAGGTACGCCGAGTTCTTTTTCCAACACAGAAAAATTAATGGTAATATCTTTCTTTCTCGCTTCGTCCATAAGGTTTATACAAACAATAACGTTCGGGGTGATCTCCATCACCTGCAGGGCGAGGTTCAAATTACGTTCCAGACAGGTGGCATCTAAAACAACAATGGTAGCATTTGGCTCACCAAAGCAGATAAAATCGCGGGCGATCTGTTCTTCCACGGTGTGGGCTAGTATCGAATACGTTCCCGGCAAGTCGACCAATAGGAAGGGCTTTTGGCGATAGGTAAAAGTACCTTGGGCATTGTCTACTGTCTTGCCCGGCCAGTTGCCTGTGTGCTGGTGAAGACCTGTTAGCGCGTTAAAAACTGTACTTTTGCCAACATTGGGATTACCGGCCAAAGCAATGACGCATTGCTCAGACTCAGGGGCTATGCCGAAATGCTCGCGCAGCACCCGTCCGTGAGTTTCGCGGCGATGGGTTTCTTGACAACAGTCCATAATATATGAATCCTCCCACTATTTAAATTTATACGGGGTCGACTTTAATCAGACTCGCGTCATCGCTGCGTAGCGCGATGGTAGTGTCACGCACGCGAAACGCGATGGGGTCGCCTGCCGGACTTTTCCTAACGCATTGTACCTGAGTTTTCGGAAGAATGCCCAGGTACAGAATCCGTCTTCGGAGCAAGCCGGCAAGTTCTATGGTCGATATTCTGCAGGCTGTGCCTACAGTGATATCTGCCAAAGTTGATGCTTTTGCAGGGCTATACATACTGCTAACCTCCTTGTATTTGCCTTAGCTAAGTTTTTTCTTAAAAAAGGTTAGCGATAGCTAACACCGTGGATAAAGAAAGGTTAGCTATCGCTAACACACGGTCCGGTAAAAACGGTTAGCGTAAGCTAACACCAAATTTTCAATCGTCTGCTATAGGATATGGGAAAAAGAGAAAAGTGCTACTAGAAAAATTTAAAATTACCTCATTTTACCTGAATAATAAAGAATGTTTCAATCAATAATAATTATGTAATACATGGAAGGGAGTGTTATCTTTGGCGCAATTAAATCAAATGGAGCTTCAACATTTACGACACATGATTGGCGGTCATGAAACGGTGGCCAATAAACTGGAAGCGTACGCTCAGCAGTGTAATGATGCACAGCTCAAGCAAATGTTTCAAGAAGATGCAGCGGCAGCCAGAAGCTCAAAGCAGAAACTCATGTCATTTTTACAATAGGAGGAAAGCCAATCATGAATGAGAAAGATATGCTTAATGATTATTTAGCGATGATAAAAGGCAGTTTAGCGACCTATGCTAATGTAATTGCCGAAACAGGCAATTCTCAATTGCGTTCAACCTTTCAGCAAATGAGGAACCAGGATGAGCAGCGGCAGTATCAGATTGCCCAAACTGCACAGCAGAAGGGGTATTACAAGCCGGCTGCTCCTGCTACGCCAAACGATATTCAGCAAGTAAAATCTGAATTAATGAGTCCGTCAATGTAAGAATCATAAACAAGCAATTAACCCGTATCATGTGAGGTGCGGGTTAATTACTTTATAGTTCTTCTAAGATACGTCTATTTTCAATCACAATCGTTGAGGAACCCTCAGCATGAGAAAAAATAGGTATAATTTGTATTAAAAAATATAAATTGAATAATAAATAGGAAAAATATGCCAAAATAATGCATTTAACAAGGTCAGCCAAACAAATAATTAAGCCTCTTCTCAATCATAATAGAGGTATATTGCCGGGGATTTCCGGGCGGGTGGGAGGCGCCAAAGTGCCCAGTGACTGTGTTGCTGGGTGTTTTTTTATTTTCTGGTGTTCAGATAAGCTGTTTTTCCATTCATTTCCGCTTGTTAACTGCAAACATTTGTTCTATACTAAACACAAACAAATGTTCTGTAAGGGATGGTGTTATGACCAGTAAGGTACAGCTTCAAGTATACGAATATCTAACACGATGCGGAACTCAACCTACTATCAAAGAGATTTCTTTCGCTGCCGGTCGCAGTCAATCAACTATTCATCAAACGTTGGAACAGCTTAGGAAAAAAGGATTTGTAATTTGGGATACTGCTAGATCGCGAACTATTCAACTGGTGAGGCTATAGGTATGGAAAATAAATATAAAATATTCGTTACGATCACTGCCCAACACGATACTAAGGGCAGGATCAGGCCTTTGATTCTTCATTGGGAAGATGGCCGGAAGTTTGAAGTCGACAAAGTCCTGGATGTTCGCCAAGCAGCATCACAAAAAGCTGGCGGTCAAGGTGTGCGATACACATGCCGGATTGCAGGGAAGCAGGTTTATTTGTTTCATGACGATGGTAAGTGGTTTATTGAGAAGTAACTGTGACAGGCTTGGAAAATTGTGACTGATAGAGTGATAGCAGATGATCGCTGCTATAATAATGCTAATTCCAAGAATAAGTGGAGCAACTCGGTATAAAATCTGTAACGTAGCTAATGATTTTCCAATGGTGTTGAGGAAAGAAGGCCTCATATGAATTCCCCCTCAATATATATTTGAATTATTTTAACAAGTATTTATTTGAAAAATATTTCCTGTTATCTCATCTTTTCAAACATTTGTTTTGTAAGGAAGGTTAAGCGGTTTATAGAGAATAGTATTTCCTAAGAACAAAGAATTATTGTGACATTTAATTATATTTTATTAACTTATGTGATAGAGTATATTGGTAAGCTGTGATAATTATATCTCTGTTTAAAATTGCTTCAGATTCATTTCCGTAGTAGGCTCCGCCGGGCATATTACCACTGGTTTTATATAAGCATTTTTTTGGAGAATTTCCCCAAATCTCATCACTTTTAACCCAAATTGAGCCGTCTTTATTCCAATTATTACTATTTGGGTTAAAAAAATATTTAAAAATAAAAGTTTGTTTTTTAAAGGAAATTTTATTATTTAAAGTTTGGCTTCTTAATTTGTCTAAAGTAATCTCGTCTGGTATACAAATCAAGCTATATGTCATTTCAAAGAGAGAGTTTTTCACAGTTTTAGTTGTCACTTTTGCTTCTAGTGATTCTGTGCGAAGATATTTAGCAAAGCCATTTTCAGTAACAATATATATATCTTCCGCAAAACACACGTTGGTTAACATAGCAAAAATAATTGTAAGTAGAAACTTTTTCATATAACTGCCCTCCTTAATGTAACCTATTCATCATTAAAATGTAAAATCATTCCATTCCAAAAACTATCAAGCAGGAAATACTAGGTTTAGAAAAAATATGCCTTTTCGTATTCCAATATTTCCTTATTTCTATTACAACCTGGAACGAAACATACTGTGTATAAATATTATAAATTATGCGCATACTTAACATTACCCGACCTTGTCCATCAACGAAGAGTTATGGATATAAATAGGAAGTTGGAACTACTCACCCGGTAAAAACTTGAGTCATATGATATTATGAAATTAAATAATGTGGGTCGGAATTTAGTCAACCAACATTTTCCATGGTTCAAAAAGAGGTGTGGTATATGGGCAATGACTAAATTAATTCAAGAAAAGGCAGTTAGATATAGTCTAATTGCTTTTTCTTTTTTGTATACTTTAGTAATAACATAATGAGAGTATGTTCCAGGGAGATGATGAATTGTCTACACTTTTTAAAATACTCACTGGATCGTCTGCAATTATTGGAGTTTATACGTTCTTTAAAAATGAGATATTTTCGTTTTTACAACTAATAGCAGCTTTTATTCCGTATATCGTAGGTGGGTTTATAGGCTGTAGTATTACCATCTTATTAGTTGTTATCCTGATAAAAAACAAGGGGGAAAAAACGTATAGTCGAATGGGTTACAAAATACTCAAGGCCGAATATGTTTACACATTTGACGATAATGATTACAGGAGACAGTACCAAAAGATCAGCATAAAAATTAAAGCACTTAAATATGGAGTTTCAAAGTATTATGCGAGGTATTCCTGGACAGGAAAAGGGACTCAATTTACCCCAAAATTATTATCGTCAGGACAAACAATTGAAAATGTTCAAATCGGATCTCCTTGGTCTACATATGAAGTACATTTTAAGGAATTGGAAAAAGACGAAATAATTGACATACAAATTGCATTTGAATTTTATGATGCTGAAGATACATTCTTACCTTTACTTTACAGGAACATCTCTGAACAGATTGATAATTTATCACTGCGCGTTGTTTTTTCTAGAAAGCGTTTGCCAAAACCAAATAGTCCGAGAAAAGAAGTGGTAGATAACATAGCGCCAAAACCATGCACAGAGGAGCGTGCTATGTTACCTTTAGATGAATTCACTCATGAAGTTCGCTGGGATACACGCAACCCTAAACTTAATAAAATTTATCGAATTTGTTGGGAATGGCCTTCCGATAATTGATTGACGTTTGGTCGTAAAAAAAGAGTAGCCAATAAAGCTACTCTTTTTTTTGACGAAGGTAGATGGTTGATTTTACTTATTATTCATACTACAAAACAATACAAAAAACTACGTTAAATCTCAGTTAAGAATAGAGGCAGGTCAATTGCGGAAAATAATGGCAGGAGGTATAATTATACTGCAATTATGAAAATTTGGGGAGGTATGGCGTTTGATTGTTAGCAATAGTTTGCAAGTCAGGCTTATTGTCCTATTAGTGCTGTTTGCTTTTTTTCCCGCCTGTACTGCTGGAATTATTGGGGGATACATAAATTCTCAGTCGTTAAAAGAAACAACAATTTCGGCCAATCACAACACGGCTGAGCAGATTGGCAATGAAATATCACGCATGGTAGAGGACGCGCGGAGTGTTACGGAAATGTTGGCTGTGACACCTGTTGCCAAAACTATGGACCCCGTGACCGTTAAAGACATGATCGTAAGTGCTCAGCAAAAGGATCCGGTTTTTGAACTAATTTATGTTATGGATGCCACCGGGATGCAGATTGCCAGAACTTCCGGCAACCTGGCCAACCGTGCCGACCGGCCTTATTTCCAGGAAGCAATAAAAGGCAAAACTTTTTTTACCGATGTGTATATCTCTTCTTTTACCAATGCTCCCTGCGTCACCATTAGCACGCCGATAACAGACAATACCGGCCGGATTATTGGCGTTATGGCCGCCGATGTAAGTCTGAAAGCTGTATGGGATATTGTTGATGCCGCAAAAATTGGTAAAACAGGCTACGTGGATATTGTCGATCAAAAAGGAACCGTTATAGCTCATCCGGATAGGGAGCGTGTACTTAACAAAGAATCCTTTGCGAATTATAGTTATGTCGCCAGTGCGATAGCCGGTCAAAGCGGCGCCGAGGAGACAGTTTCCACCCGGGGCGATAAGACGCTTACTGTTTTTACGGTTATACCGGAAAACAAGTGGGGGGTTATTGTACATGAACCCATCAGTGAAGTCATGGCGGCAGTCCTGCATTCAGCCGTAGCAACCGGTGGAATTACGCTGGTGGCCGTACTGGTTGCACTTCTCTGCGCTTATTATGTCGCGCGCAGCCTTGTCAGACCGCTGGAAAAGCTGGTGGCTGCCGCCGAACAGGTGGCGGAAGGTGATTTGTCTCACAGTATTGCAGTTCAAGGTGTGGCTGAAATTGCTAAATTAACGCAGACTTTCAATTCCATGATAATCTCGCTGCGTGGTATTGTTACCAAGACAGCGGCAACAGCCGAAACAGTTGCCGCCTCTTCGGAGGAATTAGCTGCTTCTTCGGGGGAAGTCGGGAAAGCTGCCGAAGCAGTGGCGCTTACCATTCAGGGAGTTGCCGAAGGGGCTAATAAACAAGTCCATATGGCAGATGATTCGGCGCTGATTATTAAAGATATGGTCGAAGCTATAGCCAACACCGGCAAAGCGGCTCAGTCTGTGGCTGCCGCTTCTGAACAAAGTGAGAAGGCAGCTGAAACAGGTTCTGAGCAGATTGCCTTGGCGGTAACCAAAATGAAAGTGATTCAAAACAATGTGAGCCAGGCAACCGAGAAAATCCATGCTTTGGGTGACAAATCCCGCCAGATTGGGCAAATCGTGGATGTTATTACCGGCATAGCCGGACAAACGAATCTCTTGGCTTTAAATGCGGCTATCGAGGCGGCGCGCGCCGGTGAGCAGGGGCGGGGGTTTGCGGTTGTAGCCGATGAAGTTCGTAAGCTGGCCGAACAGTCTGAAACCGCCGCCCGCGAGATTGCCGGCATTATCGAGGCCATTCAGGCAGAGACAGTAGAAACCGTTAGTGCCATAGACCAAGGCAGCCAGGAGGTGGTCGCCGGTGTTCAGGTCGTGGAAAGTTCCGGCACTGCCTTTAAGGAAATATATGCAGCGGTCAAAAATGTTCGGAATGAAGTGGTGCAGATTGTCGCCTTGGCTGAAGAACAGCAAAAATGCAGCAATTTGGTAGAAAACACAGTTGCAGCTATTGCCGAAACTGCCGGTCGCAATGCTGACGGAGCCGAGCAGGTAGCTGCCGCCAGTCAGGAGCAAAACGCCAGTGTCCAGGAAATTACCGCAGCTTCGGCCGGCCTGGCCCAAATGGCAGTTGAACTTAAGCAGGTTGTGCAGGAATTTAAAGTGTAAGAGTAAAATTACCTTGCTTTATACCAACGGCGCAGCAAATCTTTCGGGTGTGCAAATATTACCAAAAAGAATTGACATAGTATGTCCCGAAGTGCTATTATTGAGTCCAGTAATAGAAAGCTAACTTTATGAACAACTGCATAACGTTGAGTCAGGTGCCCGTAAGGGCTTAATAGGGAAGACCGGTGTAACGCCGGCGCGGTCCCGCCACTGTAACAGGGAGCGAAACCAAAGTATGCCACTGAGACACGCGTCTTGGGAAGGTTTGGATGAGCGATGATCTGGAGCCAGGAGAACTGCCTGTCTGTCAGTCACCGTTTTTTACCCACGAGCGATGGGGAGGGGATTCGAGTACCTGAGTTGTGCTGTATTTCTTCCCGGCGTTTGTAGCGCCGGGATTTTTTATTAGGTATAGCTTTATTGCTTACGATGTCTCCTGTCCTATGGGCAGGGGATTTTGTTTTGCCAAATATGGCGATTAATAGCTAAACCGCGGAGGTGATCTTGCCAACCAGCAACATTTACGTGCCAGGAACAACAAGGAAATCAATACATACTATGAGGTGACGCTATGAAGAAAAAATCTCCCAGAGAAAACAAAAAGCGGCTACTGGCAGCGGCAATCGCCTGCGCAATCGCCGCAAGTTTTACATCCGCTTACGGTTCGGCGGAAGAAGCGGCGGATACGGCGGCGACCACGGAAACTGCTACGCCGGACGAAAAGGAACAGGTTCCTGCATATAAAATGGAAAAAGTTGTCGTTCAAGGCAAAAAGGACAAAAAAGACAGTTCTGCTGCGCCAGCTGACGGTTTACAGCCAAAAGCGGCAGCGTGGGTTTCTTAGGCGAAAAAAACACGCTGGATACCCCCTTTACCCAATTCACGTTAACGGCCAAAACCATAGAGGCTTTCGGCGCCGCCAGTCAGCCGCTCGACAGCATTCTGTCCAACAGCCCCTCGATTCAGGCGTCAGGCAGTGTGTTGCATAATGACTTTACATTCCGGGGCTTTCGCGCCAATGGCACAAGCTCCTATGTAAACGGCATACCCGGCATGTTTACGCAATTTAACGCGCCTACCTTTATGATCGACCATGTAGACCTTATTTCCGGACCGAACAGCGGTATAAGCGGCACCGGTGCCCAGTATGAGTCGGATTCTGCCGGCGGGCTAATCAACTTTGTATCCAAAAAAGCGCCGGACGAGCCCTTAACCCGCTATACGCAGACCTTTTCCGGCATGGGATCGTTCGGCGAATATTTCGACATTAGTAGGCGGTTTGGCAAAAACAACGCCTGGGGTGTGCGTATTAATACCGAACTGGTGAACGGCGAAACCTCCATTCACGGGGAAAATATAAAGGCGCAGGGGATTTTCGCCAACATTGACCACCGGGATGCGAACAGTACCACCAATATATTGACAGGCTACCGCCATATTGAAATTGAAGGCGGCATGCGTTGGTTCAAGCTGGGCTCCGCTGTCACCCGTCTGCCCAGTGCACCGGATTCAAGCGCCGATTACGGGTTTGACGGGATGGTGAAAGCGTCCAGAGGCTGGATTTTGGCCATAAATCATGAACAAAAAGTAAGCAAGGACTGGAGTGTCTTCTTTAACGGCGGTTTGAACCGCAATAATCTGACCAAAAATGTGAGCGGGGTAAATAGTGCTTTTACGCTTAAAAATAATGACGGTGATTACGATCTATATGTAAATAACGGCGGTACGCCCATGAATACCTACTATGCCCAGATAGGCACCCGCGGCAAAATTGCCGGTGGGGCAGTTACCCACAATGTGACCTTAGCAATGGATAAATCCTGGCGCAACCGCGAATCGGCAAAAACTACCAAGAATGAAACCATTGGCACAGGCAACCTTTACGACGGCTTTGTGCAGAATCGCCTGCCTAATGACGACTATACGACCGGTTTGGCGGAAAAGCAAAAACTCTGGGGCTGGTCGCTGGTCGACAATATTGAGTATCAAAAATGGCAACTCCTGTTAGGCGTACACAAGCATTTCGCCACTGTGAACTCATATACGCCGACTACCGGCAAGAAGACCGCCAGCGTCGACAGCGATGCCTTCTGCCCCACCTACGGTATCGTGTATAAACCGGCAGCCAATCTTTCCTTATATGCCAGTCATTCGGAAAACTTTAACAAAGGCGCTGTTGTAGGCAGCGGCTATACGAATGCCGGCGACATTCTGGCGCCGGCCAAAACCAAGCAAAACGAGATCGGGGTAAAATACGAACACGCCGGCATGCTCACGACACTCAGCTTTTTTGATATTGAACAGGCCAATAGCATTGATGTTGCCGACCCCGGCAACAGTAACAGATATTATCTGCTCCAGGACGGCAGAGAGCGCCATAAGGGCGTAGAACTGTCCGCCAGCGGCAGCCTGGGCCGCAAATGGAATGTACTGGGGGGTCTCACATTTCTGGATGCCACTCAGGAAAAAACCAAAGGCGGCCAATATGACGGCTACGACGTAAGCGGCCGGGCAAAATGGAATGCCGTAGCCGGCCTGGAGTATCAGGCCAATGACCGGCTCAGCATTATCGGCCGGGCCCGCTATACCGGCAAATCGACCATCAATTATGAAAAAATCACCGTCCCCGGCTATACGACATTTGATCTCGGCCTGAAATATAAAATGAAAATCGAGCGCACACCTGCCGTGCTTAGTCTGATGTGCTACAATCTGACCAATAAAGATTACTGGATGGCGGCCCGCGGCGATCAGGTATACGTATCTCTGCCGCGCACCATCGTCCTGTCTGCCCAGTTTGACCTGTAGAGGCCGGCAGGATATGCGGGTAATAAAAGCAAGCCTTATGGGAACATGCCACTTTTATATAAACGTTGTCTGCACTCTCGCGCTGCTCGGGCTGGCAGTCGTTTTAACCGGTTGTTCCGGCAATACGGAACAACCGCCCGGCCCGGATAAGGAGATCGTACTGGCTGCCGCCAGGGACCTGACTCCCGGCAGCAAGGACCCTTACTATACCAGCCTGATCCTGGAGGTTTGGGAGCCGCTGGTGGGGACCGGCGAGGACGGCAGGCCGGCTCCCAGACTGGCAAAGAGCTGGGAGCATTCCGGCGATTACCGGGAATGGGTTTTACAACTGGCGGCAGAAGTACGGTTCCATGACGGCACGCCTTTTGACGCGGCTGCCGTCGTGAAAAATTTTGAGCGTTACCGCGTCATATCACCCAGGGTATCCACTTTTTATACCTTTGATATCAACAAAATATACCCGGATTTACAACAAGTCGAAGCTGTGGACGAACATACCGTTCGTTTGACGTTTTCCCGGCCGTTTCCCACTTTGATTTACAGCATGACCAATTTTGGCAGCGCCATGTTCAGTCCCGCCTGTTTCGACAGCCGTACCGGCGATTTTATCACCGTTGCAGCCGGTACCGGTCCGTTTAAAATTGCCGGCCATGTTCCCAAACAGTATACCTTGCTGGCGCGCAATGACGAGTATTACGGCAGCAAAGCCAATGCCAAAACCATTCGCATAAAAAATATACCGGGTGCCGAAACACGGTATTCGGCATTAAAAACAGAAGAAATCATGGGGGTTTTGGACATAGGCTCGCTCCCTCCCGCCTTAACAAGCGAACTGATCAAAGACGGACGTTTTGCCGTGACAACCCAAAAATCTTCTATTACTCATTATTTGTTCTGCAACGGCGAAAAAACGCCTTTTAACGACCCCCGCATGCGTAAAGCCGTCAGCCTCATGGTCAACAGGAAAATACTGGTGAGAAACTTTTTTCATGGCTATGCCATACCCACCGGCAATTTCCTCAATAGCGCGTCGCCGTTCAGCAAGGAAATACGGCCGGAACGCAATCCCGGGCAGGCGAAAGCCCTGGCCGGGGACGTTTTGCAGGGGCAAACCGCCGATATCACCTTGCTGGTGCCGCAATACGGCATTGACCGGTATCCTTATAAAGAGATAGCCGAATTCCTGCAGGCCGAACTTAAAGAACTTGGCCTGCATGCCGGCATTGTCATTTTGGAATGGGCGGCCATCCAGGACGCCAGAGCAACCGGCAGGTTCGACATCATCCTCGGCACGCAGGGGCTGCCCAATTTTGAACCGGCTATATTATTTAAAAATTATATGAAAGCCACCGGCAGTGCCAATGTTCAGTATCGGCTGGGTTATCAAAATCAGGAAGCCGAGCAACTGCTTGCTCAACTGGATACTGCTTCTGAAACAGCGGACAGAGCAACCATTTATAACCGGCTGCAGGATATTGCGGCAGCATCGCCGCCCTGCATTCCTCTGTTTGAGGATATGAATCTCGCCGTTTATAATAAAAAGCTTCTTAACGGCAGCCTGGGCCTATCCTACCTGACGCAGCGCCCGGTTTTGGACGAACTGCTGCTGCGTCTGCCGGTGACGCTCGCTTTGGCCGTCTCTGCCTTGCTGCTGGTTGTGTTTACCGGCATCCCGCTGGGGCTGCTTATGGTTTATCACAGAGATAAAAAAACTGATTTTGTACTCCGGGGGGCCGCCCTCCTGGCTACCTCCATACCGTCGTTCTGGCTGTCTATCGCCGGTATGTGGCTTTTTGCGGAGAAACTGCAACTGCTGCCCACCAGCGGGTATGGTACCTTTACTCAGCTCATTCTGCCCGCCCTTGCCCTGGCGGCGGGAACAACCGGCACGGTAATGCGCCTGCAGCGCGCCGCCCTGCTGGATGTGCTGGAGCAGAATTTCATTCTTACCGCCAGAGCAAAAGGCTTGCCCTTTCCCGTCATTATCTGGCGGCACGGTCTCCCGAACGCCCTGATCCCGGTAATTACCCTGCTGGGAAATTACTTTGGCGCTGTTATCGGCGGTTCGGCAGTTATTGAGTCGGTCTTTTCCCTGCCGGGATTGGGCAGTTATGTGCTGGAAGCCGTCAGAGGCCGGGATTATCCGGCAATCCAGGGCTATGTGCTGTTCACCGGACTTATTTTTGTCGTATTTAATTTACTGGTTGATTTAGTCTATCTGGTGCTTAATCCCCAAATACGGCTGGGAGGGAAATAATGGCTGCTGTAAACCGTGTTCCTGTCATATATAAACTGGCTGCACTTATCCTGGCCCTGCTGGTGGGCTGCGCCATCTTCGCTCCCGTCATCGCTCCCTATGATCCCAATCAGGTTTTACCGGATGAAACACTGCAGGCCTGTTCCGGTACGCATTGGCTGGGAACGGACGCGCTGGGCCGGGATGTGTTCAGCCGTATCCTGTACGGCGCGCAGGTTTCCATCGGCTTTGCCGTGACTGCGGCCTTATGTACCATGCTGCTGGGAATCTCCCTGGGAATAATCGGCGGCTATTTTGGCGGAGCTGCCGATACCGTCATTCAACTGCTGGTGAATATATTCCAGGGATTGCCGGGCATGAGCCTGATGATCGCAATTGCCGGTGCCATGGGCCCCGGCACAGCCAGCCTGCTGCTGGCGATTACGCTGACCTCCTGGGCAGGCTTCTCCCGTATTGTGCGCGGCGAGGTTTTGAAGATCCGGGAGGAAAATTATATCGAGGCGGTACGCAGCCTCGGCGGCGGTACTTTCTACATTCTTCTGCACTATATCTTGCCAAATCTGTTCAATTCTCTGATTATCCTTTTTACCGTCCGGATCGGTACAGTAGTACTGTCCGTGGCTTCGCTGAGCTTTTTAGGGCTTGGCCTGCAGCCGCCGCAAGCTGATTGGGGAGTTATGATCCAGGATGCCAAAACCTATTTTCGCAGCTATCCCAATCTGCTGCTGGCTCCCGGTTTATGCATCATGGCTTTATGTGCCAGCATTCAGTTAGTCGGCGATGCCCTGCGCGACAGATTCAGTATCCGGAAAGGTTTGTACAAACAAGACTGGTAGAAAGGACTGTTATAAAGTGAATGACAATATCTGTATCAAAAATGTTACAGTCTCTTTTACTGCAAAAGCAGGGATCGTACAGGCGGTGAACCATATTGACGCGATCTTTAACAGCGGGGAAATCACCGGTATAATCGGGGAAACCGGCAGCGGTAAATCGGTTTTGGGATTGTCGGTGTTACGCCTGCTGGCGGAAAATAGCAGGGTAACCGGCAATATTATTTACCAAGACAGGGATATCTTGCAGTTGCCCGCCCAAGAACTCAATCAGCTCCGGGGCAAAACCATCGCTTTTATACCGCAAAACACCGATACCGCCTTTAATCCTGTTATGACCGTCGGCCGGCAAATCGGCGAAGGGGCTGCCTATCACCACAACATACCGCAAGCTGCCGCGCGCCGGCAGGCGATTGAGCAACTGCGCCGGTATGCTTTTCAGGAGCCGCAAACCGTGGCGGCACGCTACCCCTTTCAGCTAAGCGGCGGTATGCGGCAGCGGGCCCTTTGCGCCATGAGCACGGCACTGTCGCCAAAATGGCTGATTGCCGACGAACCGACTAAAGGCCTGGACGCCATAATTCGCCGGCAGGTATTTCAGCTATTTCATGACCTTAAGGCGAGCGCCGGGATCAGCGTCATGCTGATAACCCATGATTTAAGGCTGGCTGAAAAGCTGTGCGACGCAATTTTCGTGCTCTATGCCGGCACCGTGCTGGAACAGGGGACGGCCGGCGAAATTTTTGCCGGGCCGCTGCATCCTTATACCCGGGGGCTGATCAATGCGCAGCCGCATAAAACACTAACGCCGCTGCCGGGTATGCCTCCCAGCCTCATTGACTTGCCGGCAGGCTGCAAATTCCAGCCTCGCTGCTCCTGCCGGAAATCAATATGCCGCTTGCAGGAGCCGCCGCTGCAGGCGATAAATGGTCGGAGACAGGTGAGGTGTTGGCAATATGCTTGAAGTTATCCATCTGACCAAAACCTTTGCCGCCGGCTTATGGGGGCGTACCCGGACCACCGTGGTGGATGATGTTTCCTTTTCCGTGAAAGCCGGTACAACACTGGGGCTGGTGGGCAGGAGCGGGTCCGGTAAATCGACGCTTGCCCGCCTGGTTGTAAACCTCATACCCTGCGACACCGGCCGGATCATTTTTAACGGCGTAGAGATAAGCCGTTTTACAACCAGGCAGATGAAACCGCTGCGCAAAGACATGCAGATTCTGTTCCAAAATCCCGAGACTTCGCTGAATCCCCGCCTGAGCATCGGCGCCAGCCTGGCAGAACCCTACCGATTGCATGGCATATGTGATAAAGAGCATATTGCGGGACAAATCGAAATGTGGCTGCAGTTTGTCGGTCTGGACACCGGTATTTTGAGCAGGCAGCCCTATCAGTTAAGCGGCGGCCAATTGCAGCGTATCTGTATCGCCAGGGCCTTGCTGCTGCAGCCTGGATTTCTGGTGCTGGATGAACCTACATCCATGCTGGATGTGTCGGTTCAGGCCCAGGTTATTGAAGTGCTCAAAAATGCGCAGAAAACATACGGTATAGCCTATCTGTTCATATCGCATGACCTGGATTTGATCAAAGCTTGCAGTGATGAAATCGCTGTCATGCACCGGGGACGGATTATCGAGCAGCAGCCGGCCGCGGCCTTATACAGCCAGCCGCGGGAAGAGTATACAAAAAAACTGCTGGCGGCCTTCGTAAACTTTTAGTGGCATCAATCCCTCATGTGAGGGATTGATGGCTGCCCGGTGCCGGGAGCAAGGTCAACCCCGGCCTTGGGCGTAAGGATTGACCACCGTATTTTGGTATGTTAGGATAAAGTTGGCAATTGGATCACCGGGACGGCAGCTTTACCGTTTCCCTAATCATATGGGGAGGTTTGTTAACTTGGACAAGACAGAAAAAAGAGCTTTTTTAATGGTGGGCATAGGCACCGCCTACCAGGAAGCCCGTAGGCTGGTCACGGCCTGTATGGAAAATAAAATCCGGTCGGAGTATCCTCAGTATGAGATCCGGCAGGCCTTTGCTTCCCGCACCGTGATCGAAAAACTGGCGGAAATCGACGGCATTCAGGTCGACAGCGAACGACAGGCCTTGGAGCGCCTGCAGGCGGAAGGGTTTACCGAAGTGATCGTGCAGCCCTTCCAGATATTTGCCGGCGACGAATACGAACAAGTCAAAGCCATTGTCCAGGGGTACGGTGCGGCAAACGGCTTCGACAAGACCGAATTTCTGCCGTGTTTGACCTTCTGGATCAAGCAGGAATCCCGCACAATCAACTGAAGTTGTCCAAAACTGCCGCCGGTCAGCAGCGTAGCCTAGAGTGACGCCTTTCTCCAGCCCCGCGGCTGGGAACGCGTGATTGATGATTATTACTATGTTTCGGCCTATGCGGACCTGGGGCCCTTTTTCCCCCGCTATCACCGCGTCTTTGCAGAAAGAAGATATAACATCGCAATTCCCGGCTACGGACATTTGCGGTACAAAGGCGGAACCCCGGTTACCTTTAGCGAAACAGGCGATGTCCTTGCCGGAACAGTCGCCGGGCAGGCCACTGTCCGCCTGGTGGCAGGCAAATACGGTTTCCTGACCTTTAAAGAAAATACCGTCCTTGCCTTCTATGCTTTCGGTGCGGTCAGGTCCGGCGTATTGGACGCCGCTGCCAGCCTGCGGCCTGTAGGCTGGAAAACCAACCAGCCGGCAGGCGACGCCGCCGGTTTTGTGAAATTCAGCGCCAAACAAGCCATAGAATTTAATGAAACAGGGGAAGTCACAGCCGGGACCTTAAAGGAGACGCTCAAGTGGCGATCCACGACCGGAGAAAGCGTCGAATTTCCCGCTGACACGGCCGTACGTTTTTCGGAAGCAGGCGCGACGGCAGAATAAAAAAAATAATCCCTTTTTTGTCAATTTTAGCAAAAAATACCTCATATGAGGGATAGACGGCAAAACATTTTCGTAGTATGCTAAAGCCAATGAAGACATTCAATGCGCCAGCGTATCCTCTCTATAAATACATAATCTAGATGCTGCAAACGTCTTGTTCCTGTATACCAGGTATCTCCGGCAAAGAGCCGCTTGTTCCGCGGTGACAAGAGAAGGATTTGCAGGTATCAGTGCGTCCTCTCCTGTCAAGTGGGAGAGGATTTTTCTCTACCGGAACGCAACCACATAAGGCCAGAGACAGGTGCCCTACGGGGCTTAATAGGGAAGTTTGGTGCAAAGCCAACACGGTCCCGCCACTGTAACGGGGAGCAAGTCCGCGGATGTGCCACTGGGAGCAATCCTGGGAAGGCGCGGACAAGCCATGAGCCGCAAGTCAGGAGAACTGCCTGTCTGACAATCACCATTGTGTTGTGTCAACGTTAATTCTGTAAGTGATAACCGGCAGGATTAAGGTTAATACAGCGCGCGACCTGCGAGCGACGGGGGAGGAGATTACGGCATGTGACCGGATAAACAACCAGCCGGCCGCTGGCGTAACGAGCGCAACGACTCCCCGCAAGGGAGTTTTTTTATTGCGCTGGCCTAAGACCATTTACCAGCCGGGGTGGAACCGTTTCCGGCATCCAGGGATGGAAAGAACGTGCAAAGGAATGATCAAATTTTGAATCGTATTTACAAAGTCATCTGGAATCGCAGCCGCGCCTGCTGGCAGGTGGTGTCTGAACTGGCGAAAAACAATGGCAGGGTCAAATCCCACCGGTGCCGCAGCCGGCGGGAGAGGGAAACACTGGATAGCATGCTTGCCTGCCGGCAACTGGCCGCGGCCCTGGCTGTAACGCTCGCCTGCTCGCTGGGCCTGGCCGTCGCGCTGGCTGCCGCGGCGGAGACCAATGCCACCGGCAACTTGTATTACGGCGATCCCGGAGGTTACCCCGTCTTTGCCACGAAGGACACCTTGAATACCAATATGGGCGGTCAGTATCAGACTGTTTATAATTATGCCTCTTATTTGGGGACTTATAATTTTACTTTGGTCAAGGGGGCGAGCGGAACCGGCGCAAGCGAGTTAACCGTCGGGCAAGTCGTCCAGAGCGGCCCGGCCGGCAAAACCATTAGTGGCAAAGCCTATCCCGGCTGGGCAGCGATACTGGGCTACTCCAAAATTTGTTTAAAGCTTGCCGACGGCACCTATGCCGACGCCACTTCCTATGCTAATACGGGGGCAATACTTGACGCTATCAATACCGACTATTGGCTCAATCCCAAGTATGCGCAGGAGATCGCCGCGGCATTCAGCAGCGGGGACCTGAGCAAGCTGACGCATCTGCCGCTGTTTTACGGCTTGACAGCGGATGGCCAGTATGAACTGCTGGGTTCACGAACCATAGCAGGCAGTATGACTAACTCTATCACGCAGACCGGTACGTCCTCGTACGGCAGTGTGACCGTCAATGCCGGCGATACCTGGCGGCCGCTGGACCGGGTGAAATTGACCACGGTCGTATCCGGCCAGTATACACTGCACAACAGCGTACAGGTAGGCACTGACGGCACAATTACGAATGTGGGTTATTCCTCGCCGGATACGTTTGTAAACCTTACAACAGGGAAAACAATGCCCTTCGCTGCGGACAGAAAGGCGACGGCCGGTACAACCGTTGACATTAACAACGGCGAATCGCCTCTTACAGGTTCTTCCAGTACGACGTACATCAAGGTCGACAATCTTACCGTCGGCACAGGCGGCACCATCGACCTTGCGTATCTCAACACGTCAGGCAGCAATCCGCTGGTACTGCAAACAACCAGCTATAATAAGAACCGCACCATTTTGGCCGAAAACGCGTCGCTCGCTGACGGTACCGTTCTGCACTTTGGCTCCTATATCGGCGTTGATCTGGCCGGCCAGTCCAATAAGACAACAAGCCTCTATAAGTTCGGCGCCAGGGGCATGGACCAGCTTTTTGTCACCTATGCGACGACGCCGGACAGCAAGGCTAAGGTCTACCTGGAACTCGGCTATGTGGGCGGGCTGACCCAAGCCACGCAAGGGGTGGCGACGCGACAAACATCCGAATATCCGGTATTTTTCGGCATTCTGAACGGGGCGGAAAACTTTACGGTCGAGGGCCGGACCACACTGGCCGACGGCATCTTCAGCCAGTACCAGATTACGCCGGTAGTCAGCCGCTATGACAATTATTTCACCGACCCTGCCAACAGTTCCCTGAAGACCGGCACCGCCTGGTATCTCGACAGCTATAGCTGGATTAACCTCGGCACCGCCTCCGAGTCCGGCCGGTCGGCGGCCGACAACAGTGTAATTACGAATAACCTCTGGAAAAGCAATTATCTGAACATGTTCCGCCGGGTGGGCAGCCTCCACCGCCCGGGCTTTATCGGGGAGCGGGTCGCAATGCTGGGCGACAGCGCTCCGGCCGCGACCAATAGCACCCCGGCAGGCGGGACAGGCACACCGGCAACCGGCGCGGCAGCTTCCCGTACTCTGGGCATCGTTGCCTATCCAGTAAAGGAGGAAGATCAGAAGGAGAACGCCTGGGCCGAGGTCTGGCACGGCAAGTACCAAAGCAGCTCCGGCTACGGCCGCCGGGTTGACCAGAGCTACAACGGCCTGCAGGCCGGCTATGACAAGCTCTTGAACCACGACATTCACGGCGGCAAAGTTTATACCGGCTTTTTTCTGAGTAAGGTGGACGGCAAGTCTAATACCGCCAGCGGCGGCGGTGATCAGGACAGCCAGGGCCTGGGGCTGTACGCCTCCTGGGTGGGCCACAACGGCCATTACCTGGACGCGGCCGTTATGGCCTCCCGCCTCACGGACAAGTATCACCTGACCGGTAACACCGGCAGCGGCCTTGGCCGGATCAGCGGCGACTACAGCACCTGGGCCTGCGGCCTGGGCCTGCAGTACGGCTACCAGTCACCGGTAACCCAGCAGGGCTGGTACTGGGAGCCGTCGGCCGCCCTGTTCCTCGGCCGTACCAACGGCGTCAGCTACAGCCTTAGCAACGACCTGGGCATCAGCCGGGACAGCGCCGCCAGCGCTACCGGCCGTCTGGGCCTGAAAGTGGGCAAACAGCTTGCCGGCGGTAAAGGCAGCGTCTACGCCGGTGTGGCGGCGTTGCACGAATTCGCCGGCGGCACCGGTCTGCACGCCTTCTTCGGCAACCAGACCATGGCACTCGCTACGGCCAGCGGCCAGGATACCTGGTGGGAATGGAGCCTGGGCGGCAACTGGAAGCTTTCACCCACCGGCGTTTTTAATCTGGACCTCAATAAGACAACCGGCGGCGACGGCAGTGACTGGAAAGTAAGCGGCGGTCTCAACTGGACCTGGGGCGGCTTCTGGAGCGGCGGCCAGGCCGCGCCTAAAGATCAGGCGGTGGCAGCTGCCGCCGGCGGCGGACTCCGCGGCGAAGCCCCGCGCGGCAGCACCGCCCTGATCGTCGGCGAGGCGCCGACCGCGGCGGTACCGGCGCAGCCGGCTCCGGCGGCAACGGCCGCCCAGCCACCGGCCGGCAGCCCGGACAGCCAGGACACGACAGCCCCGCTGGCGGCTGACGGCCGGCAGCCTGCCGGGGAAACCCCGGCGGCTAGCACAGTTCCGTCTCAGCCGGCGGCAGACCGGCCGGCCGGTGCAGCGGCCGCTGTTGACAGCGGCGAATACACCTTCGCACCTGTAACCGTCGAAGCGGCCCGGCCCGCTTGGGAGAGCCAGCTCTCTCCCGGCCAGGTCAGCGTCGTCTACCCCGAGCACTTTGCCGGCGAGCAAAAGGATCTGCCGGACCTTCTCGACCGCGTGCCCGGACTGTTCGTGCAGCGCGTCAGCGGCGACGGCCACTATACCGTGGCCCGCGTGCGCGGCTCGACCGGCGCTCAGGTCGCCGTCTACGTCGACGGCGTCCTCATGAACCTCAACGGCGAAGCGGCCGTCAACCTCTCGACCATCCCGGTGGACAATGTCGAACGCATCGAGGTCTACCGCGGCTATGTGCCGGCGCGTTTCTCCGGTTCGCCGCTGGGCGGCGTCATCAATATCGTCACCAAGAAACCTAAGACCGTGGGCGGCACTATTACTCAGGGCATTAAATCCTATGGCGGCTACACCGGCACCTATCAGTTCACCGCCCCGGCCGGTAACGGCAGCCTGCTCTTCACCTGGCAGCGCGATATCTGGGGCGGCGATTTCCCCTTCACTGTCAGTCCGTCCAACAGGACGATAACCACTGAATACGGCGATGTCAACCGCCGTTCCAACGGTTACCAGAATGAGAACGGCATGGCCAAATGGCAGGATGACCATTGGACGGTCAAGGCCGCCTGGAAGGACCTGCACGAAGAATTGCCGCGCGCCGTTGACACCCTGCAGTCGACCGGCGAGCCGGGAATGGGCGGCAGTAGCGGCGGCTATACCGAATATTTCCACAAGGGCTACTATGACGCCGAACAGGATATCCGTCAGCGGGAATTCCAGATCGGCCGCCGCGATACGGCGGGCAGCCTCGACTGGGGCTGGAAGGCCTACTATCTGAACCAGAAAAAAGATTACCGCAACACCGGCATCTATAAATACGGCGCCGACACCGGCACGGATGTCGATAAAAAGTATGACTACATTCCCGGCTTCTTATGGACTAAGTTCGACTCGGACAAATGGGGCTTCAACCTCAACGGCTCGCTGAAAATGGGCGGCAGCCACCTGGTGGAAGTGAATTTCGACTACAGCAACGAAAGCCTGGACGCCGACGGCAGCCACTGGACCGACTGGAATCAGTCCGCCTGGGTTAAAAACTGGAACCGCCAGTATATCCACCACTACAAGATCCAGGAATACCATCTGACGCTGCAGGACAGCATCACCCTCAACCAGGCGGGCGACTTCAAGCTGACGCCGGTGCTCAGGGCCGACCGGGTGGTCATGTCCACCATGGCCGCAAATGACAAGAAGTGGCAATATTCCGGCGCGGCCGCCCTCCAGAAGCAGCTTGACGAACACTGGAGCGTCCGGACCAACTGGGGCACCTACAACCGCCATCCCAATTTCTATGAGCTGTTCGGCGACGGTGCCACCATCGCGCCCAACGAACAGGCGGCCAAGTTCTTCGACCTTGACGGCCAGGGCACCTGGGAGAGCGGCCACCAGTTCGACTTCAGCGTCAACTGGCAGGGCAAACTGGCCCGGGCCGACACCGGCACCAGCCTCACCTGGTTCCAGCGGCGCTCCCGGAACCAGTTCGCCCTCTGGCAGCCCAATGTGCCCAACGCGCCGGGCAGCTATTTCCCCATGGACGACGCCCGCGTCCACGGTCTTGAGCTGACCCACACTATGAAATGGCGGCGCGTCAGCCTTGACCTGAGCGGCACCTGGCAGAAGTCCGAGTACACGGACAACACCATGGGCGGCATTCTCAACGGCCGGAAGTCCGTTATCTCCTATACGCCGGAATGGGCCTGGAACGCCCGGCTGGATTATCTCTTCCCGGGCGACAAGCTGGATGCCTTCGCCGAGTATCACTACACCGGCAAGCAGTTCACCGGCACCAATACGGATAAGGACTATGACACGTACCTGGATGCCCTGGCTACCGTCAATCTGGGCGCCAAATATTCCTTCGGCAACGGCTGGAAACTGACGGCCGGTGTGGATGACATCTTCAACAAGGGCTATGAGGCAAGACAATTGAACAACGGCGCATATTCGAGCACGCGGGCCTACCCGCTGCCCGGCCGCATGTACTATGCGACCATGGAATACAAGTTTTAACCGGTGTCAAGCCTGCCTGGTTATGCCTGAGAGTTTTCGTTGCGGTACAAACAAGCAGGATTCACATAGACAACAGACAGAGGAGGTGATTCCGGTGCAGTAAACACGCGTTACCGCAAAAACCTAAAGAATACATTTAATATGAAACGGAGAGGTGATTTACATGTCCACATTGGCAGTAGGCGTAGTGAATTCTTCCTACAGTAAAGGGATTGCGAGCACGGTAACCTTCGGTTCGCCGGTAACCCGTCACCCTGGGGTAGTAACCGAGCTTCCGGCAGGCACTAATTTATCCAGCGACCCGCGCGTGCTGGCGTTTATGCATGGCACGAACGAACGGGCGATGATTGCCAGCTATACCTATGCTACACCGCCCAGCGTGGGGTCGGCAACCTTTGGCGTGTATGCGCCCACCACTACCGGCAGTTGGGGTTCCCCCATCGCCACCGCCACCACCAGCGGCGGCACCAACAACTGGGGTATCAGCAACCCCTGGGGCCTGGTCAGCATCGACAAATACCTCTATATTCAGGACTATGACTCCAACAATATCGCCATTGTCGATATGGCCAGCGGCTACACTCTGGCCGGCACCATCAGCAACGTCTTTACCGGCTACGACAGCGGCAAGACCCCGCACGGCAGCGGCATGGATGTGTACAGCTTCGATGACCCGGATACCTTAACAACCGTTTATGTACTAGCTGCCTTATACAATCAGTCGGATTCCTCGTATACCTATGGCAATTCCGGCCTTGTGCTGATCCGGGTGGACGGCACCACGGCCACCACCATCGGCACCATTATCACCTTAACTAAAAACGCTACTTCCGTAACGGTAGAAGCGGATTCTGCGAGCGGTAATTTCTACGCCTATGTCACCGCTATGGGCGGTATGCAAACCGCCGGCGGCAACGGCAGCGCTTCGACCGTGCAGGCCGTGACGCTCCCGAACACCGTTTCGGGGGGCATATATACGCCGACCCTGGCGTTGCTCAATACCGTTACCGCCATGACTTCCCCGTCTACCTTCGGCGATTTCAACGATATTGAGTTTTGGGATAGTAACGCCTATATTCTGGGGTCCAACTATGACAGCAGCTATTCCACGTATACCTACCGGCTGATCCGGGTAGCGGCGGCTTCGCTGCGCAGCGGCAGCTTCAGCGGCAGCAGCAATACAGGCGCGCTTACTTCCACTCCGGCCGGCGCTACTTGGCTGCTGGCCCCGGCGAACGACACCCTCTGGCTGGTGGACGGCAACTTCGTGCACAATGTGCCGGCAGGCACTTTGAGCAGCGGCTCGACACCGTTCGGCAGCGCTACTGCCGACGCCACCGACGGGACTTCCAGCGGAGTTGGCCTTGGCACCAGCGATGTCAATGGCAACCTGAACACGGCATCGGTCGTTATCGACCGGACGGCGACGAGAACCCGCAGCGGCAAGCCAGCGACTGCCGTCTCCCGCAGCAAGATGGCGCTTACCGCCGAAGAACTTAAACGCAGAACCGGCAAGAAATAAGGTTCTTTTATCCGGCAACAGGCAGAAATCCTGTGCGGCTCAGGCTGCGCAGGATTTTCCGCCCCGGGCCGTTTACCGCCTGACGGCAACCGGCTTGTTAGCCTGCAAGGGAGAGGAGGATTTGTGATGAAAACCAAGCAACGCTTATCATGGAAAGCAGATAACCATTCCGCGCCGCCGGCCCTGAGCCTTGCGCCGCTGTCCGCTTCGCCCGCCGTCCGGGAACTGGAAAAGCTGCTGCGGCGCGAGGCGGCGCCGTTGCGACCGGCCCTGCCGCCACCGGGGGCAGCTTCCGTCCGGCCAGTGAAACCGGGAGAAGGGCCGGACTTGCCGGCCATCGTCCGTTTTGCCCGCCGGCACAGCGAGCGCCTGCGCGTGGACAACCGGCCGCTGCCGGCCGGTCAACTGGTCAAAGCCTTCAATAAAATTGCCGGCGCTTTTCGCCGGGATGATTTGTTCCGGGGGCACGTCGGTTTCCCGGATTTGTATCAACGCGCCCTGCTGCAGCTCAGCCGCTGCGATCTGCAAGTAAACCTCGGCGCGGCCGCTCGCGGCGGCATGGCCGACCGGTCGCTGGCCGCCTTCTGGCGGAGCTATTTTCGCGTCAAGCCGGCAGTGGGCGCTATTGATTATTTGGCGACGGTGGAGACGGCGGCCGTGCTGGCGCTGTTCAGCGCCGACGCCGATCTGTTTACGGATGACGGCCCGGCTTGGCCGGCCGGGGACCGGGCGGGGCTGTTCGCCAAAGCCTGGGAATTCTTTGCCGTGAAGGGCTATCTTGCCTTTGCCGGGCAGGCGGGAGAGACATTTACCCTCAGTCCGTACGCTCTCACCCGTGTGCTGCGCCAGTTCTGCTGGTTTATCGACAATTTCCACCAGGTCAACCAGCAAGGGTATGCTTATACGCCGCCCCTGTCCTGCGAGGTGGTCAGTCAGGTGGATAATCCGGCCGACGTTACCGGGTAAGCGCCCTGTTTAGGCAAAACCAGACAATGAGGAGGGGAAAGCGTATGGTTTCGACCAATGATCTAAGAGCAAGTCTGCTGCGCAAGCAGGCGGAATTAACCCGGTTAAAAATCGACAAGACTCAGGCCCTGCAGCAAATCGCCGATCATAACCAGGTATTTAGCCGAACGGCGTCCGCCGGCCTCAGCTTGAAAGCAGCGGCCGGCGCGTCAGCGGGGCCGGCCGTGGAAACGGCCAAAAGCCAGATTAAGCGGGGCGCGCAAAAAGCCATTGACCTAATGGCGACCATCGCTGAGCTGGAGCAGGAAGTCGCTGAGCTGGAGCAGCGGCTGGCTGCCGCCGATCAACTGGCGCAGACCAAAAAGGCCCGTAAGCAGCCGCAGCGGGCCAAACCCATCGCGCAAAAAGCGGCTGAACAGGTAACCGTTCTGTTCCTGGCGGCCAATGCCCTGAAGGACGCTCCTTTGGAGCTTGACGCCGAAGCCCGCGATATCCAGGAAAACATCCGTAAATCCGCGCGCCGTGATGCCATTAACTTTGTCACCCGCTGGGCGACGCAACCGCTCGACATCCTGCAGGCTATCAACGAAACCAATCCGCAACTGGTGCATTTCAGCGGTCATGGTTCGGAAAATGACGAACTGGTGCTGCAGGGCGATGACGGCAAACCCAAAATGGTGCGCCTCGCCGCTATTGTGCAGGTCATGCTGAGCGCCTCCGATACCATCCGGCTAGTATTTTTCAATGTGTGTTTTTCGAATGAGGAAGCCGAAGCCGTCGTCAAGTACGTCGAAGCGGCCGTCGGTATGAACACCGCGGTCAGTGACGAGGCGGCCCGGGTGTTCGCCGCCCAGTTTTATTCGGCCCTCGGTTTCGGCAAATCTTTGCAAACCGCCTTTGAACAGGCTAAAGCCGCACTGATGCTCAACGGCATACCGGAAGAAAATACACCGAAGCTGTATGTCAAAGCAGGACTTGACCCGGCCCGGCTCGTATTTGTTAAGGAATAAACCAGCGAACTGGAGAGTGTGGAGCCAGCATGCAACAGCAACAGCAAATTTGCCTTGATCTGGTGCCGTTTATGGCCAGGGGCATCGCCCAAAACAAAGCCGCCCGGCAGGAACTGGATAAAATCTGCGCCGGCGGCGGCATTATGATCGACAGCGCCGTAACGCCCCGGCGGCGGGCTTACGGCAGCTATTTCCGGGAAAAAGACGTATTCACCGAACTCTATTGCCAAAAAGCCACAGACCTGATTGTTACTTCCTTTCAGGAAAATGAGAACGGCCGGAAAGCGGCGGCGGCTTTCGAACAACTGCTAAAAAAATGCTGGCGGGCGATTTACAACTATGTAAAAACAAGCGGCCGGGAAGTCCCGTTCGAGTCGTTCTGGCAGTTTTTAATGAAACAGGAACCCCGGCTGACGGCCCGTGAATTGCGCAATCTGCCCGCGCCGCCGGTGCTGCTTGACAAACACCGCCGCCCGCTTAAACCGCATATTAACAGCAAGGATATGCTGGACGGCGATTTTGCGATCTTTTGGTATTTGGTCAATGTTTTCGGAAAAACCCTCACAGAACAGGGCCCCCTGTTCCACTCTAATTTTCAGGCCCATCTCCGAGTCCAGGAAAAAATGACCGGGGACCGGCAAGCCCCTGTCCTGACGGACCGGCAAGCAGAACTGGCCGATATGTTGTGGCAGTCCATTGACCAGCGACTAAAGGGAATTCCGGCTAGTTTGGACGAGTATTTCCATACCCTGGAATATACCCGGACCGCCGGGTATCTGTTCAAGCGGGAAAACTTTGGCGGCCTGCCTTTCGACGCCATTGCACGGGCGCCGGTCAGCCGGCGGGAACTGAGGCGCGCCATCGAGACGATGGCTGCAGCGCTGTCAAATGAAACGCAGGCAACGGCTGAACTCAAACAGGCCGCTCTGGATTTTTTCACTCGCACGCTGCTGATCCGTGCCTGCGCTGCCGAGTATGATAAACTGCGGACCTTTGTGCTGAGAGAAAGCCGGCGCGAAGGAAAAACCGCAGCCAAGCGCCTGCAGGCCGACAAGCTGAAAGCTGAGTTGGCCCAGGCGCAGAAAGAAATTGCGACATGGAAAGAAAAGCTGGCGGAAAAGCAAGTCTTGTTGAACGAACTCCAGCTTAAAATAGATAAAACCGAAATGGCCCGGCAAAAAGAACGGGACCAGTGGGAGGCAAAATTAGACGAGTCCAGCCAGGCGCTGGACAAACTGCTTGCCTCCCCCAACCAGGAAAATGAAGCGGAAAGGGAAAGGGAGCTTAGCCCGGAAGCCGTTGAGGCTATTGCCCGGCTGAATGTCGTCATCATCGGCGGCAGAAGCGACTGGCAGCAGCGGCTGAAAGAAAAATATCCCCGGTTTGCCTTTATTTCGCCGGCAGAGGCAAAATACGACCTGGCTGTCCTGGCGGCCGCTGATGCCATCGTGATATGCTGGAAATGCCTGGGCCACAGCCTGTTTTACCGGACGGTAGGCTATGCCGGCAAATACCATAAGCCGATTGTATATTTCGGCAGCAGCAATGAGCAGCAGCTGCTGCGGCTGCTGCAGAGGAAATGCCTGCCGCCCGGAAAAGAAGAAAGGCACAGGGACTAAGGAGGGCTAAGTAATGGTTATTGACAAAATAAAAATACCTCACATGAGGTATAGACGGCAGCGCGGCTTCGTAGTACGCTATAACCAACGATACATTTGAATTGATCTAATCGTATTCTCGCAATAATACACCTGCATAATCAGATGCTGCAAATGTCCTGTTCGTGTATCAAAGTACCTCCGGCAAAGAGCTGCTTATTCCGCGGCGACAAGAGAGGGATTTGCAATCATCCGTGCGTCCTCTCCTGTGAAGCGGGAGGGGCTTTTTCGTATACCGGAACCGACAATCGCATAAGGCAAGAGACAGGTGCCCTACGGGGCTTAATAGGGAAGTTTGGTGCAAAGCCAACACGGTCCCGCCACTGTAACGGGGAGCAAGTCCGCGGATGTGCCACTGGGAGCAATCCTGGGAAGGCGCGGACAAGCCATGAGCCGCAAGTCAGGAGAACTGCCTGTCTGACAATCACCACTGTACGGTGCCAACGCTAATTCTGCAGGAGGAAGCTGCAGGCTTAGGACTTGGTACGGTACGCGACCTGCGAGCGACAGGAAGGCGATTACGGCAGTATTCGGAACCCGGTCCCGTCCTGACGTAACACTCCTGCAAGGGAGTTTTTTTATTGCCGCAGCCCGGGCTGCGGCAACCGGCCGCTGTTGCCGCGTGGAAGAGCAGGCGCAACAAATTTGAAGCGATAAGGAGAACCACAGTCATGCAAAACAGCAACATGAAAGCGGATAAGTTCCAGGAATTTTTGGACAGCCATCAGATTACCTGCTTTGGCCGGGAGGAAAAGAACGACGATCTGCACACCGTCATCTTTCGTACCAATCTGGGAGTTGGCGGCCAGCAACTGCCGGTGGTACTGGTCACCGACGACAGCCTGCACACCCTGCTTCAGGTGCGGGTCGTACCGGCTGCCGTCCAGGGTGTGAACAGTCAGACGGTGCTGTTCTATGTCAATGAACTGAACCGGACCTATAAGAGTTTCAAATACTTTATCAGCGAAGATAACGCGCTCATTCTGGACGTCTGCCTGACCGCCGCATCCGAACAGTGCGAGCCGCAACTGGTCAGCCTGGGGCTTGACATCATGCTCCGCCACCTGCAGGAGGAATACCCGGCGCTGATGCGGGTGATCTGGGCGGAGGCCCCACAGAATAAAAAACGCGGATAGGGGAGGAAAGACAGTGAAAAAAATTGTCTATATCGTAGTGGTTCTTTTTTGTTTGGGTACGGCAGGTTTAATTGTTGCTGCGGAGGAACAGCAAAAGGCACCGGCCGCCGCCACGTCAGCGGCCACCAACTTTCCTGCAGGCTATCCAACAGCCACAGAAAAGCTGCCGCCGGTTCCCGTGCCGCCGGCTTCTCTTGAGGACGCCAAAGCCACCGCCGCCTATATTGCCGCCGTGGACGCCTACTTAAAAGCCGCACAGCGCTATATTGACGCCGCCACCAACGACGCCAACCGGGTCATTGAGGAGCGCAACGCCGCCATTCAAAGTGCCAACCAGATTGTCGCCAATTATAACGCCTTTTTCAAGCTTGACAAGAAAAAGTAACAAGAGAAAACGAATTTGCCGTCAGGCAGAGGAGGAAATCGTATGAGCCTGATTGACTGGTTTGCCAAATTATTTGTGAAAGAAGCCAAACATTATGTTTTTGCGCCGGTAACGTCCGACGTGGAAAAGATCGAATTCCAGGAGGGACAGCATTATTTTCGCCTGCGCCTGGCGGAAATGTTCTTAAAAGACGATCGGAAACTTTTCCGCAAGGTTGTGCCGGTGGTTTCCTCGGTTGTCAGCCTGCAGTTCGGCGCTAATGCCGCCCAGCAGCTGCCTAATGTGGCCGGTCCGCTGGCCCTGAACCTGAATGAAAGCTCCCTGGGGAAGGGCGTGCAATTGAATTATTCGTTAACCAACCTGGTGCCGTATCGCGGCGGTACGGTTTCTATCGATGCCGCTTTGCTGGCCTATGTCAGCAAAGACTATTTTCAATCATTCATTACATTGGCCAACAGCGTTTCCGGGCTGCTGACCAGCGGTCAGTTGTCCGCTGCCCTCAAGGTGGTCGACAGTGCGGCCGACGCCCTGCAGGACCTCTTGGACAGCGGCGACAAAGATATCCGTCTGGTTTATCACAATGAATACGCCGGTACGGACAGTCTGGGCGGCGTGTCGCTGACCAGCGGCTATTTCGCCGTGATCGGCGCCGATGCCGGTACGTTCCATGCCGCTCAGTTGTTTGTCAAAAACTCACAGCTTTGTTGCGGCGACGATGCGGCAACGGCTCAGCCGCTTACCGGCTATGATTATATGCTGTTTAGCGTGGAGGCGGCGCTGTACCGGGATGATTTCCGCTATTTCGCCGAATACAACAGTCTGCTTTATACCGCCATCGAAAAGGGCATGACTAATAAAGCCGAGGGTGATGCCGTCATCCGGGCCGGTATGCTGGCGGTGTTCAAATCGGATGATTTGACCTATGTCGATAAAACCCGGGTGGCGGTCGCGCTCAAACAAGAGTATGAAGACCGGCTTGCCCTGCAGGGCAAGCCAACTAAAGGCGCGACCGGCACAAAACGGGAGTGGCTGAACGACCGGGTGCTGGCGATCAACCCGGAAAAGGTATGGCGGCAGATTGCACAGCTGCTTACTGCTAAGCAGCAAGAGGCCGACCTTACCGGCCGGATTCTGGACCTGATTGACCAGGGTAAAATCGCCTGACGGTCAGTTGCCGGGGAAGACCATGAAGGGGGATGGATAGAATGCTGGACTTTGCCATGGGGTATCTCATTCTTGTTGTGATCAGTTTTCCGATAGTCGTAGTTTTGCTTCGCCGGGCACCGGTTATGGAAGAGGAAGAGTGGCTGATAGGACGAACAAGCTCTGCCAAGGATTCCTCCAAAAAACAAGGAATGGAATTGTAAAACACTTTCGCCCAAGGCTCGGCGCTAGCCGGGTTTTCTAAGATTATTATTGCTGATAATAAGTAAGAAGGAAGAAGGCCTATACCCCCTAAAGGGGGAACAGGCGGCTTCTGCCTGCGTCCTGAAGGACTTGGCACAAGTCAAGTCTTTTCTTAAAAATTGAGGTGAGTTATGGAAGAAACAGCAAGAATCATTGCTTTAGCAGGTTTATTGCAGGATATCGGGACCATTTGCCGCCGGGCCGGTTGTCCCAATAAGCAAAGCCGGAATATGCTGGCTGCCTGTCTGCCGGCCGGGCAAGCCTACGAAGCTTTATTACAGTGCATAGGTTGCCATCATCAGGCGATTGGTGTAAAATACATCAGGCAAAACGATCATATCGCTTACTTGGTATATCGTGCGGCGGAAATTGCCGCCGGGCCCGACCGCCGCTCCGCTGCGGAAGAATCCGCATTTTCCCGGGGAGTAGCGTATAACAGCCAATATCCACAGTTGTGGACTACATTGCAAAATAGCCTGCAGCATACGGATTTTTTAACCTGCACGGTCAATCAGGTATTGACTATGCTGCAAGCGGTTGCTGCCGGCATTCCCTATAGTACTGCTGCCGGCAGTAAGGGGGATTTTTCCTTGTATGACCATTCCCGGCTCACAGCAGCCCTGGCGGTTTGCCTGTACCGTTATTTTCAGGCGGCTGGGATCAGCGATTATCGGTCTTGGTGCGCAGGACGCAATAAGATTCAATGCCGTACGGTCCCCACTTTTCTTCTGGCTGCTGGCGAACTGACCGGCAACCGGGACGGTTTATATGCGGTTAGCGGAATCAAGTCGGAGGACTGTCTGGAGAAATGGCTTAGTGTGTTCGAACTTAGCCGGGCGCATTTGCTTTCTGCCGACGGCGCTCGTTTTTCGATGTTGCTTCCCAATATACCGGAAGTGATCAGCTTCTTGGAAGCAGCCAACGGGGCCGGTAATGACTGGATGCTGACAAACTGTGGAACGTCAATGCATTTGACGCTGACCTGGCAGAAGGTTAGTGCTGATGCCCTGACGGAGTGTCAGCCGGCCGGCAAACCTTCACCTGTGTTGATACGGCAGGCTTCTATTGTAGAAGCCATGGTTGACGCTGCCGATTACCGCCAAAGTGAACTATATTTATGTCTGAGAAATAAAGACTCGAAACGCAGACTGAGGCAGCAAAGAGCACTGCAAGAGACAGGTGCCTTTTGAAGCGTAAGGTAGAATAGGTCCTGAATGAAACAAATAAAGTGCTGTATATAATATCCAATAAAGAGTTATGAGGGATTTAGTTTAAGTGAACGCCGGGCGCATCACTGACAATTTACTCTCAACTAGCTTTATTGGATTTTATATTTTGATATTTTTTAAAAAATTTGTCAGAAGTATGCTTACTTGCTTTTGGAAAGGACAGGAATGTTGTATAATGTAATGATATAAAGTGGACAACCTTAAGGAGGATTTGCATGAATACCGAAGAAATAGAAGCTAAAGAAAACGAGACTATCGCTAATCCTGCAACGCCTGCTAATTTCATTGAGATCATGATCAATGAAGATATAAAGACAGGAAAATACGACAAACGCGTCCATACGCGTTTTCCCCCAGAGCCTAACGGCTATCTGCATATTGGCCATGCAAAGTCAATTTGTTTAAATTTTGGCTTGGCACTTAAATATGGCGGCAAATGTAATTTGCGGTTTGATGATACGAATCCAACTAAAGAAGATGTCGAATATGTCGACTCTATTCAGGAAGATGTAAAATGGCTGGGATTTGATTGGGAGGACCGCAAATTTTACGCCTCCGATTATTTTGAGAAAATATATGAATTAACGGTTGAACTGATAAAAAAAGGCAAAGCCTATGTCTGTGATTTGACAGCGGAAGAAATTCGTCAATATCGTGGAACATTAACAGAGGCTGGTAAGGAGAGTCCGTATAGAAACCGCTCTGTTGAAGAAAACCTTGATTTATTTGAAAGAATGCGTACCGGTGAATTTCCCGAAGGCAGCCGGGTGTTACGGGCTAAGATCGATATGGCTTCGCCGAATCTTAATATGCGTGATCCTGTTATATACCGGATTGTGCATGGCAAACATCATCGCACCGGTGATGCCTGGTGTATTTATCCGATGTATGATTACGCTCACCCAATTTCTGATTCTATTGAGGGTATTACGCATTCCATATGTACGTTGGAATTTGAAGATCACCGGCCGCTCTATGACTGGACGCTGGCTACATTAGGCATCTATCAATCCCAACAGATCGAATTCGCCCGTTTAAACCTGACGAATACGATAATGAGTAAGCGTTATCTGCGCCGGTTAGTGGAAGAAGGCTATGTCAGCGGCTGGGATGATCCCCGGATGCCGACAATTTCCGGTTTAAGGCGAAGAGGGTTTACGCCTGAATCAATTCGTGATTTTTGTGATCGTATCGGTGTTGCCAAGAGCAACAGCCTTGTAGATGTTGCTTTGCTGGAGCATTGTATCCGGGAAGATCTTAATACCAAAGCTCCGCGGGTTATGGGGGTGCTTAAACCCCTAAAAGTGATTATTGATAATTATCCTCAGGACAAAGTGGAAGAGTTAGAAGCGGAAAACAATCCGGAGAATCCGGAGATGGGGTCAAGGACAATGCCGTTTTCCCGCGAAATCTATATTGAACAAGATGATTTTATGGAGGACCCGCCGAAAAAGTATTTCCGTTTATCGCCAGGTAAAGAGGTCCGCTTGAAACATGCCTATATCATAAAGTGTGAACAAGTCATTAAGGACGAACAAAGCGGTGAAATTGTAGAAGTGCATTGTTCCTATGATCCGGACACCAAGAGCGGTAGCGGCAATGCCAACCGTAAGGTTAAGGGCGTGTTGCATTGGGTTTCCGCTGCTCAGGCGGTCAAAGCCGAGGTGCGTCTTTACGACTATTTGCTCACTGACAATCAAGAGCAAGAAGAAGAAGCTGTCAAAGATTTTGTGGAAACACTTAACCCTGACTCCTTGGAAGTATTGTCAAATTGCCTGATTGAACCCAGCATCAAAACGGCTAAAATGGGAGACCGGTTCCAATTTATGCGGAACGGCTATTTTTGCCTTGACCGTGATTCCACACTGCAATTGCCGGTATTTAACCGTATTGTGTCTCTGAAAGACTCCTGGGCCAAGATAGGAAAGAAATAAAGGCAGAAGGACTTTTGCATGACGTACATGTCTGCAAAAGTCTTTCCGATTCTTTGCATTTTGGGTTTGCAAATCTAATGAAGCGGGTATTTATACGTGTTGGTTTTAATAAAATTTCTTTATATAACCTTTCTACTGCCGCCAGGATTGTTTATTGTTGCATTAACTGTCTGTTGCTTTTGGCTTTATAAACGGCGTCTGGAACGAGGCCTTGCATTACTGATAGCGGTAACGGCATTATTGTATTTTATTTCGATTCCCTTAGTCGGGGATTGGTTTATGCGTTCTTTGGAAAGTCGCTACCAGCCGCCCGCAACAGTTCAGGGAGATGTTATTGTTGTGCTGGGAGGCGGGGCAACCGCCGATACACCCAATGTTCATGGTCAGGGGCATCTTATGGGGTCTGCTGCCAACCGTCTGTTAACAGCAGCTCAGCTATATCATATAACCGATGCGCCGATTATCATTTCGGGCGGGCAGGTGTTTGCCAATTCCGGCAAAGAAGCTGAAATCGCACGCCTTATCCTGTTGGGGCTAGGTATTCCTGATCATAAAATAATTATGGAAGGGCAGAGTCTCAATACGACAGACAATGCTAAATTTTCCACGAAAATTATGGATGAATATGGTTTCAAAAATCCTATTTTAGTGACTTCGGCTTTTCATATGGAGCGAGCGGTGGGACAGTTTGCCAAATACAATACGGCAGTACTTCCCTATCCCACCGATTATCAGGCCAATACCCGTTTTATCTTTGAGTGGCACCAATTATGGCCCAGAGCAGATGCTTTTTATAATAGCCAATTGGCCATCAAAGAATATCTGGGATTAATGGCAATACGCTGGTTTTAACGTTGAATGCATAACAAAGGAGTGGTAATTTGAATATATTACTTATCGGTGGCGGTGGCCGCGAGCACGCTCTTGCCTGGAAAATAGCACAGAGCCCCCGGGTTGAAAAAATATATTGTGCGCCGGGAAATCCCGGGATTGCGGCTGTAGCTGAGTGTGTGGCGATTGCTATAACAGATAATGAGGCTTTGGGGAAGTTTGCCCTTGAACACAACATCGGTTTGACTGTAGTTGGCCCGGAAGTACCCCTGACCAACGGTCTGGCTGATCATTTTGCCTCTCTTAATTTAAAGGTTTTCGGACCATACCAGAAAGCTGCCCAGTTGGAAGGCTCGAAAGCTTTTGCTAAGAAGATTATGCATAAGTATCATATTCCAACTGCTGCTTCGGCTGCTTTCGACAATGCCGATAGTGCTATTGCCTATATAAAAAAACAAGGTGCACCGATTGTCGTAAAAGCTGACGGGCTGGCTGCCGGTAAAGGCGTTGTTGTCGCTATGACGGAAAGTGAAGCCATTGATGCCGTTATGATGATGATGCGGGATCAAGCCTTCGGCAGTGCCGGTAATTTGGTGGTTATCGAGGAATATTTGGAGGGGGAAGAGGCTTCCTTATTGGCATTTACCGACGGCAATACGGTAGTACCGATGATTGCAGCCCAAGATCACAAGCGGGTGTTTGACCATGACCGGGGCCCGAATACCGGTGGCATGGGGACTTATGCCCCCGCGCCGGTGGTTACGCCGGCTGTGCGGGAACAAGTACGGCGTGAGGTGCTTCAGCCGGTTGTTGACGCCATGCGCCAGGAAGGCATTTTATATCAAGGCTGTTTATATGCAGGGCTGATGATTACGCCGCAAGGCCCTAAAGTTATTGAATTTAATGCTCGTTTCGGTGATCCCGAGACACAGGTCGTTCTGCCGCTGCTGACCAGTGATTTGGTGGATATCATGGAAGCATGTGCGGACGGGAGATTGGCCGATA
Organism: Sporomusa acidovorans; assembly: GCF_900101845.1. Lineage (GTDB taxonomy): Bacteria > Bacillota > Negativicutes > Sporomusales > Sporomusaceae > Sporomusa > Sporomusa acidovorans. The sequence goes on along the minus strand of NZ_FNAM01000043.1, from coordinate 13,433 downwards.
TTGCCATTGAATGGGCTGATAAGGCCGCTGTCTGTGTTGTTTTGGCTGCTGGCGGTTATCCGGGCAGCTACCGTAAAGGGGATGAAATTACCGGCCTGGACCAGGCTGCGGCGCAGGGAGCCATGGTTTTTCATGCCGGGACCGGTAGTAAGAACGGCAAAATTGTTACGCAAGGCGGCCGGGTACTCGGGGTGACAGCCGTGGCTGATAATCTCCAGGAAGCTGTCGATAAAGTTTATCAGGCTGTGCCGACGATAAATTTTAATGGTATGCAGTACCGTAACGACATTGCTCATAGAGCGTTTAACCGGAAACTATGATAAGATCGTGCGTTCCTCTCAGTAATCAACGTATTCTCTTTTCGAGGTGTATGCTTTGGATGCAGGGCTGACAGCCGGTAATTTACTTGTTATATTAGTTGCCCTTGTTGGTGTTTTTTTGACGGTAATCGGTTTGCCGGGCAATTGGCTGATCTTTTTTACCGCTATAAGTTATGGCTTTTTCGATAGCTTTATCCATATAAACAGCACAGTGCTGTTTATCCTGCTGGGAGCAGTATTAACCGGAGAATTCATTGAATTTGTGGCCGGGTCGCTGGGAGCCAAAAAAGAAAATGCGTCGCGTAAGGCAATTTTTGCGGCGTTTATCGCCGGTATCATCGGCGGCATCCTTGGTACAGGGATCATGCCGGGTGTGGGCTCTATTCTTGGAGCGGTTGGCGGATCGTTTATCGCCGGGTATGTAGCTGAATATGCGGCTACAGGCAACAGGGAGAAGGCTGTCAGGGTAGCCCAAGGTATTGTTATTGGTCAGGCGGTGGGACTCATCGTAAAACTGGCTATAGCCATTGGAATGGTGGCGTTTATTATTTCCCGGTTAACGTGGACAGGGTGACAGGAGGAAGTGTAATGAAACGTCAGCAAATACTGGATGCCGCTTATACCATTTTTTCACGTAAGGGGTATCATCGCGCCACTGTTGATGAGATTATCGCCTTGGCTGATACCGGCAAAGGAACAGTATATAAGTATTTTGTAAATAAAGAGCAGCTCTTTTATACCCTTATCAAAGAGCGCAGCGCTCCTTTTGAAACTGAATTAACCCTTATTGCCAGCGTGGCAGAACCACCGTTAAAAAAAATAGAAAAAGCTGTTAAAGTGTTTCTGGAGTTTTATGTTTCCAATGCGGATTTGTGGCGGGTACTTATGCATGAAATGCGGGGTTTGGGTCATGAAGAGTCGTCAAATTTTACGGAAGCACAGCGCAAAAAATACCGGGAGAGGTTTGCTCGTACGATAGCAGTTTTGCAAAGCATTATTCAGGAGGGAATTGAACGAAAAGATATCCGGCCCTGTGACACTAATAAAGCCGCCCATGGTTTATTCAGTGTTATTGTTATGATGGTCTTTCAAGGCTTTGTCAGCGATAAAGAGGATGCTATTAAGAAGATGGCCGCAGGAATTACCGACATTTTTCTTTACGGCGTTGCCGAACATAAAAAAAAGTGAGTTAGGGATATCCCTGACTCACTTTTTTGCGCTATATATATTTCGCATTAAATAGCTTGCAAAACTTCCGTACGTTGCAGATAAGTTAGAACGCAGGTACAATCGCACCCTGATATTTTTCATTAATAAACTTCTTAACTTCTTCGGAAGTTAAGGCTTTTGTCAGCTTTTGGATTTCCGGACGATTCTCGTCACCTTTGCGAACAACTAAAATATTAACATAAGGAGAGTCTTTTTGTTCAATAAACAGGGCATCTTTACTCGGAACAAGCTTAGCTTCCAAGGCATAGTTGGTGTTAATAACGGCTAAAGTAAGATCATCCAGCGAGCGGGGAAGCTGCGGGGCTTCGAGCTCGCGAATTTTTAGATTTTTGGGGTTTTCGGTAATATCCTTTACTGTGGCATTAACACCGACATTATCTTTTAGTTTGATAACACCGGCCTTGGCTAACAGTGCCAGTGCGCGGCCGCCATTGGTGGGATCGTTGGGGATACCGACTTCAGCACCGTTTTGCAGGTCGTTTAGACTTTTAATTTTTTTGGAGTACACGCCCATCGGTTCAATATGAACAGCAGCGGTGTAAGTAAGGTCAAGCTTGCGTTCTTCGCTAAATTTGGTCAGGTAAGGGATATGCTGGAAAAAGTTTGCATCCAACTCTTTTTCGGCAACGGCGATATTGGGACGAACATAGTCATTCATCTCAACAATAACCAGGTTGACGCCTTCTTTTTCAAGCATTGGCTTGACAACATTGAGAATTTCGGCGTGCGGTACAGAGGTGGCACCTACTTTGATAGTCTTTTTTTCTGAGGCCGCAGGCGCCGGTGCGTTCTTGTTGCCGCAGCCGGCAATAAAACTGGAAAATGCTAATAATGCGATTATTGCCAACAAGGTAAACTTTTTCATAAATGATTCCTCCCAAAACACAATTTTAATAAAAATGTATCATGTATGCATCGAAATAGTTAAAATACCCCCCTTCCAGTCAAATAATAAGCCCCCTCGGCAGTCCGAAGAGGCTTGATGTACAGTTCTTCATCTGCCAGGATTACTCCTGTGGAATTGGCACCGTTCGCATGTGCGATGGTTGCCGCGGCGTCATTGGGCCAGTCCCTCAGCCAGCTCTTGATGAACAATATTAGATTTGTAATTTTTATATTAGCATGGCTAAGGATGGCTGTCAACAGAAAAAATGTGGTATTGACTGTAAAAAAGAGGGAAAGTTATACATATATTTTAATTAAATAAAGATGGAAAGAGATAAAGAAGGAAAATATAGGTCAATGTCGAATAACTGTATAAATCATTAAGTATTTACAGGGAGGCTAGTAGTATGTCGGTAAATCCTAAGTTAAAAGACAAGCTAACCGATCAACTATTTGAAGCCATTTTGTCGCTCAATACTGAAGAGGAATGTTACCAGTTTTTTGAAGACATATGCACGATCGGCGAATTAAAGTCGATGGCCCAGCGGCTGGAAGTGGCTCGGCTATTAAAAGCGGGAGTTATTTATGACGATATTGTTGCTGCTACCGGTGCCAGCACGGCAACAATCAGCAGGGTTAAGCGCTGTCTCTATTATGGTGCCGATGGCTATAAGATCGTATTATCTAATCTGGAAAAAAACGCAGATTCAAGATGAGGTGTATTTATGGATAAAAATAATTTTGTGCCGCAAATTCCTTACGGAACGCGGGATTTGCTACCACGGGAAGCCAATCAGAAACGGATTGTGGAAGGAGCGCTTGCCGGGTTATTTTCACGTTGGGGCTATGATGAAGTGGTAACGCCGACTTTTGAATATATGGAAACCATTACGCTAGGCACAGGCAATGCTATGCAGGAGCATGTATTCAAATTTTTTGATAAGAATAATCGTATTTTAGGCCTTAGACCGGATATGACAACACCGATAGCAAGAGTTGCTGCCACAAGACTGAAAGAAAGACCGCTGCCACTAAGATTATTTTATTTGACTAATGTATTTAGGCACGAGCAGGCTCAAGCCGGACGGCAGTGTGAGTTTTATCAGGCCGGGGTTGAACTATTAGGCGCGCCGGGACCTGTAGCTGATGCTGAGATAATTGCCCTGGCGGTCGAAGCCATGCTGGAAGCAGGATTGACTAATTTTCAGATTGGGTTAGGTCAGGTTTCCTTTATTAATGGCTTGATGGCAGAGAGTGGTTTAAGCCCGCAAGAGCAGCACCGGGTAAAATATGCAATGGTCACCCGTGATTTGGTAGGCCTGGGTGAGATTGTAGCGCAAAGCGGACTTAGCCAGGCAGCCGGGGAATTATTAAAGCAAATTCCCTTGTTGCACGGTCGGGAAGATATGCTTAACGATGCCTACCGGCTGGTTAATAATGAGCTTAGCCGGGCGGCGCTTGATAACCTGGCCGACATTCATAAACTCTTACAAGGCTATGGGGTTGAACGGTATGTTAATTTTGATTTGGGGATAATTCGCGATTTTGATTATTATACAGGCATGGTTTTTGAAGCCTATACCCCGGGTTTGGGCTTCCCTTTGTGCGGCGGCGGCCGCTATGATACCATGCTGGCTTCTTTTGGCGTTGCCAATCCGGCTACCGGTTTTGCGCTGGGAATTGAGCGGTTGCTGCTGGCCATGGAGCGCCAGGGCATTGGTGTCAATGTACGTGTTAAAGATGTATACATTGCCTGGGCTGAGGGTAAGCTCGCCGAAGCGATTCGTGTGGCAAAGGAATGCCGCAAAGCGGGGCGGCGGGCGGAACTTGCGCTGGCAAGCTCCGCCAAAGCGGCAGCAGAGACCGCTATCCGCGAAGAAGGCTATGAGGAACTGATTTATATTGAATAAACGGGTAAAGCAGGTTGTTGCAGCGCTTACGGCAAAAGTTAACAGGCCAGACAGAAGGTTTGTCGAAAAGCATTTGAATGAGGCCCAGGCGGCCTTCTTTTGGCGGATGAATCTGCCTGACCAGCGTCATGCTTTGAACGTAGCCTATACCGCCCGGAAACTTGCCACAGTCCAGGAAACGATTAATCAAGAACTCTTGATTAAGTGTGCGCTTTTGCACGATGTTGGCAAGATAAAAGGAGACGTTAGTACTGCTGATAAGATCATTACTGTAATTTTGGATAAATTTGTGCCGGCATGGGCAAAGTCATGGGGGCGAATGGGACGGGGCGGAAAAATAGACAATCTCCGTCATGCCGTTTATATTTACTATAACCACGCTGCCCGCGGGGCGGCTATGCTTAAAGCAGCCGGCTTGCCTGAACAACTAATTGAAATTGTAGCAAGACATCATGAGGCTCCGGCAGAGGGTGAACCACCGGAGCTTACATTACTTAGAATAGCTGATAATTTAAACTAATAGCCTTTTGTTTTGTCAACAATATTGATCATTTCCCGTCCCTGGATAAAGCGGATGAGATTATCGGCAAATAATTTAACAGCCCGGTCAAGGTAGGCCGGGGAAAGGGCGGCAACATGGGGTGTGATGATTACATTAGGCATGCCCCATAGAGGGCTGGATTCCGGCAACGGCTCCTGGGAAAAAACGTCCAGTCCTGCCCCGGCAATTAATTTCTGTTCTAATGCTGTAATTAAGTCGGCCTCATTAACAATAGCCCCCCGGGCAATATTAAAGAAATAAGCAGAAGGCTTCATGGCTTTAAACTGCGTTAGCCCGATCAGGTTTTGGGTGCTTTCCGTTAAGGGCAGAGCTACAGTGACAAAATCAGCTTGTGCCAGCATTTCCAGAAGGCTTTCAGGGTCTGAAGGATATAGTTTGTCTACGAACAGCTCAGTTGTTAATTCCTGTTTGCTGGCAAGAACATTCATTCCTAAAGCCTTCGCCTTCTTGGCAATTTCGCGCCCAATTGACCCTAAGCCGATAATCGCTAAGGTATGTTCATGCAATTCAATGGTTGGCACTCGTTTCCAAAGCTTAGCGTCCTGCTGGCGAATACTGAGGGTAAGCCCACGGCTAAAGGCCAGAATCATGGCCAATACGTGTTCAGAAACGGCAATGCCGTGAATACCCTTGGAATTGGTAAGAACGGTGTCAGCTGCCTGGATCTCGGGAAAAATTAATTTTTCAACCCCGGCACTTAACGAATGAATCCATTCTAAGTGGGGCGCAGCCTGATATAAATCCCGGGTTTCCGCCCAACCCCAAGTTGCTAGTATATGACAAACAGGCATATGTTCAAGTGCATTTTGTTGATCACTTACAATTATATTTACATTAGGCTCAGCGGCCTTAATCATTTCCTTATGTCGGTCAGCCAGCGGGTTGAGCACAACAATGTTAAGAACAGCCATAATGAACCTCCTTATTAAGGTTATTATCTTGCCAAATACTTCTACATATGCAGAAAGATTTCCTACCTGAGAGTAAAAATATGATGGTAGCTGACAAAAGTCTGTTAGGCAGTAAAAGGAATTTTTTAAATTCATGTATTGACGTCGTTTAAATAGAGTGATAATATATCAATATATTAACGCTTTAATTAATTAAAGGAAGACAGGAGACATGTCATGACCTCAAATGATATGGAATATGTAACAATTGCTCTGCCTAAAGGCAAGCTTTTCGATCTTTCGGCCAATATGTTGGCTAAAATTGGTTATCAGGCCGAAGGCCTCAGTGAGAATTCACGGAAACTGGTTATTGCCAATGAGACCGAGAAGATACGTTTTATTATTACCAAAACGGCGGATTTGCCTACCTATGTGGAGTATGGCGCGGCCGATATCGGCATTATTGGCAAGGATGTACTTTTGGAGGAAAACAAGGATGTCTATGAGTTGTTAGATTTAAAATTTGGCTTTTGCCGGATGATGGTTGCTGTTCCTCAGGCGCTAAAGCAGGAAAAATTGAGTGATTACGCTAATATGCGGGTGGCGACAAAGTATCCGCGGATTGCCGAAAGCTTTTTTCATAGCATTGGGATACAAATGGAAATTATTAAATTGAACGGTTCCATTGAACTTGCGCCCATGGTGGGTTTGGCAGAAATTATTGTTGATTTGGTAGAAACCGGTCGCACACTTAGAGAAAACAATCTGGTGGAGGTTGCGCAAATTCATCCGGCAACAGCCAGATTTATTGCCAACCGGGTAAGCTTTAAGATGAAATTTGACCGTATCAATAAGATGGTTGAAGGATTGAAAGCGCTAATGGAAAGTGAGGGGTAACTATGAAGCGGATTCACAGCTGCTTTTTTAATAAGGAAGAAATGGCCGAAATACTGGAAAAACCGGCCTTTGATAAGGTAATATTAGGTGCCGGCGGGCGAGCCAAGGTGAAGGAGACTTTTGGTGAGGAACTGTCGGTTCAGCAGGTAGTGGAGCGTATTGTTGAAGATGTACGCCGTCAGGGGAATGAGGCGGTATTACAATATACCCGGTCAATTGACGGGGCTGAATTTACCGCTGAGACGCTGGAAGTTACCCCGGCTGAAATGGAGAGCGCCATCGCCGCGGCCGACAGGGAAGTATTGGACGCTCTGGCAGCAGCGGTGGCTAATGTTAAGCGTTTTCACGCCGAGCAACTACCGAAATCATGGTTTACCGAGCGGGAACAAGGGGCGATTTTGGGACAGAAATGCACGCCGCTTGACCGGGTAGGCATTTACGTTCCCGGCGGTACGGCCGCCTATCCGTCATCAGTGATTATGAATGCCGTACCGGCGGCAGTGGCCGGGGTAAAGGAAATTATCATGGTGGTGCCGCCTAGCCGGGAAGGAACGGTAAACCCCTATGTCCTGGCGGCGGCGAAATTATCCGGGGTTACGAGGATTTTCAAGGTAGGCGGTGCGCAAGCCGTGGCCGCTCTGGCATTTGGAACGGAAACGATTCCGAAAGTGGACAAGATTACCGGCCCGGGCAATATTTTTGTTACCTTAGCGAAAAAGGCCGTCTATGGCCACGCTGATATTGATATGTTGGCAGGCCCCAGTGAAATTCTTATTGTAGCCGATCATACGGCTGATCCTCAGTATGTGGCGGCCGATATGCTCAGTCAAGCCGAGCATGATGTGCTGGCTTCCAGTATTCTTATTACCGATAGTGCCGAATTGGCCGCCAAGGTGGAAAAAGAAGTTGCCAGTCAACTGGCTACGCTAGCGCGTAAGGATATTGCCGCTCAGTCGATTGAGGACAATGGTCTGATTATTATTACCAGAGATATTGGGGAAGCCATTGAGTTGGCTAATCTATCGGCGCCGGAGCACCTGGAACTGCTAACCGCCGAACCGTTCAAATTATTACCTTATGTACGGCATGCCGGTGCGATCTTTATGGGACAATATTCCCCCGAGCCGCTTGGCGATTATTTTGCCGGTCCCAACCATGTATTGCCAACCGGCGGGACGGCCCGCTTTTATTCTGTGCTTAATGTCGAAACGTTTATGAAAAAAACCAGTATTATTGCCTATACGCAGGAAGCCCTGGCGGCTGTCAGCGGACAGATTATCAAACTGGCCGAGGCCGAAGGCTTGACGGCCCATGCTAATGCTGTAAAGATGAGGGGGAATTAGGATGTTTGCACCTCGCTGCGGACTGGAGAGCTTAAAGCCCTATTCTGTTGAGGAAATTCAGTGGCCTGTCAGGCTTGACGCTAACGAGAATCCAACCGATTTGCCACCGGCGATAAAAACTAAAGTTATGGAAAAATTAGCAGTGCTGCCTTTTAACCGGTATCCCGAAATGAGTGCGATATCCCTGAAATCAACGCTTGCTGCCGGGTTTGGCTTAAAAGCGGCCAATGTACTCGTTGGCAATGGCTCCAGTGAAATTCTGGAAGCTCTTTGCCATGCCTTCGGCGGGGCGGGCCGCAGTATTGTTTATCCCAGTCCGTCTTTCTCTATGTATGGCATTTATGCCAAACTGGCTGACAGTCAGTCTGTTCCGGTGGCACTTAACGCTGATTATACACTGGATGCCGATAAACTGCTGGCGGCAGCTAAAGAGGCAGCGGCCGTCGTGATTCTTCTGTGTAATCCCAATAATCCGACAGGTATGGTTATGCCGCTTGAACAGATTGAATATATCGTGGCCGGTACCAACAGTTTGGTCGTTGTCGATGAGGCCTATCATGAATTTTATGGAAAAACAGCAGTGAATTTGTTACGTAAATATCAGAATGTCGCAATTGCCCGCACTTTTTCCAAAGCCTACAGTTTGGCAGCCGCCCGGGTAGGGTACTTGTTAACCAATGAGGAGATTGCCCGCACGATCGGCAAGGTGTTGCTTCCCTATAGTGTGAATGCTTTGACGCTGGCAACCGCTGAGATCGTATATGGCCTGCGGCAGGAATTTGCCGGCGGCCTGGCGGTAAACAGCCGCGAGCGGGAGCGAATGGCTGCTGTCCTTAGCGCCCTTGACGGTGTGACTGTTTACCCTTCGCAAACGAATTTCCTGCTCGTCAAGAGTGAAAACATCGCTGCTATGGTTGCGAAACTGAGCGCACGGGGTATTGGCATCCGTGATTTCAGTACGGCGCCCGGGCTGACCAACTGTATCCGGATCAGCGTGGGCACACCGGAGGAAAATAAGGCCGTACTGGAGGCTGTTACCGCATGAGCCGCACTGCCAGTTTGGAACGGATTACCGGCGAAACAGCCATAAAAGTATCCTGGACTCTTGACGGCAGTGGCCAGTCCCAGATTGCCACCGGCATTGGTTTTTTTGACCATATGCTGATCCTGTTGGCCAAGCATGGTCTGTTTGACCTTACGGTGGAAGCAAAAGGCGATCTTTTTGTTGATGGACACCACACGGTAGAGGATACCGGCATTGTTATGGGGCAGGCCCTGGCCGGGGCCCTTGGCGACAAGGCCGGCATCAAGCGCTACGGTACGGCTTTTGTGCCAATGGATGAAGCACTGGCCATGGTTTCGCTTGATATTAGCGGCAGGCCCTATTTGGTTTTTGATGCAGCCTTGCCGGGTGAACAGGTCGGCCAGTTTGACAGTGAGCTTACCGAAGAATTTTTACGGGCACTTAGTATCCATGCCGGCCTGACTTTGCATGTCCGGCTGTTGTCCGGCAAGAATACCCATCATATGATCGAAGCCATTTTTAAAGCATTGGGCCGGGCGCTGGCTGAAGCTACCCGCCGCGATGAAAGGATAAAAGGCGTGATGTCTACTAAAGGGATGCTATGACAGAGCGAATAAAGGAGGCTAAGCAATGGCACGGGAAACGTTGGCAATTATTGATTATGGCATGGGCAACCTGCATAGTGTGTCGAAGGCCTTAGCCAAGTTAAACGCCGAAACTGCGGGTAACTATGATATTGTTGTTACCAGTGATCCGGCGGTTATCGGCAATGCCGCCAAGGTAGTGCTGCCCGGGGTGGGGGCTTTCGGCGATTGTATGGCTAACCTGGAAAACTACGGGCTTGTTCCCATTATTAAAGAAGTGGCCGGGCAGGGAACTCCCTTTCTCGGCATCTGTCTGGGATTGCAACTGTTGTTTGACGGCAGTGAAGAGGATCCCGGCATACAGGGACTGGGGATTTTGTCAGGAATGGTGCGGAAAATCATTGCCCCTGAACTGAAAATTCCGCATATGGGCTGGAACAGTCTGGAGTTTAAAACCCCCAGCCTGCTTTTTGGCGGATTACCCGCAGCCCCCTATGTTTATTTTGTTCATAGTTATCATGCCGTGCCGGATAAGCCGGAAGTGATCACCGCTGTGACCGAATACGGCAGCGCGGTAACGGCGGCCGTAGGCTGCGGCAATGTGCAGGCTGTGCAGTTTCACCCTGAAAAGTCAAGCGCAGCGGGGTTGGCTATTTTAGCTAACTTTTTAAGGAGTTGAAATGATGATTATATTTCCGGCAATCGATATTAGAGGCGGCCGCTGTGTCCGCCTGACAAAAGGACGTTTTGACCAAGAGACCGTGTTTGCGGACAATCCTGTTGATATGGCGCTTAAATGGGTTGCCGTCGGGGCCGAATATTTGCATATTGTCGATCTTGATGGCGCGGTAGCCGGAAAGTCAGTTAATCTTGCCGTAGTCCGTGCGATCGCGCAAGCGGTAAACATCCCACTGCAGTTGGGCGGCGGCATTCGGACGCTGGAAAATATTGAGCAAGTGCTGCAAGCCGGTGTTGCCCGGGTGATATTAGGGTCTGTTGCTGTCCGCAAGCCGGAGCTTGTGCGGGAAGCATGCCGACGTTTTGGCAGCCGGATTGTTGTCGGCATTGATGCCCGCGACGGACAGGCGGCTGTCGACGGCTGGGAGGTTTCCGGCGGCGTGGGGGCGGAAGAACTGGCCAAAAGGATGGCCGGGGCCGGTGTAGAGAGGATTATTTATACGGATATCTCCCGGGACGGTACGCTGCAGGGGGTCAATGTAGCGGCAACCGCAGCGCTGGCTAAGGCGGCGGGGATTCCGGTGATTGCTTCCGGCGGGGTGAAAAGTCTTGACGATATTACAGCGCTGAAAGCCGCCAACGCCGCAGGCGGTATCGAAGGTGTTATCGTTGGTAAAGCCATCTATACCGGTGCGGTTGATGTAGCGGCAGCCATTCGCCTGGCAAAGGAGGGCGCTTAAAGATGTATACCAAACGGATTATTCCCTGCCTGGATGTCAAAGACGGACGGGTAGTAAAAGGTACAAATTTTGTGGGCTTGCGCGATGCGGGCGATCCGGTGGAACTGGCCAAGGTATATGATGTGAAACTGGCTGATGAACTCGTGTTTTTAGACATTACCGCTTCTTCTGACGAGCGAAAGACGATGGTAGACGTAGTGGAACGGGTAGCCTCCGAGGTGTTTATTCCCTTCACTGTGGGCGGGGGTATCCGTACGGTAGAGGATATCAGGACAATGCTCAAAGCCGGTGCGGATAAGGTTTCCCTCAACACGGCAGCTGTGAAAAATCCTGAACTTTTGGCCGAAGGGGCTAAACGGTTCGGGCGTCAGTGCATTGTTTTGGCTGTTGACGCCAGGCAGTCCGGACAGGCTGCCTGGGAAGTATACATTAACGGCGGGCGCACACCGACAGGCATTGATGTCTTGGAATGGGTTAAACGGGCCACCGATCTGGGGGCCGGCGAAATTCTGCTGACAAGTATGGATAAAGACGGCACCAAGGACGGTTATGACATTCCGCTCACCAGGGCTGTGTCTGAGACAGTGGATGTACCGGTGATTGCTTCCGGCGGCGCCGGTGAAATGGAACATTTTTACGAAGTATTAACTGCCGGCAAAGCGGATGCGGTTTTGGCAGCATCTGTTTTTCACTATGGACAGTTTAGCGTCGGTCAGGTTAAGGAATATCTTAAATCCCGTGGGGTAGAGGTGAGATTATGAATAGCGAACAGATAAAATTTGATGAAAATGGCTTAGTGCCGGCGATTATTCAGGATGAAGCTTCCGGCACGGTGCTGATGCTGGCTTATATGAATGCCGAGTCGTTAGCCAAAACACTGGAAACCGGTGCGACCTGGTTTTATAGCCGCAGCCGCCGTACACTCTGGCGCAAAGGGGAAACATCCGGTCATGTGCAGGCTGTGAAAGAAATGTATTATGACTGTGACGCAGACACAATTTTAGTCAAAGTGAATCAAACCGGCGCGGCTTGCCATGAAGGCACATTTTCTTGTTTTAGCCGCAGGTTGGATGCAGCCGCGGAACAGGCGGAAAAACTGGTTGATCCGGATAAAGTATATAAAGAGCCGTTGGCCGGCGTCCTTTATGAACTCTATGACGTCATTAACGACCGTAAATATCATCCGAAAGAGGGATCCTATACCAATTATCTGTTTGAAAAGGGCCAGGACAAGATTTTGAAAAAAGTGGGCGAGGAAGCCGCCGAGACAATCATTGCGTCTAAAAATAATGATAAAGCTGAGATTCTCTATGAAATGGCTGATCTTTGGTATCACTGCCTGGTGCTGCTGGCCAATCACAGTATTACGCCGAGCGAGCTTTTTGAGGAACTGAAAAAGCGCAGAAAATAAAAAATAAGACGCTATCTCCGATCGACGGGAGATAGCGTTCTGTTCATATTATAGCTACTATGACAATAAAATAATGCATTTGCTGTTTAGTCTGAAACAGTCAGGATGAGCCCGGGACTTAGGCATCCGTTTCCATTCTCCGGCGATAGTCGGGATTGAGCATAAGCAAAAACCCGAACCCCAGGATAATGGCTAAGGTAACAAATAAGCCATAACTGGACCATAAATAGCCGAGAGAACCAAATACCGCGACAGAAGAAATAATCGTTATTGTTATAAAGAGTGCGCTGATTAGGAAAATACTTAGGGCATTAAAACCGAAGTTACAGGCTGCCGAAATTAAAAGAATGGGCATTAGAACGAGAGCCATTCTATACACCTCTCTTTTATAGAATATTTTCCTTTGTACTAATATATGATATTCGTCAGAAAATTTAAAATTCCTGCCGATTTAGTCAGAAAATTTTAAAAATAATAAGGGGCAGCGAATTCACTCGGCATTAATCATGTAAAAAGTCCGCAGACATTATGCCTGCGGACTTTTTACATGATTAAATTCGTTTTAGACTGAACAACCTTAAGACGCATCATAGCCCGTTTCAGAGCTACTTCCGCCCGCCGGACATCGGTGTCGGGCAAAGGACTCCGCAAGCGGTTCTCAGCCCGTTCTTTGGCGGACTCAGCGCGTTCAATATCGATTTCTGCCGGTAGTTCAGCGCAGCTTGCCAGGATGGTTATTTTTTGCGGCCGCACTTCAATAAAGCCGCCGCACAGGGCAAACTGCTGCTCACCCTCGTCGGTTTGAATCCTGAGGGGCCAGATGTCAAGTCCGGCGATGAGCGGGGCATGCCCTGGCAGGATGCCCAGGTCGCCGTCGGTCGCTCTGGCTATGACCATGTTGACGTCGGCGGAATAGACCATCCGGTCAGGAGTAACAATATCCAGCCGAATTGTAGTGG
>NZ_FNAM01000027.1 GCF_900101845.1 Sporomusa acidovorans | reverse complement strand
ATGAAGAATAACCTTGAGGCAATGAGCCTGTTGGCGCAGCATAACATCATAACATCGGCAGAGTTTGTTGAATTGAATCCTTTGTTGGATAAGGATGGCCAAACGGCTGCAGCCGCAAGTGCACTTATCCGGACGTTGCTTAAAAATTAATTCTAAGTCCGAAAATCAAAGGGGTGTTATTATGGTTAAAAGCAGAGGGATCGAGCTAACTCAGGAACAGCGAAAAGCAGCAGTAGAACAAATAAAAAGCTATTTCCTGACTGAAAAGGAGGAAATGGTTTCCGATTTGGCAGCCATGCTGTTATTAGATTTCTTTTTGGAAAATATAGGCCCTTATATTTATAATCAGGCAATTAAAGATGCTCATTATTTTATTACGCAAAAGTTGGAAGACATCTATGCACTGGAAAAACCTGTCCGACAAATAACTGATCCATCATCATAATGTATAGAAATTCAATAAGGATTTTCTCCTGACAGGGTGTTATTGGAAGTTCTATATTTATTGCAGACTTAAAAATCAGATTGATTTTTGTATACACAGATGCTATAATAAATACATGAATAAAGTATACATAGCCGATCAATGACAGAATGAATGGTAAATTCGGGGTCTGCCACTGGTCGTGTCGAGTATACACTACAAAACCCCATCTCCTAATTTCGGTTTACCGGAACTATGAGATGGGGTTTTTTCACATTAGCTGAAAATAATATAGCCTTACATATATATTTCGCATTAAAGAATACTGCCGGCGCAGGCGGGCTGTGCATTGACAACGCTTCACCACTGGCGTTTGACTTGCGCTTTTGCCAACACACCACCCGCCTGCACAAATCTTTAGCACGTTGTATATAGTTTACTCATTGCCGTTTTGCGGATGACAAATCGGACAACCCTGCATGCGGAAGGGTTTTTCTAAATGAGCTTTCTGTAAGAGTTCCTCATTGCTGAAAATCTCCAGTGTCGGACCGTCGGCGATGATGGTGCCGACGCTTAATACGACCGTACGGGCACACAGATCTAGCACAAGATCCAGATCGTGGGTGGCAATAATTTTTGTATGTTCAAAGGTTTTCAGCAAATTAATGAGTTGCCGGCGCGCCAGGGGGTCAAGGCCGGCGGTAGGCTCATCCATGACGAGAATGGAGGGGTCCATCGCGAGAACGGCGGCAATGGCAACCGAACGTTTTTGACCGCCTGACAGCCGGTAAGGAGCGCGGTCTTTGAGAGGGAGTGCCCCGACTGTGGTGAGAGCTGCTGTTACCCGGGCGTCTACTTCTTCCGGCGGAAATCCCAGATTGAGGGGGCCGAAAGCAACATCGTCATAAACGGTAGGCATAAATAACTGATCATCTGAATTTTGAAATACCATGCCTACCGCGCGGCGTACATAGGGAAGAGTTTTTTTGGCCACCGGATAACCGCCAATATTGATGGAGCCGCTGGTCGGGAAGAGTACGCCGATCAGGTGGGACAGCAGGGTGGTTTTACCTGATCCGTTGGCGCCGACAATGGCCACTGATTCTCCATGGGTAATACGTACAGACAGGCCGCGCAAAGCTTCTGTATGATCAGGATAGGTATAGGTGACATCTTTTAGTTCAACAATATGATGGCTCATTTGTAGACCCCCATGAGTAGTTTGCCTAGCAATTCCGGTATATCAAACAGGCGGATCAGCACGAAAAAAACCAGCCAGAAGGCAAAATAGCCCGCATCGGCAGAAGTAAAGGTGCTGGCGCGCAGCAACCGCACCTCACCGTCAAAGCCACGGCACAGCATGGACTGATAGATGCGGTTGGCCCGGTCAATTGAGCGGATTAACAACTGTCCCAGCAGGGAACCCCACGCCCGAAAGCGAATGCCGTCGCCGTGAAAGGAACGTAAGCTGTAGGCGGTCGCCGACCGGACAAATTCCTCTACTAACACATGCAGATAGCGGTACATAAACAGCAATTGAACAACAATAATTTTGGGTACGCCAAGTTTTAATAATGCCGATCCAATAGCATCGATCCCAGTCGTAGCCACTAAAATCAAAGCCGAGGTAATTGTCAGGCATAAGCGAATCGTGATAGAAAAAAACGAAACCCAGCCGCCGGTAACCATAACCGAACCAATTTTCGTAACCGGCGTATGATCAAAAAGCGGATTAAATATGCCAATAAACAGGACAAAGGGGGCGACCAGCAGCAACCGCTTCAATATCGGGGCTGTGGGGAGATTCCCGGCAGCAAGCAGGACCGCCGGAAAGAGGAAAAAGGGAAACAAACCGGTAATTTCATACTTGGGGAAGGAAGTAACGGCAAGGATAAAGACCAGGGTAGCAAGTAATTTGACGCAAGGGTTGAGACGATGGATAAAAGTATTTTGGCTGGCAAGCGCGTCAAGATAACGTAAGTCTATCCAGTTGGCTTCAATCTTTAGCATAATCAACCCTCTTTAAAATGGATTAAGGCTTTACCCCTTGGCGAAACGACGCAGGCCCTTGCCAATCGTATAGGCAAGAACTAATGTCAACAACGATCCCAGGATACCGGCAAAAGACGTCCCGCCGTCAACGGTCGGCCAGGCTTCTTTTTCTTCAGCAGCGTTGGCTTCGGTTGCTGCTGCCGGTTTTTCTTTTTCCGGTTGCTTAAAGTTATAGTCAGGCAAAAATGCGGTTTTTTCCTGTAGTTCGGCAAAGAAGCTATGAATTCCTTCCCCCTCCGAAGATTCTAATTCACCCTTGCCGGTAATTCCGGCGATAGACCATTCAAGACCGTCAGGATTGGCGGAAGCAAACCAGCTTAGTGCGCCGCCGGTAAGAACGGTGGCAATAAGCATGGTAACAAAAATGCCTTTAATAGAAAGATTGCCGAAGGGTTGTCCGCTAGCAGCCTTCTGCAAAATTTCAGGCGATTCTTTTTTAATAAACAGGATTATAGCGGCAGTAATTAGACCTTCGACAAAACCGATTGCCAAATGAATAGGCTGCATTAAGAGAACGAAGGTACTGAACGGCAGTTCGGAAATTCCGGAAAAAAGAGTTTCCAGTACAACACTAAAAGCCCCTAACTGCAAGCCAATTACGGACGCTAGCACCGAGCCGATGAGAATACGTCCTTGTGAAGGTTTTTTGCCGGTTAATGGTTTATAAATAAGCGGATAGCCAATGAAGCAGGCTAAAAGGCCCATGTTAAAGATGTTGGCGCCAAGAGCCAGAATACCGCCATCGGCAAAAAATAAGGCTTGAATTGTTAAAATAGAAGCAATTGTTAAAAGAGCAGCTTGCGGTCCCAACAAGATAGCGAGCAAGAGCCCGCCGCAGATGTGGCCGCTGGAGCCTGTTCCCGGGATGGTAAAATTAATCATTTGGGCAGCAAAAACAAAGGCTCCTAACACTCCCATCAGTGGGATTTTACGATCGTCAATATCTTTCTGTACCTTTTTGGCGGAATAGACGGCGATACCGGCCGTCACCGCCCACATTGCCCCGCCGACAGCCGGGGAGATAAGTGCGTCTGCCATATGCATGATGTAACCACTCCTTAATTTTTAAGACTAATGAAAGAGGTATACAGGCGTTATCCAGACAAATTACCGGTTAACTGGATAAAAAAAGACTACAAAGAAACCCTGGTCATTGCTGACAGGAAGACTTTCGTAGCCTTGTTCATCGGTGTAAAATTGTCTGAGAAAATTCACCGGTTCTTCAGAACCATGTATCTTCATGATACACTATCTTGTGAATATTTTCATATATTTAAGAATCATTCGCTATAATTTTTGCTATTCCTGCAAAGTTGGTAAATAATTTTAAATTTTTATAGGATGTTTTAGCAAGGTACTTCCTGTTGCGCAATTCAATGATATAATGAATAGTGGTATTAAGCGATAGTATATATTATGTGCCGGAGGCTGTTGCCATTTATGAACACTTTAGGTCGCGTAATGACAAGTGCATTACTTATTTGTTTGCTTATTATGCAAGCAGGCTGCTCAATGGAATACCTATTTGCCGCCAAACCGTATAAAGAAACACAGTTTATGATGGATACCATTATTGAAATAACGGCATATGGCAATAATTCCGAATCTGCCGTTAAGGCCGCCTTTGCCGAGTTTGAACGGATTAATAACTTGACAAACCGGTTTGATGAGAATAGTCAGATTTCAAAGATTAATCAGGCAGCTGGCAAAGAAAAAGTGCAAGTCGATTCAGATGTCATTGCCATGCTTAAAATGGCTCGCAGCCGGTCGGAGCAACTAAACGGGGCGCTTGATGTTACTGTTGGCGCGCTCACCGAGCTATGGGGAGTAGGGCATAAGGGGGAATTTATACCTAGCGATGCCGACATTAAGGCGCTGCTGCCTTTGGTTGATTACCGACTGGTTGAGATCAATGACACCGACAATACGGTATTTTTGCCGAAAGCGGGTATGCGCATTGATCTGGGGGCAGTAGCCAAAGCGTATGCCAACCGTAAGGCAATTGACGTCTTAAAGGCTAAGGGGATTAAATCTGCTTTGGTTAATGCCGGCGGCGATGTTCGGGTTATCGGTAAACGCCCGGACGGCCAGCCCTGGCGCATTGGTGTGCAGGACCCGCGTGATTCTGAAGGAATTGCGGCCAAGCTGTCAATGACTGATTGGGATGTGCTGGAGACATCAGGCGATTATCAGCGATTTTTTATGAAAGACGGCGTCCGGTATTCACATATTATTGACCCGCACACCGGCTATCAGCCGCGGGAGATTGCCAGCATTACCATTGTCGCGAAAGCGGATAACAATGTGGATATACTAAGTACGGCCATGTTTGTACTGGGAATTGAAAAGGGAATGCAGTTATTGAAACAGTATCCGGGGACGGAGGCCATCTTTATTACGACAGACGGAAAAAAAGTAATTACTCCCGGATTAGAGGGGAAAATAGAACTTTAATAGAGCAGGGGTAGTGCTATGAATTTATGTCATTTGGGGGGGACGGCGAGAGTGCTGGCTGCTTTTATCAATATCTGCCAGAATAGGCTGGGCGGGTATCCGATCTTATGATCCCTCATGTCATTTTATTGGTGAGTATAACCGGGTTAATTTTTACGTATCCTTTTGACGACTATTTCCGTTTTACACTAGGTGTGGTTGTTTTAGCTACCCTGTTACTATATTTTCAGCGCCTGCCGGCTTTGCGCATTGCGGTTTTATCCGGCGCCCTCACGCTTTTGCTGCGCACAACGCTGAAATATCCGTTTGTCGATGAGAGTCTGCTAAGCGCCTTTATGCATAACTTGCCGGCTTTCGGCTATTACCTCGGATACGGCCTGTTGTTCAGATTGCTGAAGGTGCGCAATTATACCGGCAATATTCCGGCGCTCATCCTGCTTTTAAGTCTTTGTGATATTGCCAGCAATTGTGTGGAACTGATCATCCGGCGGGAGGTAGTTGGCCGCACCCTGGAGACTATATTTACGGAAATAGTGGCCGTAGGTGTTGGCCGTTCCCTATTAACAGTGATTGGCTATTACTCGTTAAAACGCTATCGCGACTTTGTTTTAGCCGAGGATCATGCTGCCCGCTATGCGGAATTGATCTTTATTATTGCCAAGCTGAAGGCGGAGCTATTTTACTTGAAAAAGTCCTCTAATGATATTGAGTTAGTTATGGAGAAGGGTTATACACTGTACCAGAGTCTTAATGCCGCTTATCCCGGTGAATTAGCCAAGGCCGATTCGCCGGCAGCCAGAGCTCTGGCGATTGCCCGTGATATTCACGAGGTTAAAAAAGATTATTACCGTGTGACCCGGGGAATTGAAGAGATACTGGATATCGCCGTTTGTGAAGAGGGGTTGCCTTTGTCCGAGTTTTTTCAGATTGTCGAACAAAATACCAGACGGTATATTAACGGCTTGGACAAGCCTGTAACCATTACCTTCGACTATCGGGGCGAACTGGTTACCGACCAATATTACGCTATTGTTTCCATCTTGAACAACCTGATTACCAATGCCGTTGAGGCTATCCAGGCGGCAGGCGTTATTGCGGTAACCGGACAGTGGAATAGCGGCAGATTAGTCCTGGTTGTTGCCGACAATGGTCCGGGAATCCCTCCCGCAGAAACCGAATTGATTTTTGCTCCTGGTTATTCAACCAAATTTTCGGAAGTAACCGGGCAAATGTCTACCGGCCTCGGGCTAAGTCATGTGAAACATTTGACAGAGTCTCTTGGTGGACAGATTATAGTTACGTCCAAACCGGGTAAAACCATTTTTACCGTGTCTTTACCGTTAACCAATCTGAGAAAAATGGAATAGTTGGTATTTGCCAACACACCACCCGCCTGCAAAAATCTTAGCACGTTGTATATAAATCTTGGCTGTAAGGTATAGGGGGAGCAAAAATGCGGTTTGTCATTATTGAAGACGATGTAAGTGTCCGAAAAATTGTCGGCAACATTATTGACAAATATAAATTAGGGACAATTGTGGCCGAATGCGGCGACGGGCTAAAAGCTGAAGCCATTATTACCGAATATGCGCCGGATGTGGCGCTCATTGATTTGTTGCTGCCAGGGCAGGATGGCGTGGAGCTGATTAAAAAGCTTAAGGAGAGCGGGCTGGAAACGTCCTTTATTATGATTTCTGAAAGTACCAGCCAGCCAATGATTACGAAAGCGTATCAAACCGGAATTGATTTCTATATCCATAAGCCAATCAATGTATTGGAAATTACATCGGTTATTCGCAAAGTGGAAGAAAGCCGGCGCCTCCGGGAGGTCATGTCGCTAATTTCGCAAACAACCGCCCGCTATGTGAGTCCCAGTTCTTTGCCTGCCGAACAGGACGACAATGCGAAACGCAACCGGATCAACCGGATATTTTCGGAGCTGGGCATCATCGGCGAGGCTGGGGCCAAAAACATTCACCAGTTGGTACAGTTAGTTGACGAGCGCTTGCAGAATGAACAGGACCAGGCCTATCAACTGCACGAACTGTATCAGGAATTATCCTTATCGACAGAACTTGATGTCAAAACCATTGAGCAGCGGGTGCGCCGCACTATTACCAAAGCGCTGCAGAACGTAGCCAATATGGGGATTGACGACTATCACAACGACAAATTCGAAATGTATAGCGGCGCCTTGTTCGATTTTAAGGAAATTCGCCAGGAAATGGCGGCTATTCAGGGAAAAAGCTCTTATCACGGTAAAATCAATATTAAAAAATTTCTCGAGGGACTATTATTTTTAGCGACTATGTAAAAATCCTCGCTTACAAGATTTTGGATTTTGTATACTTGTTTACCGGAAATGAGATTTTACGTCTTTTTTTGTAGTTTTTTATAGAGAGTCATTTACATTATATTCAGAAAGATTGCTCAATATAAGAACGCAAGAAGGAGGTAACAAGTATGTCACAAAGTACAATTAAGCCGAAAAAAGGGATCGGGCTTTCCACCCAGATTTTTCTGGGACTTATTTTAGGTATTATTTTTGGCTATTTATTCCCTGAATACGGGAAAGCACTCAAGCCTGTCGGTGATGTATTTATCCGTATGATCAAAATGATTGTTGTTCCTTTGGTATTTAGCTCATTAATTATGGGAATTGCCGGTACCGGTGACTTTAAAAAACTGGGTCGCCTTGGTGCCAAATCGATTATCTGGTTTGAGATTGCTACAACGTTTGCGCTGATCGTCGGCTTATTTGTGGTAAACGTTCTGCAGCCCGGTGTGGGTGTGACAATTAGCGGCGGAGCCGGCGGTGCTGCTGCCGATGCGGCTAAGAAAACTATCGACCATATGGCGATGATCATTAATCTTGTTCCGACCAACGTGGTTGATGCAATGGCCCGCCAGGATATGCTGCAAATCATCACTTTCTCTGTTTTCTTTGGCGTAGCCGCTGCTGCGATCGGCAGCAAAGGGCGTCCGGTTATTGACCTTGCCATTAGCGTAGCGGAAATTATGTTTAAGTTTACTCATTATGTTATGATGCTGGCACCTATCGGTATTTTTGGATCGATTGCCTATACCGTTGGTACCTATGGATTAGGAATGCTACTGCCATTAGGCAAACTGATTCTTTCGCTATATCTTGCTTTAATTCTCTTTCTCGCCATTGTTCTTGTGGGGGCTTCGCTTGTTGTGCGGGTTAACTTTTTCCATGTTCTGCGGGCACTAAAAGAGCCACTTATCCTGGCATTTTCGACTGCCGCCAGTGAAGCTGCTTTGCCAATTGCTATGGAAAAGTTGGAGAAATTTGGTGTACCAAAGCATATCGTAACCTTTGTATTGCCTTTGGGTTATACCTTTAATCTGGATGGCTCTACGTTATACAGTGCTCTGGCTGTTGTGTTTATTTCCCAAGTCTATGGTATTCCCTTCCCGCTGGAGACACAAATTATCATGCTGATTACGCTGATGCTGTCTACGAAGGGTATCGCGGCAGTACCTGGAGCTTCACTGATTGTTATTGCCGGTACGGCGGCTGCTTTTGGCCTGCCTGTGGAAGGAGTCGCCATCATCCTCGGTGTAGACCGGGTACTTGATATGGCCCGTACCGCCTGTAATGTTTGTGGCAACTGTGTGGCTTCCGTTGTTGTCGCCCGGTGGGAAAAGGAACTTCCTGATGAGTCACTGCAAGTGGCTTATGCCCAAAGTTACGAAGAGTAACGCGTAAAAGACTGCCGCGCCAAGAAATGAGTGCGGCAGTTATTTTTTTTGTATATAATCAAGGCCCGGACTTCGAAAAGTCCGGGCCTTGATTATTCTATATCAGTAAAATTAACCCTGTTAGTATAATGGCAAACGATTTCATTTGCAAAGTTCCCGCAACAATATCTTAAGTGTGTGGGATAATAATGCCCGTCCACCAGTTGATCCGGTTATACTCTTCAAGATGATATTTACTCAAAGCCAATACCAATGGGTTACAGAAATGATCACTCCGTCAACTCAGTCCTATATAGAGCAGCTTAAAGGGCTGCCGCCAAATCTTTTTGGCTTAACCATTGTTCCTGCCAAACTAATTCCCGATCCTCTAACCAGTTATATTTCGTATGGGTTAAATATTGTAAAGCTCGCTCCCATAAATCGAATGCTTGGGGCCACCAGGGTTGATTCTTATTGCGTTGCTGTAACTCCATTAGCTGAGTAAAGGTACACCGTCCTAGGTCATTACTGTATTCCGGTGCAAAGTAAGGGCTTTCTCTAAAGAGTTCTAAGGCCAATAGCGTTAGTTTCACCGCGTCAGTAAATACGGACAAGTTTTGTGCAGGTAAATACCCATGGTTAAAAAGGGCACTTGCTACCTCAAGCGAAACTTCCAGGCCCAGATGTCGTCTGATTGCATGGCTTACCAATTGAGCATAATTAGTATTATTATGATTTAGTGAATCTAACTGAGCCAGGCATTGATGACGAGAACGCCAAAGTGATAATTTTTCGGGAATCATTTCCGCAGAGCCGTGACAGATAAGACGGGAATAGAAATCCATGTCTTCCCCGAGGCGGATAGCTGGGTCATAGCCGCCGCAGGCGAGTGCGGCTTGTTTGCGAAACATTACGGTAGAATGCTCAAGACAATTACCAAAAATGAGTCGCCAGCGAAGTTCTAGCTGATTCAGAGCCAACTCTTCAGCGCCAATGAGATTGCCATAGTGGTTGATGATGCCGAAATAGCTGGCTAACAAAACCGTACTCTGGTGTTCATTTAGCCAGGCTACCTGTCTCTCCAGCCGATGCGGTGCGGCAATATTGTCGGCATCCAAAACCGCGATATATTCACCGTGCGCTTTGCGGAGTGAGGCCGCACGGCAATACCCAATACCGTGGTTATTATTAAAATGTAGTACACGGATACGGTTATCATGGGAAGCGTATTGATTGTAGATTCTGTCACTGCCATCAACAGATCCGTCGTCAACAATAAGAACTTCGAAATCGGTAAAGGTTTGTTTTAGCAGGCTGTCCAAACAGGCTGCAAGATAGGGAACTGAGTTATATACGGCAGTAATGACAGTAACTTTGGGGGTTGGGTTTGTTACGGTCATAGTGGGCATCCCCCTCCAGCGTATTGCTTGTGCTGATATCATAATATGTTTGTTCTGGCAAAAAAGTGCAAGAAGTGGATCGTACTAATGTGAAAATACAACAGTAGCTAAATCATGTGTTACCGCATAAGATACAATGGTTAATAAACATAGCACAAAAAATGAAAGGGGGGGATTACATGGGCTTTGGGTTCGGAGGTTGCGGTAGTGGCGGACGCGGTAACAGTTGGTGTATAGTGATTATCATAATTATCTTGCTATTTGCTTGTATTGGCGA
This sequence comes from Sporomusa acidovorans, assembly GCF_900101845.1. Classification (GTDB taxonomy): domain Bacteria; phylum Bacillota; class Negativicutes; order Sporomusales; family Sporomusaceae; genus Sporomusa; species Sporomusa acidovorans. Next base: position 71,173 of record NZ_FNAM01000027.1, on the reverse strand, counting down.
AGATTCCTGCAGCATCTAGATGTAGAAAAGGGTAAAATTTACTTATACATGGGCCGGGGCCAGTGGCGGCTGGCTCATGGCACTGAAAAAACTGCTGACAACGTCAGCAGTTTTAACATTAATAGCTAGAGGACATAACTTGTTTATATAGAGTCCAATAAAAATTTACTGGACAGGGTGTTAGTAAAAGCGGAGTTCGTACTTTTCACTTTTCACCTGTGGCTGAATACAATAAGATATAGTATTAGGCAATTTAAATGCACTCAGGGACTGGGGATTTGCCGGTGATTATGTACGGGCCACGTGGCTAATGCTGCAGCAGGAAAAACCGGATGATTATGTAGTAGCCTCCGGGGAAGCACATTCTGTGCGGGAATTTGTGGAGACTGCATTCCGGAATATCGGCATAGATATTAGCTGGCAGCCACAAATGTCATTTCAGGAACTTGTCAGTATCATGATTGCGGAGGACATCAAACGCGCCGAGCGGGATAGGCTTTGTGCCGGTCATGGATTTGCATTGCCCCGATATCAGGAATAATGTTACCAGGATTAAAGCCGCAGGCCTTTTACAATCGGGCCCGCGGCTTTAACGTTTGCGATCAAAGACCGGCGTTGGTTTCTTTGAACATTTCGAGAAAATGGGCTGCCGCTGTAGACAAGGTGTGTTTTTTTAGCCAGATGACGGCGGCAACTGTTACGATGGCGGGACTGGTTGGTTTTTGGACTAGCAGCGGCGAGTCCTGGAGAAGGTTGACGGTCGTTTCCGGCACAATCGCGATCCCCAGCCCCAATTTAGCCCAAATCAGCAAGGAAGTCGTATCATCACTGGTACAAAGCACATTGGGTTCAAAGCCGGCCTGACTGCAGTAATCCGAAATTATGGTTTCATAGCGACGGTGAATTAATAAAGGATAGTTTTTGATTTTATCAAAAGATAACGTCTCTTTATCTTCGGATTTAATAGCGTCAGGCAAGGCGACTATCACCATGTTCTCCTGCGGCAGGGATATATAGTTATAGAGTGAGATATCAATAGGCAGGCGGACTAAGCCGATTTCAATAACACCGGCATTTAATAACTCCAAAATCCGGCGCGAGTCTCCCAAGCGTACATCAAAGGAAATTTTGGGATAAGTCTGATGGAATTTCTGAATAAATTCAGGAATGAGCGATCTACCGGAAGAAGTGATTGTACCGATTGTCAGTTTGCCGCTGATGCCATTGGCCGCTTCCCGGATTTCATCCATCGTGGTATGAATCAGTTCAAGGATCTGCTCGGCTCGATTCTGTAAAATATAGCCTGATTCGGTTAGCGTGATATGTTTTTTCGTTCTTTCGATCAACTGTACACCCAATTCTTTTTCCAGCAGAATCATTTGCTGGCTTAAGGGCGGCTGGGTAATATGCAGCCGGGCGGCTGCCTTGGTAATCTGGCCGGCTTCGGCAATGGCAAGAAAGTATTTTAATTGACGAATTTCCATTTGGCGACTCCTTAATTTAAACATTCGAATATCGAATGAAAAGTAGTCTTAATAAATATTTTAACTATGCTTTGTGCTTTGCTATAATCATACTTGACAGTAAGGCGCTGTGTCAAAGTGAGTTTCAGGCTAATAGGCAATTATATTAATTTAATAAGGAAATGGTTACCATGAAAAAGGCATATTTGTATATTATACTTGCCGCTGTTATTTTCAGCACGATGGAGATAGCCGGCAAAACGATAGCGGCTGATATTAATCCTTTTCAATTGAATTTTATTCGCTTCTTAATCGGTGGGGCAATTTTACTGCCGGGATCTATTCAGGTAATAAGAAGAAAAAATCTTAAGCTAACTGTTAATGATTGGCTGTATTTTTTACTAACCGGTTTTCTGTGTGTTGTTATCAGCATGTCGCTTTTTCAATCGGCGATTTTGTATACGCTGGCTTCGACGGTGGCGATTATCTTTAGTGCCAATCCGACCTTTACAACCCCGATTGCCTATTTTTTGCTGAATGAAAAGATCGACAAAAAAGTTATGCTATCACTCGCCGTTAGTTTGCTAGGGGTGTTGTTCATTCTCAATCCTTTTGGAACACATGCCGATAGTAAGGGTATTTTGTTAGCGATTTTGTCGGCCATAACTTTTGCCCTCTATAGTGTTGTCAGCAAAATGCGAGTAGAACGCTATGGCAGTGTAGTGAGTAATTGTTTCTCATTTCTGACAGGTGATCTAATTTTACTGGTGTTGATGCTGCTTTCCCATCTCCCTTTGCTTGCTTCCTATCAGCAGGGAAATATCCCCCAAATAGTAGTCGATATTCCGATTCTGGCCGGAATTAACGCGGACAATATTGCTGCTTTGCTTTATCTGGGTATTGTTGTAACCGGCTTGGGCTTTCTCTTTTACTTTAAGGCCATGGAGAAGAGTTCCGCTTCTACAGCGTCGATTGTTTTCTTTATAAAACCAGCGCTTGCACCGCTTTTCTGTTTCCTGATTTTGCGGGAAAGTCCTACAATGCACACAATTATCGGGATTGCACTCATGTTGGCAGGCGCTTATATTATGATAAGCAGTAATGAGCATAAACAATGTGAAGTCAGCGGCGCATACTCTTAAATAAAATTTGGGTGACAGGATAATTGTCCTGTCATTTTGGACTATAAACTGATTTGTTCTTTTTAAATGTACTTTTTCCTGCGTCAATGCAGGAAAAAGTTTTTTTATGTTTTTCTTTAGCAAGAAAAAGGATAAAAGGGAAAAAGCTCGAATATGTAATAACAGATTTGCTTAAAGGTCTAGTAATGTGTGTGGTGGAGGGATTTTTGTGAAGAAAAAACTGGTATCTATGCTGCTTATGGCGGCTATGCTGGCAATGGTTATTGCCGGCTGCGGCGGTAACAAACCTGCAGAAAAGTCAGCGTCACAATCTGCGGAGAAAAAGCCGGTTGTTATTGCCTATACTCCCTGGACGGGCTATGGATCCCTGTTCGTCGCCAAGGAGAAAGGCATGTTTAAAAATAAAGGCGTGGATGTAGAACTGCAAGCCATTGAGGGGGTCGGTGACCGGAAACAGGCGTTGGTGGCTGGAAAAATTCAGGCTATGGCGGCCTCGCTTGACGTATCGGTTTCGGCTGCCGGTGAGGGTGTGCCCATGAAATTTGTCTGGGCCTTTGATTCTTCCAATGGTGCCGACGGTCTGATTGTTAAAAAGAGCAAGGGCATTGAGAAAATTGCTGATTTAAAAGGCAAAGAGGTAGCGTTCCATCGTGGTTCGGCTTCTCACTTCTTATTGTCTACTTTACTTGAGAAAAACGGCTTGACTGACAACGATATTAAGGCTGTTGACATGAAAGCCAGCGAAGCGGCCTCGGCATTTATGGCCGGTAAGGTGGATGCTGCGGTTACCTGGGAGCCGCATCTGGGCAAAGCCAAAGCGGCCGGTGAAACCGTACTGGCTACGACCAAAGATACACCCGGCCTGATTGCTGACGTATTGGCTTTTCGTGAAGATATGGTAAAAAATAATCCGGAGACCGTGCAGGCTGTCGTGGCGGCGCTGGCGGAAGCCACCGATTATATGAATAAAAACCCTGAGGAGACCAATAAGATTCTGGCGGATGCTTTTAAGATGAAGCCGGAAGAAGTGGCAGCCGATATTCAAACTGTTAAGTTTTATGGCTTGAAAGAAAATCTGGAGTTCTATGGTAGCAAAGAAAAACCTGGTGCTATTTATGATGTCGGTAAACGGGCTGGTGAATTTTATGTGAAACTGAAATTGTTATCGCAAGCACCTGATTTGAGCAAATACATTGATGATACTTTTATTACCAAGGTTAAGTAGATACTAGCGAAGGTTATAAGGCCGCGCTAGAGGCGTCAACGCTTCTACGCGGCCTTTTCCGAATTGAGGAGGATGGTAAAATGGTCAAATGCAAACTGTTGACACCCAAAGCAGAAATTGCCACACCTTTATATGTTGCTTTAAGCGCATTGACCTTTGCCCTATTGGCTGCTGTATGGTCGGCGCTTACTTATAGCGACGCAGTTCCCCCCATGTTTTTGCCGTCACCGGATAAGGTGGTCAAAGACGGGGTTCTCTTGTTTACCCAATTCGATTTAATGAGTGACATCGGGGCCAGTGTATTCAGGGTAACGGTGGGCTTTTTATTGGCCGCGGTTATTGCCGTACCCTTAGGCATCATGATGGGCAGTCTGAAAATCTGTGAGGCCTTAACCGAACCGGTGCTCAGCTTTATCCGCTATATGCCGGCTTCGGCTTTTATTCCGTTGTTTATCTTGTGGCTGGGAATCGGCGAGAGTGAAAAAATTGCGGTTATTTTCTTCGGTACTTTTTTCCCGCTGGCGCTGATGATTATGGATGTTACCAAGAATGTAGCGCATGACTTGATCGATACGGCCTACACGTTAGGGGTTTCCCGCTGGGGCGTTTTCCGAAGGGTTATTTTACCGGCCAGTATGCCCGGCATTGTGGATACACTGCGAATTGCCTTCGGCTGGGCGTGGACCTATCTGGTGGTGGCGGAGATTGTGGCTGCCGGTTCAGGCTTGGGATTTATGATCATGCAGGCTCAGCGGTTTTTGAAAACAGGCAATATTATTGTTGGTATTATTGTAATCGGTGTTATTGGCATTATCATCGACATGGTGTTCAAATGGCTATATGGCCGGATGTTCCCTTGGATGGGTAAAGGAGGCCGGTAATTATGACAGAAATGGCACAAGACAAAGTAATTATTGACGGCGTAAGCAAAATATTTACAGGCAAAAAGCGTCAGGTTACCGCCCTGGCAGAAGCCAGTTTTACTGTTAAGCCCAGTGAGTTTGTCACCATTCTGGGGCCGTCAGGCTGCGGTAAATCCACAATTTTAAAAATTGTCGCCGGCCTGGAAGCACCCAGCTCGGGCCGGGTACTCCTGGACGGACAGGAAATAACCGGCCCGGGAAGTGACCGGGGAATGGTATTTCAGACCTATACGCTGTTTCCCTGGTTGACAGTGCGGGAAAATATTGAATTTGGCCTTGATGTTGCCGGTAAAACCAAGGTGGAGCGTAAAGCGGTTTCCGATCACTATATTGAAAAAATCGGCCTTAAAGGCTTTGAGGGCTTTTTTCCCCGTGATTTGTCAGGCGGTATGAAACAACGGGTAGCCATTGCCCGCGCCTTGGCCAATGATCCTGAAGTACTGTTAATGGATGAGCCGTTCGGCGCACTTGATGCCCAGACGCGGACGGTTATGCAGGAGCTATTGCTAAATGTTTGGGACGAGTCGCATAAAACCATTCTTTTTGTGACTCATGATGTTGATGAGGCCGTTTTTCTCGGCGATACCATTTATGTTATGACGGCCCGGCCGGGGCGGATTAAGGCAAAAATTGACGTTACTCTGCCGGATGAGCGTACTTTTGACTTAAAACTTACCGATGAATTTATGGGCATTAAGAAAGAAGTTATGGGGCTTATCCGGGAGGAAGCGTGGAAAGCCGCGAATACCAATACGTAAAGCACGGAGGATAACTATGAGAAAACTATCCCAAATCACCGAAACCTTTTCCGAGTCAGTCATCCGGGAAATGACCCGCATCTGTGACGAAGTCGGCGGCTATAACCTGTCTCAGGGTTTCCCGGATTTTGAAAGTCCGAAAGCCATTCAGGAAGCGGCCATTCGTAATATCCGGGCAGGTTTTAACCAGTATCCGGTTACCTTTGGCGAGCCTGAACTAAGGGAAGCGATCAGTCGCAAGGTTGCCCAATATAATCATATCCAATGCGATCCCAAGACCGACATCACTGTGACCTGCGGGGCCACAGAGGCAATGATTGCCACACTGAAGGCGCTGATTAACCCGGGTGATGAAATTATTATTTTTGAACCGTTTTATGAAAACTATGGTCCGGATTCCATTCTGTCAGGCGCCACACCCCGCTATGTAACGCTGTATGGGCCGGATTGGCACTATTCATCCACAGAACTGGCTGCTGCCTTTAATAAAAAGACCAAGGCCATTATTATCAATACCCCCAATAATCCAACCGGCAAGGTTTTTAGCAAGCGGGAACTGGAAGAAATTTCCGGTCTGTGCATCAAGTGGGATACCTATGTTGTTGCGGATGAAATCTATGAACACATTCTTTATGATTGCGCCGAGCATATATCAATTGCCTCGCTGCCGGATATGGCGGCGAGGACGGTGACGATAAACTCCATCTCCAAAACTTATTCGGTTACCGGCTGGCGGGTTGGCTGGGCGATTGCCGCGCCAACCATTACTCAGCGCATCCGTAAAGTGCATGATTTCTTTACTGTCGGCGCGCCTACGCCCTTTCAGCATGCCGCCGCCGAGGCAATGACCTTTGATCCCGGCTATTATGAGGGGTTGAAAAACCATTATGGAGAAGCCCGTGACTTTATACTGGAGGCGTTACGGGAAGCGGGATTTCAATGTGAATATCCCCAGGGCGCTTACTATGTGCTTGCCGACGCCAGCGCAATTATGATGCGGCTTGGGCTGACCGACGATACGGCTTTTAGCCGGAAACTGATTGAACTTACAGGGGTTGCTACTGTGCCGGGTTCCTCATTTTATGCCGACAAAGTGAAAGGCAACCGGCAGGTAAGGTTCTGTTTCTGCAAAAAATGGGAAACATTAAAAAGTGTTGCCCAGGCGCTAACGACGAGGATACCGAAATGATTGCCGGTTTATATGTTTTTTGCGAAACCGGGGTTTGACTTTTGCCCTACGGACCCCTTGGCGTTATGGAGGCATTGAGCAGCAAAAAAAATTGTCAGGCATAAGAAACCGCACTTAGCCAATACTAATGTTGAAGTGCTTCAACATTAGTATTGGAAAGGGTGACAATTTTGCGCGTCAATACGTATCACAGAATAATCGCCAGTATACTTCTCATTTTATTTGTCATTGCTGCACTTGCTGTTGGCGGTTGTAGCACCGCTAACAAACCGGCCCCCAAGCCGTTGCCGGGTGATCAGGCCAAACAATCTACTCCTGGCGCGCCAGGCAATGTTGTGATGCCGCCGCGAATGGTAATAGGTTATTATGAAAATCCCTGGCCGGGAACTCCGGATCAAACAGGTTCTTTTCCCAGTATGAAAGCCCATGCGGCCAGCATGTCGGCAGTCGGTCCCTTCTGGTACAGAGCCACGCAGGACGGAACGCTGGAAGCCAGGGACAGCCAGTTGGTTTATGACACGGCCCGTCAACTAGGGCTTAGAATGTATCCGCTGGTAACAAATAAAACCGGTGCCACCGATGCTATACTGGGGGACCCGGCTATTCGAACCAAGGTAACGGACAGTATCGTTAAGATGGTTCAAGAAAAAGGGTATGACGGCATTAATATTGATTTTGAATTGCTGCCACCCAAATACAGGGATAATCTTACAGCCTTTATGGCGGAACTTTATCCTAAAATGAAGGCCATCAATAAGGTAGTCATTATTTCGGTCTTTCCCCAGGTAGATGTGGCGGAAGACGTATCAGGCGCCTATGATTATCCGCAGCTCGCGGCTAATGCTGATTTCCTTCAGATCATGACCTATGATAACCACTGGGCTACTTCCGACCCTGGCCCTATTGCTCCCATCGACTGGTATGAAAAAAATATTAAATATGCAATCGAAAAGTGCGGCGGTCCGCATAAAGTGATTATCGGGGTTAGTGCCTATGGGTATGACTGGGTGGATAAAAAAGGTGAAACGATAAAATATGCGGATGCCATTGTGCTGGCGGAAAAAAACGGCGTAAAAATAAGCTATGATGAAAAGAGTCAAGCTCCTTATTTTAAATACAAAGATCACGAAGTCTGGTATGAAAATGACAAGAGTACGGCCGCCAAACTGGATGTTGTAGCCAAATATAATCCGGCCGGCATTGCTGTCTGGCGCTTAGGTCAGGAGCAGCCGGAAATATGGGGAACAATTGACAAAAAATTTCCCAAGGCCAAATAATACGGAACCTGCCATAAATGGCAGGTTTTTTTGCGCAGAGAGCGAATACAGCCTGTAAATACTTTAATTTTGGGAGGGAAACCATATGGCTGTTGTTGAAGTAACCATCGCTCCTCTAGGCACTGGTACGCCCAGTGTGAGTCAGTATGTAGCCGGCTGTCACCGGGTACTGGCAAAGGCCAGCGATGTCAAGTATCAATTAACACCTATGTCCACCATTATTGAGGGTGACCTTGACAGAATTCTGGAGGTTATCCGGCAAATGCACGAAAGCCCCTTTGCTGCGGGGGCACAGCGGGTGTCGACATCCATTCGGATCGATGACCGCCGGGATAAGGAACTTACCATGGCCGGCAAGGTCAAGGCGGTTATTGACAAATTACCAGGAAAAAGTTCTTGACGTAAAACTACAAAATTTGCTATACTGCAAGCAAGCCCCCGGTTTGAGGGGGCTTGTCTTGTTGTGGGACAATATGCTGCAGAGGATGAGGAAAGGGTGATTGTGTATGGCATCACGCCTCGAAAAACGACTTACGAATGAGCGAAAAAACCGGCGTAACCGGTTTCTGCTTATACTAACTTGCCTACTCTTGTTTATTAGTGTTGCCGGGGCCACTTATTATTGGGCGACTGGCGGCACATTTGAAAAGGCCCGGCGGGCAGGCGCCACGCCAGGGCTGCCGAATAAAATTAATATTTTATTAATGGGCGTTGATGAGCGCAGCGATGATGCCGGCCGGTCAGACACCATGATGGTTGTTACGGTAGATACCTCGACCAAACAAGTGTCACTATTGTCAGTGCCGCGTGATACCAGAGTCAAGGTCCCCGGTCATGGCTGGGACAAGATTAACCATGCCTTTGCCTTTGGCGGTCATAAACTGGCGCAGAAGGCCGTTGAAGACCTGCTGGGTATCCCGATGGATTATTATGTTCTCGTTAATTTTTCGGCATTTAACAAAATCGTGGATGCCGTCGGCGGTGTAACGATTGACGTCGAAAAACGCATGTATTATGAAGATCCTTATGACAATTTAGTGATTGACCTTCAGCCTGGCCCGCAAAAAATGGATGGGCGTACCGCCATTAAATATGTGCGTTACCGGGATGAAGAAGGGGATATTGGCCGGATTGCCCGCCAACAAAAGTTTATTAAAGCCATGTTAAACGAAGTTGCCAGCCCGCTGATTCTGCCGCGGGTGCCAGGGATTATCCGGGAGGTAAGTTCCGCTGTTACGACCGATATGTCAACAGCCGATATGTTGAAACTGGCTAAATTATTAAGTGATGCTTCTAAATCCGGGTTGAAAGCGGCAATGGTGCCGGGAAAACCCGCCTATATCGACGACGTTAGCTATTGGCTGCCTGATATAACTGAACTGCGGGCCTATGTGGCAGCATCGCAAGGCATGACTACCGATGATAAATATTTTGCAGAAGTGCGTACCACGGCCAGCCAGTATGAGCGATCCATTCCTAAAGAAATGAAAATTATTGAAACACCCAAAAAGCCGGCTGATGCCACAGCGACTAAAAAACCGGGAACCACAGACCAAAAGGCAGCGGATAAGGCAGCAGCAACCGATAAAAGCAAGGCTGCCGACTCTAAATCCGGGTCTGCCGGTAAGTTGCAGTTTGAAGTGGTTAATGCCAGCGGTGTTGCGGGTGCCGGCGAGAAAATGGCAGCAGCACTAAAAGGACGGGGTTATACAGTTGTCAGTGTCTCCGGCAGTTCCGGATCAGCCAATAAAAATACGCTGGTTGTCGCTAATAGCAGTGAAGCCAGCAGCAAATTAACCGGTTTGCCTTTCAATTATGCCCTGCAGATTAATAATGACAGCAGCCGTGCTAATATTGTTCAAGTTATTGTTGGCAAGGACTATACGGATTAACCGGAGAATATTTGGCCAATAGCCTTATAAATAAGCCTGACTTCCGCCTTGGCGGAAGCCAGGCTTATTTTTTGCCCATTTAGCCAATACTATAGGAAATCCAATAAAGATTTTCTTTTGTCAGGGGTGTTGGTAATACTCCAGCGTTGGCGCTTGCTTTTCACTTTCACAAACACCCTGACGGTAAATCTTTATTGGATATTATATAAGTGCGGTAATGTAAAAAGAAAAGGTGAACCGGATGTGGGACGAGAGAAGCCGACGAATTCAAATACTGGCGGTTATTGTTATCGGAATCATTTTGACTCTTATTTTTCGGCTGATGTGGATGCAGTTGTTTCAGGGAGCTCAGTATAAAAAAATAGCCGACCAGAACCGTACCAGGCAGATCACTGCCCAGGCGCCGCGCGGCACGATCTATGACAGAAACGGTGCGGTTGTTGTAGCGAACAGACCAAGCTTCGCCGTATCGATCATTCCCAGCGAATACAGCAACCCTCAGCAGTCTACGCCGCTTTTGGCAGCACTTACCGGCGTAACGGCAGACCAAATTAATCAACTGTTGCAGGCTACGGCCGAGTTTCCTTATACGCCGGTACGCATTAAACGGGATATTGATGCAGCCACGATTGCCAAAATTGAGGAGCGCCAGGACTATCTTCCGGGAGTACTCATTGAAGCCATCCCCGTTAGACAATATGTATACAAGGAACTGGCCGCCCATGTACTGGGATATGTAGGCAATATCAGTCAGGAAGAGTACGCCGCCCGGAAAGATCAGGGCTACCATCCCAACGATTTAATCGGCAAAGACGGCCTGGAGCAGCAATGGGAAACGGTGCTGCGGGGGATAGAAGGCGGACGGCAACTGGAAGTAAATGCTGTCGGGGAGGATGTGCGGCCGTTGGGTAATCAACCGGCTGTACCCGGTCACGCTCTGGTCCTTACACTGGATGCAAATTTGCAAAAAGCCGCCGAAGAAGCTTTACATACACAAGTGGCAGCAAGCCGCACACTGGGACAGCAGGCAAAAGGAGGTGCCGTTGTAGTGCTTGATGTTAAAACAGGCGGTTTGCTGGTTATGGCCAGCGCCCCGGGTTTTGATCCCAATCAGTTTGCGAGCGGTATCGGTAGCCGGGAATGGAATCAACTGCTCAGCAATCCGAATAACCCCCTGACAAACCGTGCCATTCAAAGTGCGTATCCGCCGGCTTCCGTCTTTAAAATAGTAACTTCTGCGGCTGCTTTGGAGATGCAGGTAACGACTCCCCAGGAAGTTTTTGATGATAAGGGAGTCTATGTCCTAAACGGCTGGAGTTTTTACGGCTGGGAGACCAAAGGTCTGGGGAAATTAACGGTTGCCGACGCTCTGGCTTGGTCGAGCGACCCTGTATTTTACGAACTGGGCAACCGTATCGGCGTAGATAACTTAGCCGCCTATGCTTTGACTTTTGGTTATGGACAGGCAACGGGAATTAAGCTGGCCGGAGAAGAAAAAGGTTTGGTTCCAACTGCTGAATGGAAGCAGGCAACCTATGATGAACCCTGGTATCCGGGTGAAACTTTGATTGCCGCCATTGGCCAGGGCTACTATTTAGCCACGCCGTTACAGCAAGCTGTAACGGCTATGACAGTTGCCAACGGTGGTATCGCTTATCGACCTGTGCTTGTAGACAAAGTTTTAACCGAAGATGGAAATCTGGTGCAAAAGGTTGAGCCGGAGGTCATAAGAACAGTATATCTTAGACCAGAGGTGTGGGACATTATCCGTCAGGGAATGACAGCAGTTACCACTCGTGGCACGGGGGCAGCGGTATTTCAGGGTTTCCCCCGAACGGTGGCGGCAAAATCTGGTTCGGCTGAAACCGGGAGGGGAACCACGCATTCGTGGTTCGTCTGCTATGCGCCGGCAGAAAATCCCGAGATTGCTATGGCCGTATTTGTGGAAGAGGGGGGGGAGGGATCGATGGCCGCCGCACCAATTACCCGCCGGGTATTGGAAGCTTATTTTGGGTTGCCGGGAAAACCGTCGCTCCCTACGACCAGGACCGATTAATTTCGCTTTGAAATCAAGCCCGGATGGTTGACAATTCACCATATAAGTGTTATTGTAAAAATAAAAATCAAATAGCTAAGAGATAGGTGCCAATGGCTTAATAGGGAAGAACGGTTAAAAGCCGGCGCGGTCCCGCCACTGTAACGGGGAGCAAGCTTAAGATACGCCACTGGGATGACAGGTCTTGGGAAGGTTTAGGCAAGCGACGATCCGGAGTCAGGAGAACTGCCTGTCTGACAATCACCGTTTGTTACCCACGAGGTATTGGGGAGGGGATTCAGTAGGCATTTGTTCATGCATCTAGTCTATTCACTCCTGGCTAACCGCCAGGATATTTTTATTAGCTTACTGATTATTCACTCCTGACTGTAACGGTCAGGAGTTTTCCTATTGTAAAGCAATTTTTTATAGACTAGTTTTATGCGCAGGATAAGGGAAAATTACCGTTTGGTTACGAAATGTGGTAAGATATTTATTATGAGGTAACATCTATTTTAGGACGTGAGGTAAATGGAGTTATACCCCGTAAATTTAAAACTTGCCGGGCGGCGCTGCGCCGTTATCGGTGGCGGGGCGGTAGCGGAACGCAAGGTAAAATCACTTATAACGGCTGGTGCCCAAGTGACTGTTTTTAGTCCGGTACTGACTCCGGGGCTGAGCCAACTTCAAGAGAACGGCCGTCTGGCTTGGGTAGCCCGTGTTTACCAAGCCGGTGATCTACATAATTTTTTTTTGGTATTCTGTGCTACCAATGAGCCGGCGGCAAATCGGCAAGCAGCTAAGGACGCTCAGGCGGCAGGGGCTTTGGTTAATGTAGCGGACGCGCCGGAGTTGTCTGATTTTTATGTGCCGGCCCATATTGTGCGCGGAGACTTACTGCTTACCATATCGACCGGCGGCGGGAGCCCGGCCCTGGCCAGGCGGTTACGGGAAGAGATCGCTGCCAGGTACGGCCCGGAATACGGCCACTATTTAGCGCTCATTGCCAAGCTGAGGCCAGAACTTAAAGGACGTTTGGCAACAACGAAAGAACGGGAAAAATTCTGGCGTGAAACGATTGACCTTGAGGCGCTTGATTTACTTAAACAAGGCAAGTTTAACGAAGCGGAGGAGAGAATACGACATGCAGCTTGTTGTACTGGGCCTGAATCATAGAACTGCTCCGGTGGAAGTCCGGGAGTGCTTCTCTTTTTCAGAAGAACAAATTAAAGCGGCCTATAGGCGTCTTCACGAATATGACGATATTCGTGAATGTGTTATTTTGTCTACCTGTAATCGGACTGAAATGTACGCCGTTGTGGAAGATGCCGATGATGCTTTGGCGGTTATGCAGGAATTCCTTGATCACATGGCGCCTAATGTATTGGCGGAGACGAGTTACGATTACCTGTTTTATTATCAGGAAGAGGAATGCATCCGCCACCTGTTCAGAGTGAGCGCCAGTCTGGATTCATTGGTGCTGGGGGAGGGGCAAATCCTCAGCCAGGTAAAGTCGGCGTATGCGATTGCCCGGATTGCCGGTACGACCAGCACAGTTTTAAACACGTTATTTAACCGGGCCATCGCGGTGGGGAAGAAGGTGCGGACAGCTACCCGGATTGCCTATAATGCGGTGTCGGTCAGCTATGCCGCCGTCGAACTGGCCAAGAAGGTGCTGGGGGACTTGTCAGCCTCTAATGTATTAGTGCTTGGGGCGGGTGAGATGAGTGAATTGACGGCTCGCCATTTGGTCGCGAGCGGTGTTAAAACTGTGTTTGTATCCAACCGCAATTTTGAACGGGCGTTGGCATTGGCCGATAAATTTCGCGGTGTCGCCGTGCCCTTTGAGGACTTCTTAAAATGTGCGGTTGATGCGGATATTGTTATTACTTCCACAGGTGCGCCGCACTACATTATTCAAACCTGGGACGTAGCTCACCTCATGCCCAAACGGCAGGGGCGGCCGATCTTTTTTATTGATATCGCCGTACCGCGGGATATCGAACCCGAGGTTGGCGCCATTGCGGGCGTAACCCTGTATAATATTGACGATTTAGAAGCTGTTGTTGAATCCAATATGCGGGAACGGCAGCAGGAGGCCGCTGAAGCCGAACGGCTGGTGGATGAAGAAATGGCCGGAATTATCGAACGGTTCCGCTATTTATCTTACCGGCCGACACTGGCCAGGCTGACAGACAAAGCGGAACGGATTCGCCAGCGGGAAATCAAGCGGGCTTTAACCAAACTGCCGGATATTACGCCTGATGAACGGCGGATTTTAGAGAACATGTCCAAGATGATTATCAGAAAACTGCTGCGTGATCCGATTATCCGCCTGCACGAAGCTGCAGGGACGGACAAGGAGTATTACTACCAGGACGCTATTCGTAAATTATTCAAACTGGACATTGCGTTGGAAGTGGACCGGGAAGATCAGCGAGGAGAGGAACGAGACCGTGAAACAAAAACTTGTCATCGGTACGCGCGGCAGTAAGCTGGCTTTGTGGCAGGCCAATCACGTGGCTGCCCGCCTGCGGGAGCACTGCCCTGAGGTAACGATAGAACTCAAGCATATGGTAACAACCGGCGATAAAATTCTGGATGTGCCGCTGGCTAAAATCGGCGGCAAAGGACTGTTTACCAAGGAATTGGAAGTCTCCATGCTACAGGGGGATATTGATCTGGCTGTACATAGTTTAAAGGATATGCCTACCGAATTGCCAAGCGGCCTGATACTGGCTGCGGTGACGGAACGGGTTGATCCGGGCGATGCGCTAATAAGTCCCGCGTATAAAACACTGGCAAATTTACCGCGTAACGCCAGAGTAGGCACGTCCAGCCTCCGGCGCAAGGCGCAGCTGCTGAATGCCCGTCCTGATCTTACCATTGTTGATTTGCGCGGCAATTTGGATACCAGACTGAAAAAGCTGACAACGGAAAAATTAGATGCCATTCTTTTGGCGGTTGCCGGCCTAAAACGGTTAGGCTGGGATCAACAGATTACCGAAATATTGCCGCACACCGTCTGTCTGCCCGCTGTCGGACAAGGGGCTTTAGCCATTGAGGCAAGGGAAAATGACAAAGAGACGCTGGCTATGCTGGCGTTTTTAAACCACGAGGCAACCCGCCAGGCTACACTGGCAGAACGTGCTTTTCTGGCGGAAGTGGAAGGCGGTTGTCAAATCCCGATAGGTGTTTATGGTCAGTTTGAGGCCAAGAATGAACTTACCTTAAACGCTGTTATTATGTCTCCTGACGGCAAAGAGGCTGTCCGGGACAGGATTGGGGGAAATCCTGTCGAAGCGGCGAGCCTGGGCCACACCCTGGCTGTACGTATGCTGGATAAGGGTGGACGCGAGATCCTGGCAAAGTTGTTTGCCGACTGACTTGCGGACAGGCTGCCCACCGGCAGCTAAACCTACTTTTATTATGCATAGTTTTGTTAAACAAGGGAGGATTCTATGAAGCAGGGAATTGTCTACTTAGTTGGCGCCGGTCCTGGCGATTACGGGCTAATTAGTCTAAAAGCGATAGAGTGTATTAGAGAGGCGGATACCATTGTGTATGACCGGTTGGCTGATGACCGGCTATTAGATCATGCCCGGCCGGATGTGGAACTTGTTTATGTAGGGAAAGCTGCCAGTGCTCACACGATGCGCCAGGAGGATATTAACCAGTTGCTGGTGGATAAGGCACTAGCCAATAAGGTGGTTGTCCGGCTTAAGGGCGGCGATCCGTTTGTATTCGGGCGCGGCGGCGAAGAAGCGTTAAAACTGCTGGAACATGGTATTCCATTCGAGGTTGTCCCCGGGATTACCTCGGCCATAGCTGTGCCGGCTTATGCCGGTATTCCGGTAACCCACCGGGGCATTGCGACTTCTTTTGCCGTGATAACCGGACATGAGGACCCTGCCAAGGCAGAATCTACCATTCAATGGGATAAGCTGGCCACGGCCGTGGATACCCTGGTATTTCTCATGGGGGTAGAGAATCTTTCCCATATTACCGGCAAGTTACTGGAAAACGGACGCCCGGGAGATACGCCGGCAGCCGTTATTCGCTGGGGAACCAAGCCGGAACAGGAAGTGCTGGTGACAACGGTTGCCCGGGCGGCCCAGGCGGCCAGAGGATTAAAGCCGCCCGCGATTTTTATTGTCGGCCAGGTTGTCGCGCTGCGTAAGCAACTGGCATGGTTTGATAATAGGTTGCTTTTTGGCAAAAAAGTACTGGTTACACGGGCACGGGAACAGGCCAGCGTGCTTACGGACGGCCTGGCAAGATTAGGTGCCGATTGTATCGAGGCGCCGGCGATCAAAATTGTGCCGCCCGCAAGCTATGAGGAACTGGACAAGGCCATCACCAGGCTGGATGATTACCAATGGTTGATCTTTACCAGTGTCAATGGTGTAGAGCATTTCTTTTCCCGGATGAGGGCCGCGGGGCTTGATACCAGAGCCATTGCCGCGAAGGTGGCCGCCATTGGTTCGCCGACAGCAGCCAGACTGAAAAACTATGGTATTGTTGCCGACATTATTCCTGCTGAGTTCCGGGCCGAAGGGGTTGCGGAGGCACTGGAACCACATCTCCAGCCGGGCATGAAGGTATTAATCCCCCGGGCTTTGGTGGCCCGCGATGTTTTGCCGGAAAAATTGGCGGCATTGGGAGCAGACGTGAAAGTTGTACCCGCATACCGTACGGTTGCCGCTGATACCAACGGGAGAGAACTGGCGGAAAAATTAGCGCAAGGCACGATTGAGCTTGTTACTTTTACCAGTTCGTCAACCGTGACGAATTTGTTGCAGTTATTAGGAGAAAATGGCGCACGGCTTATTGCCAAAGCCAAGGTTGCCTGTATTGGACCGATTACGGCCGAAACCTGTTTGGCCCATGGCATTCAGCCGGATGTTATTGCCGAAGAATATACCATAAAGGGATTAATTGAAGCTATTACCGCATTGTATAAGGGGGAATAACCATGTCGATGATTTATCGCCCGCGACGGCTTAGAGTTAGTGAGGGCATACGCAGTTTGGTAAGGGAGACCCGGCTGACAGCCAGCGACTTGGTCTATCCTATATTTGTCGTGCCTGGAACAAATATAAAAAAAGAAATTGCCGCCTTGCCGGGAAACTTCCATTTATCGCCTGATAAGGCGGTTGAACTGGCACGGGAAACATACGCCGCAGGCATCCCGGCAGTGCTGGTGTTTGGCTTGCCTGAGTACAAGGATGAATGCGGCAGTAGTGCCTGGGACATGAAGAGTCCGGTGCAACTGGCGATTGCCGCTATTAAGCAGGCTGTGCCGGAACTGGTTGTCATTAGTGATGTCTGTCTCTGTGAGTATACCAGCCATGGTCATTGTGGCCTTATCCACGACCAAAAAGTGGATAATGATGCTACATTGCCGCTTATTGCTAAAGTTGCGCTAAGCCATGCGCAAGCCGGAGCGGATATGGTGGCTCCGTCCGATATGATGGACGGCAGAGTGGCCGCTATCCGGTCATTGTTGGACGATTCGGGTTACAGTGATATCAGTATTATGGCTTACTCAGCCAAATATGCTTCCGCTTATTATGGCCCTTTCCGCGAAGCGGCTGATTCGACTCCGCAATTTGGTGATCGAAAGTCTTATCAGATGGATCCGGCCAATGCCCGGGAAGCACTTAAAGAGGTTGCATTTGATATTGAAGAAGGGGCGGACATTGTCATGGTTAAGCCGGCTTTGGCGTATTTGGATATTGTCCGTCAGGTCAAGGATGAGTTTATGCTGCCATTAGCCGTGTATAATGTGAGCGGGGAATACGCTATGGTTAAGGCGGCTGCTGCGCAGGGGCTGATTGATGAGCCGCGCTTGGTTATTGAAACATTGACAGGCATGAAACGTGCCGGTGCTGACATTATTATTACCTATCATGCACTTGATGCGGTAAAATGGTTATAGGGTAAACGTTCCAGAAAGGAGAATACAATGGCATTTTCACTAAATAAGTCAGCGACAGCTTTTAAAGAGGCAAAGCAATATATTCCCGGCGGGGTTAACAGTCCTGTCCGTTCCTTTCGGGGAGTTGGCGGTACGCCGCCGTTTATTGCCAAGGCAAGCGGCAGTCGGGTTTATGATATTGACGGTAATGAATATATTGACTATGTGGGTTCATGGGGCCCGATGATTCTGGGACATGCCCATCCGGAGGTAACCGCTGAGCTTCGTGAAGCCATAGAACGCGGTACCAGTTACGGGGCTCCCACTCTCATTGAGACAGAACTTGCCAGGTTGATTACCGAAGTTGTTCCTTCCATTGAGCTTGTTCGTTTTGTTAATTCCGGTACAGAAGCCACAATGAGTGTTCTCAGACTGGCAAGAGCCTATACAAAACGCAATAAAATTGTCAAATTTGCCGGCTGTTATCATGGTCATCATGACAGTCTGCTGGTTAAGGCCGGATCAGGGGCAACCACGCTGGGAGTTCCCGATAGTCCGGGTGTTCCGGAGGCGATTGCCAGTAATACCCTGACGGTTGACTATAATGACGCGGAAGGACTAAGCCACCTGTTCGCAAAGCAGGGAGAGGAAATCGCCGCTGTCATTATCGAACCGGTTCCCGGTAATATGGGATTGGTTTTACCGAAACCCGGTTATTTGGAAAAAGTACGGGCGATTACCGAACACTATGGCGCACTACTGATTTTTGACGAGGTCATGTCCGGTTTCCGGGTTGCTTTTGGCGGCGCGCAGGAGGTCTATAATATTTCACCGGATCTTACTTGTCTGGGTAAGGTTATTGGCGGGGGACTGCCTGTCGGCGCTTACGGCGGACGGAAAGATATTATGGAACTGATTGCGCCGGCCGGACCGGTTTATCAGGCAGGTACGCTGAGTGGTAACCCCTTGGCGATGACGGCTGGACTGGCAACATTGCGGTTACTGGCACATACCGATGGCTTCTATGAAAAGATCACGGCCAATACGTCAGCGCTGTGTGCCGGCATGCGGGCCAAAGCTAAGGAATGCGGCTTTAATTTCCGGTTCCACCAAGCCGGTTCATTGTTTGGTCTCTTTTTTAATGAACAGGCTGTTTATGATTATAACAGTGCTAAACGTTCAGACGTAACTGCTTTCAATATTTACTTCCATGCGATGTTAGAGCAGGGAATATATTTTGCACCGTCGCAATTTGAGGCAGCATTCATGTCCGGTGCTCATACTCAGGAAGATATTGAAGCCACGATTGCCGCCAGCGGCAATGCCTTTAAGAAAGTTGCGGAGTATTACGCAAAAAGATAACAGCGGATGTAAAATAATCCCCCTGTGTACGTATATGTCGTATACAGGGGGATTCTCTATGTGACGTAAATCCAGAGCCAGAAAAATGGATGTAATTTACTGAATTGTTAAATAACGGTACTTTACTTTTTGCTCCAAAACGAGGATAATAAAAGATATATAGAATTGGTACATGCTCCTAAAGTGACCCAATAACAGAACGTTTTTTTAGAGTCAAGGGTTTCAAAAAGGCTCGGCGCAAGCTTAAGGAGTTTGAGAAAAAATGAGTGCAACCAAACACGAGTATGCGGTGTGGGGTGACCCCGCTTTACAACTGCAAATTTTTATTCGCAAAGTAAGTGGTATTTCGGTTTTGTTTTCCTTGGCGGTTGCCGTATTCAATCAAGAATCGCACTGGTGGATGATAACCGGACTGGCTATTGTGTATATATTTTATAACGCAAGCTTGTGTTTGCGGCAGGTTAAACCACACTTGCAGGAATTTTTCGTTAATTTGGCATTGTGTGCCGGCTTTACAGTAAGCGGTGCAATGTACAGCAGTGTTTTATATCATTTGTTGTTAGTGCGGATGGTGCTGAAAGTGGGGGGCCGGCGGGCTGTGCGCATGATGCTAGTCATTGCGCTTGTTTATGTCACTGCTCAGGTTTTCGCCAGCAGCCGCTTGTCTACAGGCTTATGGTTTGAGATAATCTATAATACGATAGGATTTGTCATGTTAACCTTGACGGCCGTTTATATGCGCAATGTGGTAGAAGTTCAATCAAAAAATGAAGGACAAATTGCCGAACTTATGCGGGAGAATGCCCATCACTATGAGTTGGCACATACGGACCAATTAACAGGTTTGTTAAATCATCGGGCTTATTTGGAGAAAACTGCCGATTTGCAGCAGTATATATTAGTGATTATTGACATTGACTACTTTAAAAAATTGAATGATACGCATGGGCATTTATTCGGCGATCAGGTGCTGGAGACAATCGGCAGAATGATAAAGCAGAGTATCCGGAGCAAGGATATGGCTTTTCGCTATGGGGGCGAAGAGTTTGCGTTAGTACTGCCGGGGACCTCGCTTGACCTAGGGCTTAAGATTGCCGAAAGGCTACGCTTTCAGGTAGCCAACTCAGATTTTATTCATCATGGGGAGCGCGTTAACATTACGATTAGTATTGGCGTGGCGCGCAAGAGCCCCAGCGTGGCTTGCCAGGATGCCTTCCGCGAGGCCGATAGTGCCTTATACCGGGCAAAACGGCAAGGCCGCAATCAATGTGCGGTATTTTAACAGGACCGGCTACATACAGCATCGGCTTGCGCGAGCCTTTTGGCAAAGCGCAAGCCGATGTGTTGTTTTTAACCTAATATTGCTTTTAAATCTTCATCCGGTGTTGTAATTGGCTGAAGACCAAAGTTATCACTAAGCACCTTGAATACTCCCGGTGTTACAAAGGCCGGAGCCGATGGGCCAAGGCGAATGTTTTTCACGCCAAGATGCAGCAGGGTGAGCAGGATAGCAACCGCCTTTTGCTCAAACCAGGATAAGATAAAGGAGAGCGGCAGGTCGTTTACACCGCAGTTAAATACTTTGGCCAGGGCAATGGCGACCTGGATACCCGAGTAGGCATTATTGCATTGACCAAGATCGATCAGGCGGGGAATACCGTCAATTGTGCCGAAGTCAAGATGATTGAAACGGTATTTACCGCAGGCCACTGTTAGAATTACGCAATCCTGGGGTATCTTTTCGGCTAATTCTGTATAGTAATTACGGCCAGGTTTGGCTCCGTCGCAGCCGCCGATCAGGAAGAAGCGCTTAATTTTACCGTTTTTGACGGCTTCCACAATTTTGTCGGCCAGACCAAGAATGGCATTGTGATGGAACCCGGTTGTCAGGGTATAGGCACCGGCTTTAGCCGGCAAAGACGGCAGGCTTTGGGCTTTGGCAATCAGGTCGGAGAAGTTGCGATCAGCAATATGGTTGCCGCCCTGGAGGCCGGTTACACTGCGGGTAAAGATGCGGTCACCATAGGTTTGGTTGGCCGTTAACGGCATTACGCAGTTCGTCGTTACCAGTATGGCGCCAGGAAAGGCTTCGAATTCTGTGCGCTGGTTCTGCCAGGCGGTACCGTAATTGCCGACAAGGTGTTTGTATTTTTTGAGCTCAGGATAGGCGTGGGCCGGCAGCATTTCACCGTGCGTATAGATATTGATGCCGGTACCTTCGGTTTGTTTGAGGAGTTCTTCCAGGTCTAACAGATCATGGCCGGTAACCAGAATGCCAAACCCCTCTTTAAAGCCGGTAAATACCTCGGTAGGTACGGGTGAGCCAAAGTGCGCGACATGGGCTTTGTCTAATAACTCCATGACTTTGAGATTGATCTCGCCACATTTGAGCACCATTTCGATATGTTTTTCCAGACTGAAGTTTACGTTCGTCAGGGTGAAGAAGAGGGCATCGTGAACGAAAGCGTCAACTTCCTCGCTACGGGCACCCAACTCCCGCGCGTGATGGGCATAGGCGGCAATTCCTTTAAGACCGAAAAGCAGCGTGTCCTGCAAGCTGGCAATATCCTCGTTTTTGCCGCAGACACCAACCTTGGTGCAGCCGATACCGCCTGCGGTCTGCTCACATTGGTAGCAAAACATACTCATTTTTATATCCCCCTTGTTGTTGAACTTATGGTCTTATTATAGGGGATAAAAAGTCGTGAGAATGTGATATGCATCACGTCCTTACGACAAATTTTTCAGCCTATTAAGCTTATTGCGACCGGATAGGGAACTCTCTTATATATCCGCATTCAAGAAGTTTGCGGACACAGGCGTTATATAGAAGCATAATATAAACCAAGTTTCCTATTTGGTTTCAATTTTAATTTCAACGCTGTCGCCGTTTTTAACAATCGCAGTGTATTCTGTGGGCATGCCGTTCAGCAGGATATTTACCCTGGCAGTAATCGGCAGGCTGCGGGGATCAAAATCAGCAGCCAGCAGTACATCGCTGATTAGGGGTTGCAGTTCGGGCGAGGTGGTAAAATCAATATGACTGCCGGAAGCAGCCGGCTGATTGATGTCGGCCGGTTTTCCGTTTACCAAAATCGTATGACGCTGGAGGGGGATAATGCAGGGAGAACCATTAAACGAAACTGTGATGGAAGAATCGACTTCACTGTCAATTCCCAGCATTTCCGCCAATGTAGGCGGTGGTGGTTTCAGAATTTCAATTACGCTGCCAGCAGTTAAGGGCGTGTCAGGCGATGCCTGGGTGCCGTCAATAGAAAATTGAGGCCAAATCTTATAAGAGCGTTCCGTGTTGTTTATTTGATACGTATATTCGGCGGGAACAGGCTCATGCGCCAGCTGACCAAGGGCGTCTTTTAGCGTGAGCGTAGGTTTGGCACAAATTTGATCACGGTCATGCAGTACGGTATCCGGCGTGGCTAATACTCCGTTTATGGTAACTTGTCGCGCTAATTGATATTCTTTTCCGTCAAGCGTAATCATTAACGGCTCGGTGGCCGGGGCAATATCTTGTAAGAGTGGTGCCGGTGTTGCTCCATCCGTACCAAGAGTTACGACAAGGCTATCCCGGTCCTCTAGTATATCAGTCAATTTGGCCGGTTGACCGTTCCTTGCAATTTCACCGGGACTGCCATGGCCACCGGCAATAAACATGGTTTCATCATTAACGGTAATGGTCAGGCCCATGCCGGGGCGTCCGCGCAAAGCCCGAATGTCAATACCGGCAGCCAATAAAGCATCGGCTATTGTCAGCCGGCTTAGGTTGAATAAACGGATGGCCCGTTCATTAACGGTAATGTTAATAAAGTTTAAAGTGCGCCCGCCGGCCAGTTTCAGGATACCTAGCGGTGTTACGGAATCAGGTGTGCATAGTTTAGCCGGTATACCGGTAATTCCTTCAATGGAATCAGGCCGGCGAATCGCTACCCGGGTGGCCGGAATATCCAGTGCTTCGGCCAAAACTTCCGGCAAGAGCGGTGTCAGTGCACCACCGCCGACTAATAGCACGGCCTGCGGACGTTCGTTGTTAAGCGCGATAATTTCTGCGGCAATGGCCTGCGCGAGTTCGCCTACCTTCGGCGCCATGGCTTCAATAATTTCCTTGGCGGCAACTTTTTGGGCCATGCCGAGCACATCGGTGAAGGAAATCTTTTTATTTTTACCATTCAATTGACGTTTGACTGTTTCGGCGACATTGAAATCAAGCAAATATTTTTGGGAGATAGCTTCGGTTATTTCATCGCCGGCGAAAGGAACCATACCGTAGGCAATGACCGAACCGTCACGGGTAATGGCTACGTCGGAGGTACCGGCGCCAACGTCAATCAGTACTAAATTGAGGTGGCGCATGGTAGTGGGAATCAGTACGTTAATGGCGGCAATCGGCTCGAGGGTAAGGGTGGCCATTTCCAGCCCGACAGTTTCAATGGCTGATTGCAGGGAGTCAATAACCTGGCGCGGCAAAAAGGTGGCAATAGCCTCAATGGCCGAATGTTTGCCCCGCTGGCCGACAAGGCTTTTAATCCGGGTACCGTCTAAGCTGAAGTTCACCACACTATAGCCGACACAATAATAATCGGCAGGTTCGGGGACGGTTCTTGAAGTAGCCAGCTCAGCCTGGGCTGTCTGAATAGCAGCCAGCTCAAGCGAACGTTCGTCCTCCGGGGTCAGAGTTCCCCGGGTGCTGACATCAAGTTCGGCTGAAATCCTCAGGGTACACAGTGCCCGGCCGGCAGCCGCTACAGCGACTCTGGTCAGTTTGCCGGTTTTGGCTTCCAGCCGTGTTTTGACAGAGTTTAGTACTTCAGCTACCTCCCGGACATCGTGAATCTGTCCGTCAAGCATGGCGCGGGTATGGTGTTCTTCCCGGTCCGACGCAATTAATTTTACTGTGCCGTTTTCGTCTTCCCCGACAAGGCCGATAACGCTGCGGGTTCCAATATCCAAGGCAAAGAGGAGTTGTTTGTCCATGAGGTTACTCCTTATTCAGTGTTATATACTTAAAATAAGTAAATACGTTTAAGCCGTTTGTAGATAATTTCTCCGGGCAATATCCTATTTCCTGTCAACCTTAATAAGATTTAGGGATTTGTTTAGGATTTTTGTCGGGAAATCATAACAATATATTTGTGTATTTGCCGGCGATTATTTGGTAAAATATAGTTTAAGGGATTAGGAGAGGGGACTATTTGCATTGTTACCTATACATATTGTAATTGACAGTACAGCGAATGTACCTGGAAAGATGCTCAGCGAGCATCCCAATCTTCATGTGGTACCACTTAAGCTTATTCTTGGGGAAGACGAATGGAGTGAACCCGAATTAACTACGGCAGAACTGTTCCGGCTGACCAGGGAAAAGGGAGTGCATCCCCGGACCTCGCAGCCCTCACCGGGCGAATTCATTCAGGCTTTTGCACCGGCAGCGGCAGGTGAGCCGGTTATTATGATTTGTCTGACTGCCGGGTTAAGCGGCACTTTTAATGGGGCCAGGACGGCCGCCAGAGATTTTAAGGAGCGGGAGATTTATGTAATTGATTCCTGTACCGGCGCTCTTGGCAGTTTAAAAATGGCGGAACAGGCCCTGGCAATGGCGTCCGCGGGTAACCCGGCGCAGGTAATTGCCGGACATTTGCGGCAGATGGCTGCTGCTACCCGCACGCTATTTATTGTTGATTCTCTGGATTATTTGCATAAAGGCGGCCGCATCGGCGGGGCAGCGGCTCTATTTGGCTCGATTTTGCAAATTAAGCCGATTCTTACCTTGCGCGCAGCGAGCATCCAGGTTTTGGATAAAGTTCGCACCAGATCACGGGCTATTGCCCGTATGCTGGAAGAGCTTGACAGTGTGGATACTTTGGAGTATATTGGCGTAGTATACGGGGATGCACCTGCTGCCATTGAAGATATGGTTGCTGCCATTCGTCAGCGTTACCCCGGTGTGCCGGTCTCAACGGCGGCACTTGGTTCAGTAATCGCTGCCCACTTGGGGCCAGGCGTGATTGGACTTATTTTTCAAAGCAGGGTTTAGAGATACTGTGGCAGAGGGGGAAACTTTATGAAGCCGAGTATTGATGTCATTAACGGTAAGGATTTTCGCCGCATGATTGCCGGAGCTTATGGTGCTTTTATGCGGGAGCACGAATATATCAACAGTTTAAATGTTTTTCCCGTTCCCGACGGTGATACCGGAACCAACATGCTGTTGACGCTGGGAGCGGTAGCCAAGGCTGTAGCTGAGGCTCCTGATGAGGGAATCGGTTCTCTGGCCCGCCGGGGGGCCGATAGTGCGATCATGGGCGCCAGAGGTAACTCCGGTGTTATTCTGTCTCAGTTTTTCCGCGGTATCGCCAGAGGCCTGTCGGGAAAGGATACGGCGACTTCCGCTGAGGTTGGCAAAGCCTTTCAATACGGGATTCTGTATGCGTATCGGGCTGTCGCCAGGCCGGTAGAAGGCACTATACTAACGGTGGCGAAAGCGACGGCCAAAGGGACTCACCGGGCGGTGCGGGAGCATGCCGCTTTTGCCGATATTTTGAAAGAAGCCATTGCCACCGGCCAGGCGGAATTGCGTAAGACCCCGGACATGCTGCCGGCCCTTAAGGCTGCCGGTGTTGTCGATGCGGGCGGCCAGGGGCTGATTTGTTTTCTGAATGGCTGTCTGGAAGGGCTGGAAGGCAGGGATTGCGGGCCGGAGGCTAACTTTGGCCATACATTGACCGTGCCGGGGATAACAGCCGATACAACGATTGCCCATCCTTATTGCACCGAGTTTATTGTAAAAAGGTTTGCCGTCGGCTTGGCTGAGGTTAAACGGCAATTAGAACAATTAGGCGAATCTTTGGTACTTGCGCCCGGTGAAAGTATGTTGAAAGTACATATTCACACGGCGCATCCGGGGGACGTCTTAGAATCGGCCATTGCCTGGGGAACGCTTCATGATATCAAGATTGACAATATGGCGGATCAACACCGGAAAATCATGGAGGCCGAAGAGGTGCCGGCGGCACCGGTCGTAAAGAATCACGCCAAGGCCAAGCTGGCTGTCATCAGCGTGGCCGCGGGAGCCGGCTTAACTGCCATTATGCAGCAAATAGGCGCTGACATGATTATTTCCGGCGGGCAGACCATGAATCCGCCGGTAGAAGAATTTGTAGCGGCTGTGCACAATGGGGCGGCCGAGCAATACATTATTTTGCCAAACAATAAAAATATTGTGCTGGCGGCGGCACAGGTCAAAAAGTTATTGGGAGACAGGGTAGCTATTTTGCCGACAACAAATGTGCCGCAGGGGCTGGCTGCTATCCTGGCTTTTAACCCTGAGAACAATTTGGAAGATAATCTACAACGGATGACAGCGGCTCAGGCAGCCGTTAAGGCAGGCAGTCTGACAATGGCTGTCCGTGATTCGACGGTAGAAGGCCGGAATGTACCGGAAGGTTCCTATATCGGCGTAGTTAACGGCAGTGTGGCAGTGTGGTCCGGGCAACTGGATATTGCCTTGAAAAAACTTATTTTGTATTTGGCGGGAACAGACAGCAGCATGGTCAGCTTGTATTATGGGGCTGAGCTCAGCGACCGGGAAGCAGCGGAACTGGTTAAAGAAGTTGGCAAAGAACTGCAAGGTTTGGAAGTAGAACTGTATTTTGGCGGACAGCCGCACTATCAGTTTCTTGTCAGTGTGGATTGAAAAACAGGCAATAGTCAGGCCTGAACGACGATAAGCCGCAAGAGAAAGGGAGTATCCATGATGTTGAGTTCATTAAGTATCAGTGACTTTGCTGCCAAACTGGCTTCTGACGAGGTACCGCCGGGCGGGGGAAGCACGGCAGCCATATACGGGCTTATGGCGGCGGCACTCTTAGAAATGGCGATAGCCTATTCCCTAAAAGATCGAAAGCCTGCGGAAGGTAATGAAATCCTTGTCGCTAAGCAGGCTGATCTGGCCAGGCTGCATATCGAGCTGACCATACTAATTGACCGCGATGCCCTGGCATTGCGGGGGTTACTGGCTGCCGCCGGTTTACCGGCAACAACGGTGGAGAAACAACAGGTACGGAACCTGGCTCTGCAAAAAGCCCTTAAGCAAGCGGCTGAAATACCGGTGGAAACGGCCCGTTCCTGTCTGGAGGTAATGGAGATTGGCAAAACAATTGTCGGTATGGTCGATAAGCTGGTAGTCAGTGATCTGATGGCAGGTGTGGCGGCCGCACATGCCGGTATTACGGCCAGTCTTTTAAGCACAGCTATAAACTTAAATGAGATTCAGGAAGATTCTCTTGTCAGTGCACTTAAAGGCCAGATTTATTTATTGCGAACGACCGGCGATGAGTTGAGAGCCGCTATTGAAAAAATAGTTTACCGCAACGCTCCGTTTGACGTACTGCAGGGCGGTGAGTAGCCAAGAAGCCTTGTATCCCTAATAACATCGCGGGATACAAGGCTTCTTTTTATCCTGAGATTTAGCTTCAGATGGGGCTGAAACCCTACCTGAAGCTAAGTCTACTTTATTACGACTCTTTGGGCACTTGCTTGAGACTGAGTCCGATCCGTTTTCGCTCTTCGTCAACGCTGATAACAACGACGTCAATGATATCGCCTACCGCTACGATGTCGGTTGGATGCCGGAAACGTTTATAGCTGAGCTCTGAACGGTGGATAAGACCGTTGATTTTTATACCAATGTCAACGAACACGCCGAAATCGGTTACATTGTGGACAGTGCCTTTTACCAGGGTGCCAGGAGTAATATCCGATAATTTTACAATATTTTTCCGGGTTTGGGGCGGTGGCACGTCTTCACGTGGGTCACGGCCCGGTTTGGCTAAGGCGGCAAGAATGTCCCGGACTGTCGGCTCGCCGGCTTTAAGTTCATCTGCCAGCTTGGCGGCGTCGGCAGCTGGAGCTGCTTGTTGGAGGGCGGCTAATCTGGTCTTGTCGGACAAATCATGTAACGTAAATCCGAGTTTATCCAAAATGGACTCCGCCAATTCATAGGATTCCGGATGGACCGGAGTGTTGTCAAGGGGATTGCCTGCCTGGGCAATTCGTAAGAAACCGGCGCATTGGGTGAAGGCTGCTTTACCCAGCCGGGTGACTTTTAGCAGTTCTTTACGGCTTTTAAACTGACCGTTTTCCGTGCGGTAGGCCACAATATTTTTAGCGACGCCGGCATTAATGCCGGCTACATAGGTGAGCAGCGCGGGGGAAGCGGTATTAAGCTCTACACCAACATGGTTAACACAGGATTCGACGACATTGGTCAGGGTCTCACTTAATTCCTTTTGGTTTACATCATGTTGATACTGGCCAACACCAATCGATTTAGGGTCAATTTTGACCAGCTCTGCGAGCGGGTCCTGAATGCGGCGGGCAATAGAGACCGCGCCACGGATGGACACATCTAAATCAGGTAATTCTTCTTTTGCCAGTTTTGAGGCGGAGTAAACCGATGCGCCGGCCTCATTGGTGATAATATAGTGAACATCCAGGTTGTTGGTACTAATAAGATTAGCGGCAAATTCTTCGGTTTCATAGGAGGCGGTGCCATTGCCGATAGAAATGAGCGTAACACCATGCGTACGGATGAGTGCAAGTGCTTTGGTTTCCGCTTCCTGACGCTGACGGTCACTCATCGTGAGATAAAGAGTAGTGGTTGCCAAAACGGCACCGGTTGGGCCGACTACTGCCAATTTACAGCCGGTGCGGTAACCGGGATCAAGTCCCATAACCGTGTGGCCGGCGAGCGGGGCTTGCAATAATAAGGGACGTAAATTAAGGCCAAATACCCGAATGGCCTGTTTTTCGGCATTTTCCGTCAGCAAGGCGCGAATTTCCCGCTCCAGTGCCGGAAACAACAGTCGCTTATAGCCGTCGGCAATAGCGTCGGTAATGGCTTGTTTGCAGATAGAGTCGGCCGTAATAATTTTGCCCGCAATCAAACGAATATTAGCCTCATGGTCAATGGCAAGTTCTACTTTCAGTGCTCCCTTGGTTTCGCCGCGGTTTACGGCCAGGATCCGGTGGGACGGCATATGTCTGACCGGTTCGCGGTATTCCTTATAGGTCAGGAATTCCTTAGCTTCCGCCTCGTCTACGCTTAATTGGGTGGCGATTTCCGCCTTTTGCCACAATTCTTTGCGAAGCAACGCACGAATAGCGGCCTCTTCGCTGACCGTTTCGGCAATAATATCCTGAGCACCGCTTAGTGCCAGTTCCGCAGTTGTTATTTCTTGTTCTTCGCTGATATATTCGGCCGCAATCACCAGTAAGTCGCCTGTGGTGAGCTGCTGGGACAGCATAATTTCCGCCAAAGGTTCCAAGCCTTTTTCCCTGGCGATTTGTGCCCGGGTTCGTTTTTTCGGCCGGTAAGGCAGATAAAGGTCTTCCAATTCCTGCAATTTAGTGGCAGACTGAATAGCCTGTGTTAATTCCGGGGTTAATTTGTCCTGGGCTTCAATACTTGCGAGAATTTCTTCCTGACGCTTAATAAAATTCCTGAGATATTGGGTACGCTCTTCAATCGTACGGATATGTTCCTCGTTGAGCTCGCCTGTGGCTTCTTTGCGGTAACGGGCAATAAACGGTACGGTATTGCCGTCATCCAAAAGATTTATGGTGGCCGTTACCTGCTGGGGTTTAACGGCCAGCTCATGAGCAATAATGACAGGGATATCGGTAATTTGCATCTGTTCACCATCTTTACTTAGTTTAGCTTTTCTTATTATAATCAGTTTGTACGGTTAGTACAATATAAGAAAACCGGATATTCCATAAAATTCCTTGTAGGGGGAAGCTTCCATAGTGATTGTTTCGATAAAAGCATATATGCGGCGGCAAATTATAAAGCTTGCCTGGCCGGTGATTTTTGAAGGGGTGGCCGTTATGGCGGTTAATGCGCTGGTCACTGCCATGGTAGGCAGATTGGGGGCCGTGCCTTTGGCTGCCGTTGGCCTGGCCACCATGATGCAATTTTCGGCGGCAATGGTATTTGCCGCGGCCGGTACGGGGGCAGCGGCCATTGTGGCCCGCGAAACGGGAGCAGGCAACTGGCGGGAAGTACGGAATATTGTGGGTCAAGCCATTATGCTTGGGGCAATGTTAGGCATAGTATTGGCTGTTGTTGGCTGGTTTTTAGCTGCGCCTGCACTGGGGTTAACAGCGGCAGAGCCCGCAGTGACCGAATTGGCCGCCGGCTTAGTTAGAGTAACGCTGCTGTTTACACCTTGGTTTTTAGTCATGTCGATCGGCAATGCCGCTTTGCGCGGCATGGGCAAAACAGAGACGGCCTTTTATATTACTTTTTTCAGTAATAGTTCCGCCATACTGATTTCCTACATACTGATTTTCGGGCACGGCCTGCCGGCCATGGGCCCGTATGGTGCCGCCTGGGGTCTTGGGTTATCTCAAATGGCAGGCGCCCTGGCAGTTTTGGCTGTGCTTAACAGACTTAAAAATATCCGGTTAGCCTGGCGGCATATTCTGGTTATCCGTAATAAGGTGATTGAACGCATTGTCGAGATTAGTGCACCGGCTGCTTTAGAACAATTAGCGATGCAAAGCGGCCGGATGGCATTTGCGTTTATGCTGGCCGGCGTAGGCGCCTTACAATTTGCCGCCCATCAGATTGCTATTCAGATTGAGTCCATGTCATTTATGCCGGGTTTTGGCTTTTCGGTAGCGTCGATGACGCTTGTCGGCCAGTATTTGGGTAAAGGCATGCCTCACCGGGCCGTACAATTTGCCAGACTCACCAATCGAATTGCCTGCCTGGGAATGTCGGTGGTCGGAGTGGTCATTTTTGTATTGGCTAAACCGTTGACTGGTTTATTTATCGCCGATCCGCATGTTATTTATTGGGGTACCTTATGTGTTATGATTTCCGTTCTGGAGCAGCCTACTTTGGCCGTCTGCTTTGTTCTTGCCGGAGCTCTTAGAGGGGCGGGGGATACACGCTGGCCCATGTATATTACTACTTTTGGGGTATGGCTGATACGCCTGCCGCTGGTGTATTTATTTATTCGTGTCTGGGGCTATGACGTAACAGCCGCCTGGTATATTACCGCCGGCGACTATTTGATTCGGAGTGCTATGTTGTGGTGGCGTTTTAATGCAAAAAAGTGGGGTAAATAATGATCGTCACGCAGCCAGCGTGACGATCATTATTTACTCGGCAATTACATTTATAATAAAAAGCTGGGGTTTTATAGCCAAATCGACGATTTGGTTAATAGCCGGACAGTCTCTGCGCGGGCCTTTTGTGGTAACGTGTACAGTCGGGGTTGCTGCAAAATGAACTCTGTTTTTTATGACATAAGCTTTTTGGTTGGTATTTAGCCTGACAAAGCAGCCAACAGAATAGAGCGGTGTTGTATGAAAAAAAGCCCGCAGCAAATACATATCAAACATAGTATTGCCATTGGCCAGCATAGTTTCCATAACCGTATTGCGGGAACCGCCACTTTTGGATATACAAGCAATGTTGTTGTCAAAGTAGTTGGCAATAGTCACTAAACGGGACAAAGGATGAATTTCTCTGCCGGCCAAGCCGGCAGGATAGCCTTCGCCATCATAACGTTCATGATGCTCAGCGGCAATCCGGGCCACGAGGGTACCCAACTTATTCTTAAGTAAAAGTTGCTGTCCGTAAATTGGGTGCAAGTGCTCCGGATAAGCTGCCGGTCCGTCGGGAGCCGGTAAAACCAGTTTACCCAGGTCAGGAAAAAGAGCCCCCTGCGCTAAATCCATAAGTACCGGTCGTGGCAGTCGCATATAAAGCCCTGTCGCTACCACCATAAGGCAGACGTTAACAGCGTGAGCGACTTCGTCTTGACCTGGTTGGCGTACCTGAATATTCACAATTTCTCCCAGGTTCTTTTCCGTCTCATCAATAACCTGTCCAATGGTGTAGCGGATTTTTTGGATCGCTAAGGAATGCAGGCCGGCATGTATTATACTTTGGGTTTTTTTATCATACAGTGACCGAAAGCAGTTGGTTAAATCACTGCGAAGTTCCGGCATAATAACTGTGTGGTTTTTTAAGCTGACTGCGCAAGAATCAAAAACAGGAATATTGGTTATTCCCAGTTGCTTAAGGCGGCTTATGTATTGTTCAGTAAGGGCAATCCCCTGTTCCAGGAGCAAATTGCCATTGTCATCAACAATATCCTGTGTCAGTACCATACCGGCAGTTATCTCGCTGATAAGCATAAAATGGCCTCCTTTTTTGTGCCTACCATTATTATACAAAACTGATAATAGAAAAGGAATGCATCTTAGTCCTAGTTATCTAGGACTTTCGTCTGACATTTTATGTTAGGAACACCCAACTTAGTTGCGGCATATTATGTTAGTAGCATAGGTATTATGTGTGCTCTTCTTGGGAGGGGGGATAAAGGTGTCGCTGTTGGTGAATCACATGCGCTCTAGTGTCCAGTTAGCAGTTCTTGCTTCCGTATTATGTGGTATCCTGGGGCTATTTTCCTGGGTGCCTAAAGTTTTTTATATTGTTTATGTCAATGAGAATTATCTGATTTTCCATTCTGCTTGTGAGATTATTTGTATAAGCATAGCACTCGCTATGTTTATTGTTGTTTGGTATGGTTGGCCGCAAACCAAAAACAGCCGCGATTTGGTGATAGCTATGTTTTTTTTGGCGGTAGGCCTGCTGGATTTGGCACATTTGTTGTCCTATAAAGGCATGCCCGATTTTATAACCGCAAATAATGGAAATAAGGCGGCGCTGTTTTGGATTATCAGCCGGCTTTTGGCCGGTGCCGGCCTGCTGGCAGCTGTTTATATCCCACGCCGCAGCAAGAATCCGGCTTTTCACCGGTTGTATCTTCTATCAGTAACATTGGTAACGGCGTTTGTCTCCATAGCCTTGGTCATAGCATTTGAACAATCCCTGCCACCAATGTTTATACCAGGACAAGGAATAACCTTGGGAAAAGTTGTCCTGGAATATCTGACCGTGCTGCTGAATCTTCTGGCTGTATATCTGTACGGCCACCGGAATTCTGCCCATAAAGCAGTATATTTGCTGCGGGTCGGCCTGATTTTCAGTATGGTGGCCGGAGTGGCCTTTACTTTATATAGCGATGTTTATGACAGTATCAACTTGCTGGGACATATCTACAAAATTGCAGCCTATTATTGTGTACTAAGAGCTTTACTGCAAACATCTTTCTTATGTCCCTATATTCGAATTGCGCGCCTTAATCGCGCGCTTAGGGCCATGGTTTCTAAGAATATGACGTTATACAAAGACACCAAAGACAGTGAACGCATCCTAAAGCAAGCCTTCATCCAGTTAGGGGCTACGCTAGCGAGTAAACACGATCTGGATGGGATGTTGCAGCAGGTCGTTTCGGCAACGGGAACAGTATTTCAGTGTGAGCATGTATATCTGGCGCTGGTCAAAGATAAAATACTGGAAATTGTAGCCTATATCAGCAGTTTTAAACCTCCGGATAAAATCAGTCCGGAAAATAGTTTTATGGGGAAAGTATATCTTGAGAAAAAGCCGCTTGTGGTTGACCGGCTTAGTCTTTATCCGGACTGGATGATCGACGCTGTGAGGCGGGCCGGGTTAAAATCCATGGTTGGCGCACCGATCAGGCATAACGGTGATGTAATTGGCGTGCTGGAGATTTTTTCCCGTAAAGAAAAAAATTTTACTACTCATGACGCCCAATTTTTAAGTGTCTTTTCCCATCAAGCGGGTGAAGCCATTAAAAATGCCAGGGCCTATGAAACTACGGTTGAAAGCTTTGAAGAACTTAGCTTACTGTATGACATTGTTAAGGAACTGGCGATGCAGAAATCACCGGCAGCCATTTTGACCGGCATAGCGGATAAATTGTATAATCTGTTTGCTGCAAATGGTGTTGTAGCATTTATCATGCACCACCGGGACGACGGCATCCATACTGAACCGGTGTTTGCCAACGGTTTAGAACAAAAGGAAATTAACCATTTGCAGCATATTTTTTCTGATAGCAAGATGACCTGGCCCTGGAGCGGGCTTAGTAATATCGATGCAGATACCGCCTATGAGAGTGAGCGGGGACTGATTACCATGTCGGTGCTTTTATCGCGGCGCCTGAATATTCTGCCGCTCCTGGCGAGCGGTAAACTGCAGGGGCTGATCGTTCTTGCCTGGAATGACCCGCTGCAAGAAATTCCACCAGGAAAAGAACTTGTGCTAATCACCATTGCCAGCCAGACGGCAATTGGACTTGAACGGGCTTATTTATACGATCATTTCCAGGCTATGGCGCTTACCGATCCCTTAACCCGGCTGGCCAATCGCCGTCAATTTGAAATTGTCCTTGGACGCGAGATTAGCCGTACCATCAATTATCATCGGCCGTTAAGCCTGGTCATGTTTGATATCGACTTTTTCAAGAAAGTGAATGATACCTGGGGCCATCTGGCAGGTGATGCGATTTTACAGAGGATGGGAGTATTAATAAAAGAAAATTTCCGTCAGACCGATATGACTGCCCGCTACGGCGGCGAAGAATTTGCGGCAGTCCTGCCGGAGACCTGCCTGGCTGAGGCGGTGCAATTGGCTGAAACCTTTAGGAAGATTATTGAAAATGCCAAGTTTGAAGTGGATCAGACAGTTATCGAAATTACGATTAGTTTAGGGGTAGCCACCTTTGAGAGTTCCAGTACCTGGAGTGATCCAAAAACAGAATTGATTGATGCTGCCGATCAGGCACTTTACCATGCAAAACAACAAGGACGCAACCGCGTGGAATGTCATAAGCCACAGGATGGTAAAATAGGGTAAAACTGAATAGAAACTGCGTTTACTACACATGCTATTTCCAATAAATCGCAAAGGAGGGAATACATGTGTTATCATCCAAAGAATTGATGCATCTTGAAGATTTTTTGGGCATGGAGCAAAATTGTGCCAAAACGATGAGTTACTTTGCCAGCAATGTGCAAGATGCTCAGGCTAAGCAACTTTTCCAACAGCTCGGTCAAAAGAGTCAGCAGCATGTTCAAACCATGAGCAAACATCTAAATGCAGGTCAGAATTTACAATAATTGAGGTGATAACGTGGCACAAATGGGTCAACAATCCGGGCAGCAAATGCAAAGCGGCATGAGTGGCCAAGGCAGTAATCTTTCCGAACGTGAACTTTTGCAGCTTGCGCTCAACGAAGCCAAGTATACAGCGGCGGCTGTTAATACTTTTGCACTGGAGTCCACCAACGATACACTTCGCCGGGACTATCTGACCATTCTGGGGGATGTTCACAGTCAGGAAAAACAAATTTTCGACTTAATGCAGCAAAAAGGTTACTATAATGTGAAAAACGCCAGCCCGCAGGAAATTTCCCAGGTTCAATCTAAATTTAGCCAAGGGCAGTAGCCATATAGGCAGATAATGAGACAACAAGCCGGGAATTTTGCATACTAATGCAGAATTCCCGGCTTATTTTTGCATAAAAATTCTTTGCGTAAAATTCCTTGACATTGCCAATTAGTAAGATGTAAAATAGAAAAAGAACTATTCAATAACAATTTTCCGGTGGTAATTTGTAGTAAGGGTAGGGGAGATCTGTGGATATTTGTGTAACGTCATTGTTACGAGACAAAGGGTTCAAAGTTACGCCGCAGCGATTGGCGATCTATAATGCTTTAGTTGCCACGAAAGCGCATCCCAGTGCGGAAATGATTTACAACGAGCTTCAGCCGGTATATCCGACCATGAGTTTGGCGACCGTGTATAAAACAATTGAGATTTTAAAAACCTTGAAGCTGGTACAGGTGCTTAACGTTGGCGAAGATAGTTTTCGCTATGACGCTGACACCACAAATCATCCGCATATTCGTTGCATGTGCTGCGGCCGGGTTGATGACTTGCATGGGGTGGATTCTACTGAGTTTACCGATCAGGTTGCTGCAACGACTAAGTATACCATCCAGGGCCAACAATTTTATTTTTATGGTGTGTGTCCCAAATGTCAGGCGGCCGCTTCGGCAGCAAGTTAGCCGTCCAGTGAAAATAACGAAAAGATTGCCGCATGTCGGCAGTCTTTTCGTTATTTCATTGTCTTAACCAGAATCAGAAACCTTAAAACGGCTGCGCAGACAAAAAAAGGCGGATTAGCCGGAAATGTGCCACAGCCTGGTTTTTTGCACTAAGGGAGGTTATGAATAATGAATTTGGCAGGCTACATTGATCATACCCTGCTTAAGCCGGAAGCTAGGGTAGAGGATATTATCAAACTATGTGAGGAAGCGGAACAGTTTAAGTTTGCCGCTGTTTGTGTTCAGCCTATTTATGTTGATTTGGCTGCTCATTGTTTGGCCGGTACGGGAGTAAAAACCGCCACTGTTATTGGCTTTCCCTTTGGGGTAACCTTTACCGGCAGCAAGGTAGCGGAGGCGAAAGAAGCCGTATTCCGTAAGGCCGGTGAACTGGACATGGTTATGAATATTGGGGCCGCCAAGGCGGGGCGTTGGGAAGTCGTGACGGATGACATTAAGCAAGTGGTTGAGATTGCGGATGGCGTTCTTGTTAAGGTTATTATTGAAACCTGTTTATTAACCGAGGAAGAAAAGCGCCGCGCCTGTCACGCCGTGATAGAAGCAGGCACCCAGTTTGTTAAGACCTCCACAGGCTTTGGCACAGGCGGTGCGACTGTGGCTGATATTCAACTAATCAAACGGGTCGTTGGCGATAAAATTGGCATTAAGGCTTCAGGTGGGATTCGTACTTTGGAACAGGCCAAGGAACTGATTGCCGCCGGCGCCACGCGCCTGGGGACAAGTAGCGGAGTTGCTATTGTTGGCGGTACGGTTCCAAAAGGTTAGCAGGATGTTATTCTATTCGATACTTTATATTTACATAAAAAACCTGTAGAAGTAAACTTGTACGCATGATATAATGTCCTTTACTTGCTCGAAAGGAGGGCAGCAAATCATGCGTACTTTTATGCAAACAATTCCCGGCGGTGTGCCGTTAATCATTGGTTTGGCGCTGATCTGTCTCATTGTCAGCATGGTGCCGATCCGGCCGCAAATGTGGCTGTACCCTCTGGTACGGCAGGCAGTTGTTCTAAAGATTAATTTTCAGACAAGAGATATGCTGGCCAGGGAGACGCCGCATTTTTTTATTCGTTATACGGAGCGTGACGCTGACAGCGTCGATATGGTGGCAACCGCCGCCGAGGCGGCTTATGAGCCGGTGACGGCAACGCTTAACTATGCTCCGGAGAAAAAGACTTTGATCTTGATCTATCCTGACCGTCAAGCCATGAAAGGGGCTTATGGCTGGGTAGGGGAATCAAATGCCATGGGATTTTACTGGGGTGGAGTCATTCAGATTTTGTCGCCTAAGGCCTGGATGAAAAACAGCCAATCGGTCGAGGAGTTTATTACTACCGGCCCGCTGGCTCATGAATATACCCATCTGGTATTGGACCATCTGGCCAGGGGCAATTATACCCGCTGGTTTACCGAAGGGTTGGCTCAATATGTTGAATATAAGGTTAACGGCTATGAATGGTTAACCGCAGAGAATGGCTTGTCAGGCGGGGGATATTCGTTTAAGGAACTTGACCACGATTTTGACGGGTTGCCCAATCAAGCACTGGCCTATCGTCAGTCACTGGCAGCCGTTCGCTATATTGCGGAAGTCCAAGGGGATGCGAAATTGACGCAGGTCCTTGCATTTCTAAAATCGGGTGTACCGGTAAATAAGGCAATTGAAAGATCACTGGGTATGGATTATGCCAGCTATGAGACAATGGTGAATCTGTGGGCCCAAAACAATATGAAGCAATATAGTAAAATTGCAAATTAAGGGATACGCTTGCCGGCGTGCCCTTTTTTACATAGATTGACCAATCTTGGGAAAATTAACATTGCGGTAATATTGCCTATAAGGGGGGAGTCAATGCTCACCCGGCGAGAATTTCTCAAACTATGTACTGCCAC
The DNA here is from genome assembly GCF_900101845.1 of Sporomusa acidovorans. GTDB lineage: Bacteria > Bacillota > Negativicutes > Sporomusales > Sporomusaceae > Sporomusa > Sporomusa acidovorans. The sequence goes on along the minus strand of NZ_FNAM01000027.1, from coordinate 33,006 downwards.
AATAGCGAGCGTTAGTTTAACCGACTGCCTCATACCCATAATGCGTGAGGTTTTTGCTGAAGGCAAACTGACTAAACCGCCGGTTATTTGGCTGGAGCTTGGATCTTGCACCGGCAATTCCATTTCTTTTGAAAATGCGGTGAATCCCAACTTTCATCAGGTGCTTACCGATATGATCGATATGCGGTATAACTGGCTGCTTAATGTTGCACAAGGTTCGGAAGCTGTGCAGGCGTTAATGGATACTGTGGAAAAGGAAGCCGGCAAGTTCTGGCTGGTTATTGAGGGGTCTGTTATGACTGCCGATAACGGACGCTATAATCATATTTTTGAGCGGGACAATCAAATGGTGACAGGACTGGCAGCGCTGCAGGAGTTTGCTCCTAAAGCCAAACAGATTATTGCTGTCGGAACCTGTGCCTGCTTTGGCGGTCCCGCGGCGGCCTATCCCAACCCGGGAGGAGCCAAGGGAGTATGGGAAGTGATCAAACAGCCTGTCATTAATATTCCCGGTTGTCCTGCCAACCCGGACTGGATGACAGGTACATTCAGTCATCTCATTATGTACGGCTTACCGGAGCTTGATAGTTATAACCGGCCTAAAATGTTCTTTGGTCAAACCATCCATGATTTATGCCAGCGCCGCCAGCAGTTTGAAGATGGAATTTTTGCCTCGTTTCCCGGTGAAAGCGGTTGCTTGTTTCGGGTTGGCTGTAAAGGACCAATTACCCATGCCGATTGCCCTAAACGACAGTGGAATCATTATGTTAACTGGCCGGTAAGAGCCGGCGCGCCGTGTATCGGCTGTGCCAATCCGGGGTTCCCTGATAATACGATGCCGTTTTATCAGCATTTACCTGATCTGCAAACGCCATTGGGCGCCGTCAATATTAAAAAATTCGGTGCGGCTGCGGCTGGTTTGGGAACGGCGGCAGTCGGCGCGTATCTTGCTACCAGTGTTGTTGCCAAGCGGGTGGGGAAACACTGGCTCGACGGTACGAAGCCCACTGAGCCTGATCCCCCGGAAAATCTGGAACAGCTTAAACAGGAACTGGATGACCTTATTCGGCAGCAAAATGCACTGATTAGCGAAAGTAAAAGCCTGGAACGCAGTAAGGTTAAACGCAGGCTGCCCAGAACACTGCGCCAGAAAGTCGTTGACTTTTTTCGCCCGGGGCAAAAACACAGGAGGTGATCAGCATGGCCAGGCAGACCGTTTTTCCCGTAACACGTGTCCATGAGCCGCTTAAAGTTGAGGTTGAGGTGCAAAACGGCAGGATTGTAGATGCTTGGCTGGGCGGGCATTTGTTCCGGGGATTTGAAAATATGTTAGTCGGTCGCGACCCGAAAGATGCTGCGCTGTTTACTCAGCGGATCTGCGGAATTTGCTCAGGTGCTCATGCCGTCGCCGCCGCTATGGCGCAGCAGCAAGCCTTTGGTGTTGCACCAACTCCAACCGGCCAGCAGTTAACGAACTTAATCTTTGCCGCGGATATCATTCAAAATCATTTGCGGCATTTTTATCTGCTTGTATTGTATGACTATGTCAAAGGGCCGGACATGCCTCCTTACTTGCCCGGAATGCAGGCGGATTTCCGCCTGCCGCCTAAACTAAACGCCGAACTTTTGCAGCATGCCAAGGAAGGTACAGTAATGGCTATGCGGGCGCATGAGGCTATGGCTGTATTTGGCGCCAAGGCGCCGCATCAGCAGACTATTATGCCTACCGGCGTTACCGAGCAGGCGTCAAGCGAGCGGCTAATGGCCTATAGCGCCATTCTGCAGGAATTGGCGGAGTGGGTAGAAAACTTTTTTCTATATGATATCCGGGTTATTGCTGATTACTATAAAGATTACTACTCCATAGGGGGCGGCTACGGCAATTTTATGTCCTATGGCATGTTTCCCGCACCGGTAACAGGCGAACGCGCTTTCAAAGCCGGCTTGATCATGAAGCAGGGATTGGAGGCACTTGACGCCAATTTGATTACGGAGGAAATTCGCTATAGCTGGTATACTGATGATCAGGAAAGCCGAATCCCCCAGGAAGGACGCACTATCCCCGACCGGGACAAGGCGGAGGCTTATTCGTGGGTCAAGGCGCCTAGGTATCATGATATGCCGGTGGAGAGCGGGCCGTTGGCGCGGGGGTTTATTAATGGCGGTTATCGCCGGGGAATTTCGGTTATGGACCGTCTGGCTGCCAGGGCAGAAGAAACATTAAAGATATGCCGCCTGACTCAAGGCTGGCTGAATGAAATTGTGCCCAATTCACCCACCTGCCAGCCGTTTACACCGCTTGACAGCGGAAGTGGCGTGGGCTTGACTGACGCTATGCGGGGGGCATTGGGGCACTGGTTGGAATACCGGCATAATAAAGTGACTCATTACCAGATTATTACGCCGACAACCTGGAATTTTTCGCCGCGTGACAGCAAGGGAATGCGCGGGCCGGTCGAACAGGCGCTTATCGGCACGCCGGTAGCGGATGGCGCCAATTTGGTTGAAGCCGGACGGGTGATCCGGTCTTTTGACCCCTGCTTTACCTGCGCTGTGCACCTGGTGGAGTGTCCGGTAATACAATAGCCATAAAATGAATTATTATTTTTCGCGGCGAACAGAGAACGGTTGAAGCCGGCCTACGGGAGTGATACAATAATGACTAGTACTAAAAGACTTGGCTATAGCCAAGTCTTTTAGTTAGTCAAACAGAACTTATTATTGACTTCTGTTAACATAAGTGCAACCGTCGGCTGGCACTGTGCTAAAGGTTCAGCGGGTAGCCGGGTTTTCTAAGCCAGAGAGGAGAAAGGCATGAGCATTTTCAAAGCGTGTGATATTCGCGGTGTGGCAGGCAGGGACTTAACCGACGATTTGGTCAGGCGAATTGCGTTGGCCATCGGGGTTATCCTTACCGGACAACAGGTCGTGGTAGGCGGGGATGTACGCTTATCTACGCCGGCCTTGCAAAAAATGATGATTGACGGGCTAGTGGAGTCCGGCTGCCAGGTACTTGATATCGGGACAGTAGCTACTCCCGTATTTTACTATGCGTTACAGACTGCCGGTGCAACCGGCGGAGTTATGGTAACCGCTTCGCATAATCCTGCCCAGTATAACGGTTTTAAGCTTGTGCTTGGTTCTAAACCGGTCAGCGAAGAACAAATTGCTCATATTGGGCTATTGGTTGAACAAAATGCCCGGACTCACGGTGACGGCAAGCTCACGCAGTTGCCGGTTATCGAGAAGTATCTGGAGTATACGGCCGGCAAAGCCAATACAGGGAATTTGAAAATTGTGCTTGATGCCGGCAGCGGTGCAACCGCCACCATTGCGCCCCCATTGTTCAAGCGGCTGGGTTATGAAGTTGTCGAACTGAATTGTACGCCGGATGGACGTTTTCCGCAGCGGCCCCCCAATCCTGCTTTGCCGGAAAACCTCGCTGCGCTCGGTGCTGTGGTGCGGGCAGAAGGGGCGGCGCTGGGAATTGGCTTTGACGGTGACGGTGACAGGGTGGGCGTTGTTGACGAAGCAGGGCGTCCACTTGATAACGATGATATCATGGTGTTAATCGCCAGGCAGTATCTTGCCGCCGGGCCGGGTACGATTATCTATGATGCCAAGTGTTCCATGGTTGTACCGGAAGAGGTGGCAAAAGCAGGCGGACGTCCCATTATGGCCCGCGCCGGCCACACTTTTAGCAAAACTGCCTTTATTCAGGAACAGGCATTGTTTGCCGGTGAAATCAGCGGCCACTTTTTTTTCCGCGAACTGGGATATGACGATGGTATGTTTTCCGGGCTTAAAATATGTGAATTAGTAGCTAAACAAGGCAGTCTGGCCGCGCAGGTAGACGCCATTCCCAACTATTTGCTGACACCGGACATCCGCGTTACCTATACAGGTTCTGATAAGGAATCCATTCTTCATCAGGTGGCGGCGAAACTGGCCGCTTATAAGCCTAACCGGATCGATGGAGTACGCATTGAGTTTGATGATGGCTGGGGGATGATTCGTGCCTCGGTGACGGAACCCTTGTTTACCTTGCGGTTTGAAGCGAAAACCAGTATAAGGCTAAGGGAGATTACCGCAACTTTATTGGCGGCACTGCCGGCGGCACTGCGGGAAGCGGTCACAGCCAAACTGCCGGCAGAGTGCAGCTAACGGACATGGACATATTAATTGATAACTTCGATTAATTACCGGGCAAAGTAGATTTTTTCGGAGTAAGTTCATAATTTATTTAGGGAAAAAGGATTTGTTGGCTGCCGGGTCGAATATATTGCTAATTTCAATAAGATAGTTAATCAAAGAGGTAATTATGCAAATTCATGTTTTAGCCAGTGGCAGTACCGGAAATGCTATATTTGTGGAAATGGAAAACACCAAATTATTGGTGGATGCCGGTATTAGTACACGACGCATCAAGCAGTCCCTTGCTAAACTCGGAACCAATATTGAAGATCTTGACGGTGTACTCATCACCCATGAACATCGCGATCATGTCAGCGGGCTGACGACACTGCTCAAAAAATATCATCTGCCCGCATACGCCCGGCCGGATACCTGGCAATCCATGTATTGCCGCCATGTATTGCCGGATGAATGCTGCCTGACGCTTGTCGACAGTCTGGATATCGGCAAGGTAAAAATTGAACCCTTCGGTATTTCCCATGACGCGGCCGATCCTGTCGGGTTTCGTCTATATGCAGGCAGTACCAAAGTAGGGATAGCGACCGACCTCGGGTTTGTAACGCCGACAGTCAAAGAAGCATTAGCCTTTTCCGACGTGTTGGTGTTAGAGTCAAATCATGACGTTGATATGCTGAAAAACGGCAGTTACCCCTGGCCTCTGAAAAAACGAATTATGAGCAACCGCGGGCATTTGGCGAATACCGATGCCGGCTGGACACTGGCGCGACTGAACCGCAAGCAGCACACCGATGTATTTCTGGCACATATGAGCCAGGAAAATAACCGGCCCGAACTGGCGGAAAAAACGGTTGCCGATATTATAACCCAAGAAGGCTGTAAGGTGAATCAAGACATTACCTTGCATCTTACCTATCCTGAGCAAATATCAGGAATTTGCAAACACCAATAGGAGGCGATCATATGAAATGGTTCAAAAAGCTGACACCCTATATTGTTATATCATTAATTAGTATGATTGTTGGCGCTACCCTGGTGCTGGGATGTGCCGGCAAAGTTATGGATAAATCTCAGAAGCCAAACACAGAATCGCCCTTTAAAGCGCTGCAGCCGCCTACTGTTCAGGCACAGGTTTCGGAAGCCCGCAATACAGCCATTGTCCGGGCGGCACAGTCGGTTGGACCGGCTGTTGTCGGGATTACCAACAAAGGACTGGCCCGCGACTTTTTTAGCAACCGCAAAGTACTGGTCGAACAAGGAACAGGCTCAGGCGTTATCTTTGACGCGCAAGGATACATAGCGACTAATTATCATGTTGTGCAGGATGCGCAGGAAATATCCGTATCCTTGTCGGATGGCCGTACCGTGGACGGTAAAGTGATTGGTGTCGACCAGGCTACAGATTTAGCTGTTGTAAAAGTGGAGGCCGATAATCTGCCGGTAGCTACGCTCGGCGATTCGGATTCGCTTATGGTGGGAGAACCGGCTATTGCGATCGGTAACCCGCTTGGCCTTGAATTCAAAGGCAGTGTCACCGCCGGTGTAATCAGTGCTTTAAACCGGTCGCTTGATATCGGCGAGCGTCGTTTCAAACTCATCCAGACCGATGCTGCCATTAACCCCGGCAATTCCGGCGGGGCCCTTGTTAATGCCGACGGGGTGGTTGTCGGGATTAACAGCGCGAAAATTTCCCTGTCAGGTGTAGAAGGAATCGGTTTTGCCATTCCTATCAACAGTGCCCGCCCGATACTGCAATCCCTGATTGATAAAGGCCGGGTGGTCAGGGCCTATCTGGGAGTAGGCGCTTTAGACCAGGCCTCCGCCGCGAAATACGGCTATGAACTTAAACTGGACAAGGGGGTTTATGTGGCTAAAGTATCTCCTTCCGGTCCGGCCAGCAAGGCCGGCATTAGTGAAGGGGATGTCATTCTCAAAGTCGCCGGTGCTGAAACCAATAGCGTGGCTGAACTTAGAGCCGTACTTGACAGCCAGCAGGTAGGCAGCAAAGTAGAAGTGGTCATAAAACGCAATGGGCAAAACTCGACCATCACAGTATTGCTGGAAGAAATGCCTGAACAATAACGATGAAAATAACAATTGTTGCCATAGGGAAAATTAAAGAAAAGTATTTAGCTGCCGGTATTCAGGAATTTTTAAAGAGGCTTACGCCTTACTGCAAGCTGGACATTAGCGAACTTGCGGAAGAACGTATGCCGGACAATCCGTCACCGGCAGAAAAAGCACAAGCGCTCACCCGTGAGGGTGAGCGCCTTTTAAAAGCCGTGCGGACGGGAAGCTATCTCATTGTGCTCGATGTCGCCGGCCAGGCGCTATCTTCGGAACAATTGGCCGCCAAGTTTGACAGTCTGGCCCTCAGCGGCCAAAGCGATATAACCTTTATCATCGGCGGGGCTTTCGGACTGTCCGCTGAAGTAGTGAGGGCAGCTAAGGAAAGACTTTCCTTCTCAAAAATGACGTTCACCCATCAGATGATACGGCTGCTTTTGGTAGAGCAGGTGTACCGCGCATTTAAGATTAGCCGGGGAGAACCGTACCACTGGTAACGGTGCTGGTTTTTGCCCTCAAGTCCTGTTTCTGCAGGGCTTGAGGGCTTTTTTTGTGCGTTTTTAGTGAAAAAGGTGAACTGCCCTGATTGCCCTCGAAATTGATTCAGTAAGCGGTTACCTTTTTGGAGAGAAAATAGCACGGTGAAATGGTGCAGGGCTTGAAAATCGGAAGGGATTTATACGCTTTGAGGGAAACATATGGTTTAGAGAACATTACCGACTTATCTTAATATGAACGAGGAGTTAAAAATAATGGCTAACAGAACCTTGGAGGAAGTTTCTAAATATGTTGAATGGCAAAGTCAAAATAAATGTAAGGTTGTGAGTGCAAAACCGGAGCATGAATTTAACGATTTAGGCGTAGAAGTACGAGTTTGGAATGTTAAAACTGATACAGAAGGAGCTTGGTGGGTCGTCGAAGGAGACTCTGTTCCAATGAATTTATACCCTCAAGAAGCCTATTATTTTTCTGCTGATGAGGTTTACTCTTTTCATATGGGATTAATGGATAGGATGAATGCTTCTTCTGAATACAAACCGGAGGAATTTATAGAGGCAATAACTTTAGGCTGTGATATTGCTCCGCAATTATTTAGGAAACTCAAGATTATTGCCTCATCAATAGATACTGCAGTAGAAATTGAAGATTTTCAAGCAATTGGGGTGCAGTGTAGAGAAATACTAATTGAGTTAGGAAATTCTGTCTATTTTGAAGAAATGGCAAGTGATAAAGAGCAGCCGCAAGCATCAAATTTTAAGAAAAAGGCAGAGCTGTTTCTTCAATTCTGCTTGGATGGATCAGATAATGGAGACTATAGAAGTATCATAAAGAAAGTTACGGAAGCTACCTGGGATTATGCATGTAAAATCACCCATTCGAGCAATTCAACATTCTATGAAGCATCAACATGTGTTACTCTTTGTACATCGTTAGTAGGTATCTACGAAAACATAAGACAGAAAGTTTCCGACCCAATTGCTCAGTGTAAGTGTAGGGTCTGTAAAAGCAAAAAACTGAAGATTATTAATGATGACTTGGGTGAAGATGGGTATGTGAAAAAATTAATTTTAAAATGTGAAGAATGTGGAGAGAATACAGAGATTGTTTTTGAAGAGGTAGTTCCTCCTTTAGAATGATTTGAGTAGTACAGTTTGACTTTTTTTATAAGAATTTTGACGTTGCTTTTCTTTTTTCAATCATAGAGCTTTTTTAGTTTTCCTCCAAAACAAAAAAATAAGTAGACGTAGCCGTAGGCTCTACGGCTACGTCTACATTTTTGTATTTTTGGAGGAAGGTCTATGAAAATAATCAGCATAGCCAACCGCAAGGGCGGCGTAGGAAAGACGGTAATTTCGGCTAATTTGACCTATGAACTGTCGAAGATGGGATATTTGGTTCTGATGGTGGACCTGGACTCCCAATGCGACCTCAGCAAAATCTATGTGCAGGGAGACTACGAAGGCGGCAGCATCTTTCACCTGCTTCGCCAGCAATGCAGCTTGGATAACGCTTGCTTAGAGGTCGGTGAGAACCTGTACCTCATTCCGGGCAGCAGGGATATTGTGCATTTCGACTTTCGCGGCAGCGAGGGAATCCTGCTGCATTATCTCAGAAATGAACGATTGGAAGAAGTCGATTTTGTCATCATTGATCATCCGCCAGCATTAAGCGAATCCGCATTGGCAGGCTTTGTGGCCAGTGACGAGGTAGTGGTTGTCAGCGATGCGGAGGCGTTCAGCGTAGCCAACCTGGGCCAGCTACTGGACGATTTGGCGCATATCCAGAAGGTCATGAACAGGGATTTGCACATCCTCGGCATTCTGGTTAACAAAATTGACCACCGCCGCAAGCTGACTAAAGTAATGGTTGAAGAGGTATACAATAGCTTTGGTAACTCGGTATTTCGCGCATCTGTTGGCTACGATTCGGCTATTCCAACTGCGATACGCAAGGGAGTGCCCGTGCGAAAGCTGGCATGGCATAGCCGCGTCCTGGGCCAGATTCGACATCTGACGAAGGAAGTCATTGAAAGGCTGGGGATGGCAAATGGGAATGGATAAGCTGTGGGAGAGTAAGCAGAAGCTGGACCAAATCAATCAATTTACTGTAATTCCAGCCGAGAGTACTTTGTCTAGTGTAAAATTTGAAGACCGACATAAGCGGATTACGATCTATCTGGAACGGGATGTTTACGTACAATTACAGATTATGCGTAGCCGGGGCTATAGCCAGACTAGAGTCATAAATAACGCATTAAGGCTGTTCTGGGAAGAGTTTGGCGAGGATGCGATATAATTCCCAAAAAAGATAGAACCTGAACTTTTGCAAAATGCAAGAGTTCAGGCTGTCTTTTTGTTGTTTTTAAGAAAGAACATGAAAGTGCATTCATTGTACTTTAGATGTAAAGATGATTAGTGTAGAATAGTGGTTATTGGATACAATGTCTACTCAGGAGGTAAACAATGGCTAATAAGACAGAAAGAAGCTTCAAACGTCCTATTGCTGGTAGAACTACTGTATCGGCAATAATTAAGCACTTAGCAAATGATCGAAAATTAAAGGGAGCAACCCGTAACCTAGAACGAAGGTTTGCTGCTTTAGTAGATCGCTTCGGCGGAATTGGAGCAGAGTGGAAGGATGAAAATAGCCACTACTCTATTGAAGAGAGAAATAAATCAATTTTTGAGGCAATCGTGCTAGAACTAGATCAGAGGGATAATTATACAGACAAACTTTTGGAGGATAAGCGAGAGAACGTAAATCCAGAAGACGTAATCCGCTTCTTCAACAATGTCGCCGATTATACTAAAGATAAGCTGGATGAAGAAACCTGGCATCATTATCTGGCAGGACTGGATGAGGACATACAATATAGCTTCTGGGCGGCATGCTGGGAAATATTTGGGGCAATCAATACCACCATATTGAACATTCGAGACCTACCATATCCGCACCAAATATCAATAATGGAGGAATTGCGGCAGGAAATTGTTTTGAAATGGGCAGGAGCCATACACCAGGAACTGAAGAAACTATTAAAACAAAGCTAGCATTGCTAGAGTTTGAGAGAGAATTGAATGAAGAAAAGGCCGATAGCTAATTGCTATCGGTTCTTTTTTTTTAACTTCAATGACGACAAAACTTGCTTTGGAATGTCGTCGATAGCAATTCTTCATTTTTTGTACAATGAAACTGCGCTTAGGGAACATCCCTAGTGACTATAGCAAAGTCAGGTGTAATCTTCACGTAACAGGGAATTAGGTGATGATAGCACCGATGTAACAAGGAGGATTTAGCATGAAACAAGAGGGTAACCCAATAATTTACAAAGCCGCTGAAAGGTTTATAGAGGGGGCGGATGAGGATGAGATCATAGCGGCATTATCTGAAGGGATATCTCAGAAAAATGCAAGTATGGTCATGAGAATGTTAAGAACCTCAAGGTGGCAGAAAGAGGATTGGGGATACGTCGAATTTCTAAGTGCTGTTAATACAGTACTTGGGCAACCAGTTTATGAGGTTTTTAGTCCAAGTGATAGCTCAGACGTGACACAAAACAGTCACTATGAGGATATACATGAAAGTCTGCGAGTAGTTATTAAAGCAATTGATAGTGTTAACGGTCAAAACATGAAGATCATAGTTGACGTACTTGTAAATTATCTAAATGATTACTGCGATAAGGTTGAGGATTCCTATGAGTTATTATCATGGGCAGGAGACGAATTAGCTGGATTAATGCATGAGAGCGATAATTTGAGCGATATAAAAATTCTAGATAGGTTACATCTAATTCAAGAGCAGGTCAAAACAGCAGCATATAACTTAGCATAAGAGTTTTGTTTTTAGGGTTTGTTTTTTAGACTTTAGATTTATATGAGGGCAATCAGGGCGGAAAATATCCGCTCGCATAGCCCTCAAGACCATGGAGGGTGAGAATTTTGCCAGAACAGTTTGACAACAAAACACAGACACAGAAAATCAGAGAGTCCCTGTTCCGGTATCAAAAGATGGGGCTGCCAGTCATTCCTTGTGAAGGCAAGAAGCCGCTCATTTCCGAGTGGGCTAAGCGTAGTGCCGTGCCAACTACTGAGGAAATCGAGGAGTGGCTGGTAAAATGGCCTAATATGAACATCGGTTTAGTACTGGGGGCGGCTTCAGGCATTGTAGGCATTGATGTTGACGGGCCGCAGGCTTGGGAAAGTCTCCAGGAAATCAGCGGGGGAGACATTCCCGCAACCTGGATGTATAAGACGCCCGGCAGTGAAGCGGGGCGTAGGCTGCTCTACCGTCTGCCCGAAGGGATTGGCAAAGCCTCGAAGTGGGTTGACAAGCTCGAAGGTGAACATAGTGAGCTGGCTTTTCTAGGAGATGGGCAGCAGACGATAGTCCCGCCTTCGCAGAACGGCAAGCCTTACACCTGGATTAAAGGCCATACCCCCAAAGATGTTGAGTTGGCCGACGCCCCCGAGTGGATGCTTAGCCGCATGGCGGGCAAGGTGAAAGAGGCTAAACGCAAGGATAAGACGGAAACCAAGCCGCAGCCGGATGTAGCCGATGTGTTCGAGCGTATGCAGCGTTGCGGAAAGTTTGCGCAGGCGTTGACTACCCAAAGCGCGGAGGGCCTTTCGGAGGATGCGTGGTTTCAATGGGTAAGCCTGCTTGTAAACGCCGGTCATGCCGAAGCGGCCTTTGCCTTTTCCAGACTGAGCGCCAAGCATGATGCAAGAAGCGAGCAGCGTATCCACCTACTTGTCGATAAGGCAGGAGATGCTGGCGGTCCGATGGTACGGTGCACGACGATAGGCTGCACACGGGGCGGAGTTGAACGCTGCTTCCATGTAGCGAATGAGAATGAAACCGGCGAAGTGACCAACAGTCCGGGCGCTTTCATTAAAGACATGCAGAAGCCGCTGCCGCCTAATGATCCAGCCTATACGCCGTATGTAGCGGCACTCCAGGACAATCCCGATTATACGCTTGACCCAAGAGGAAACCTGCTGGGGTTTGACCGCAAAGAAAATCCATTCAAGATTGCTAACTTTGTGGCCAGGCCCACGCAAGAAGTTATTCGCGATGACGGCGTTTCGCAGGAACGGACCTTCCGTCTGGAAGGCCTACAGGCTGGCGGCAAGAAACTTGCGCCGGTCGACGTTTCAGCCGCTGAGTTTAAGCGGATGGGCTGGGTAACCGAAGCCTGGGGCCTCGGCGTGTCCATTAAACCTGGATTCGGTACGCAGGATCTGTGCCGTGACGCCATTCAAAACATGGGCTTAGAGGTGGATACACACTATATCTATACGCACCTGGGCTGGCGCAGGCTGCCTGACGGGACGTGGTGCTTCCTGCACGCAAACGGTTCCATAGGCGCTGACAACATTGCGGTTGAATTGGAGCGGGGGCTAGAGAAATATCGCCTCGATCAGGCTGTCGAAGAATTGAAGAGAGCCGCGCAAGCAAGTCTCAGACTGCTCATGGTGGCCCCCTTGGAAGTCACCATCCCGCTGCTGGCGTTGGTATATCTGTGCGCTCTCTGCGAAGCTCTGCGTAGGGCTGGCATAGAACCAACCTTCGTATTATGGCTGTTTGGCGGCACTGGCACCAGGAAAACCTCGCTGGGGATGAGCTTTCTTTCGCATTTCGGCGATTTCGGGCTCAAGAGTCCGCCTGCCTCCTTTAAAGATACCGCGAACGCCCTCGAAAGAAAGGCGTTTGCAACCAAGGATACCCTGCTGCTCATTGATGACTTCCATCCCGAAGCCTCCAGCTACGAAGCGCAAAAAATGGCCCAAACCGCCCAGCGGATATTAAGAATGTACGGTGACCGTATTGGGCGGGGCAGGCTGACTGCCAGCATAAAGTTTCAAAAGGAGTTTCCGCCCAGGGGTATGGCACTGGTAACGGGGGAAGACCTGCCGTCCGGCGAATCCTCTGTAGCCCACTTTCTCGGGGTGGAACTGCTGCAGGGCGCAGTAGACCTGAAGGCATTGACCAAGGCGCAGCAGGAAGCGCCGCTTCTTGCGCAAGCCATGAGAGGGTATATCGAATGGCTCCTGCCGCAGATGGACGCCTTGCCTGAAATGCTCTATGCCGAGTTTATCGACAAAAGGGCCGCTTTTCAGGAAAAAGCGGCACATGGCAGGTCGGGCGAGGCAGCAGCTTGGCTGTACATCGGCTTTCACAGGATGCTCCTGTACATGCAATATGCAGGGGCTTGCACCGCTGAAAATGCCGCGCAGCTTTTAAACGACGCCGAAACTGTTTTTGCGCATCTTATCGGCGACCAGAATGCCCTTGTTGCGCAGGAGCGTCCCGCCGAAATATTCCTGGAGGTTCTGCAGGAACTGTTTGTTACCAGCAAGGTACGCGTGGATGCACTGTCGGCAGGTATGGAGGAGGACCCCTATAGTACCTCCTTTGGCGAGCGCATCGGTTGGCAGGATGAGCAATACTTCTACCTGCTGCCCGAGGCAACCTATAGTGCTGTCAATCGCTTTCTGTCAGGACGCAGCCAGAACATTTCCGTATCGCCCCGCATACTCTGGAAGCATTTGGATGAGGCGAAGCTTATCTATACCGAGAAAAGCAGTGACGGAAGGGTTCAGCGTTGTCCCAAGCGCACCATCCCAACCAGGAAACGCGGCAGCAAGGATAAGGAGTGCCGCCCCAGGCTGCTGCATCTGTACAAAAGCGCCTTAGACACCGAAGCGCTCAGCGCCTAGCGGTTCTTAGTGACTAAAAAAATGCACCAGCGGCTTTAGCTCAGCCGTCTGGTGCCATATATAAACTACTACCATCATTATACACCAATACAGGGAGGAAACCATCATGCTAAAAAACCTGAAAAACAAAAACCTGTCTGCTAACCTGGCCAGCAACAAAGCCTTACAGGCTATGCTGGGAGAAGAAGAGGAAGCTTTCGAGCAAGAAACCGACTTCGATTTGACTGCGGATACTTATGGCGACAATGCCGACACCGATAACGCAGATACCTTTGGGGATGAGTTCGAAGCGGAGGATACACCTGACGCAGCGGACAACGAGTTCGAGTCAGATGCTGGCGATGACGACTGGGAGTCCGAGGAAGATGACCTGCTGGTCCTTAAGGTCATTAAGCGGGAGGCCAGGCTGAGTAAGGGAGACTACCCGGCGCAGATTGGTACCGTCGCCGCCGAGAAAATGAGCGGTAAGGATGGCTCGAATTGGGTTAAGGTAACATTGCCTTTCGAAATTAAAACTACTGGCGGAATGGTTACCGTTCCCTTCATTGCCAGCATGAGCCTCAGCCCTAAAGGCAGATTCTACCCGGTTATCAAGGGCATTCTCGGTCACGAACCCCAGGCAGGTATCAATCTCCGTGAATTGCAGGGCATACAGGTCAGGGTGCAGATTGACCATCGTATCGATGACCAGGGTAGTGTCTGGGAGGAAGTGAAGCGGGTTAAAAGAGTAAGCTAATCAAGGAGTACGTATAGGGCGATGAGGGCGGAATAACGCCGCCCTGATTTCCCTCTACCATATTGAATAATATAAAAGGGGATAGAAACATGACAAACAATAAGCCAAATACGCAAATGACCTTAGAATTTCTCAATAACTTGTATCAAAAGGTTGATGATCGTTATTATAAAATAGTTGATGCTGATAAAACTTTGGGTGATGAGAAAGGTTACCGTAATTTCCCAGAGTTTGTGGAAGCCTTAGCCCAAGAAAACTATTTACATGGAAAGAATATCGTAAATTATATAGGTAATGGTCGTAAGATGAATTATCACAATCCTTTTGAAAATTGCAGGTTGGCTATGATTGATTCAAGCAATATTTTATACCTGAGTGCCGGTATCAAATATCGGGATGTAGCTGGAAAGGATACGGCAGCGGCCAGGCAAGATGTGCTTAAGGTAGCGGTGTCGTTACCGCTTAAACCTACCGCTATTGTTGATAGCGGTGTAAGTATACAGCTTTACTGGAAAATGGACGGATATCATTGCCTGAGTTATTCGTATGAAGATTTAGATGAATACGGAAGTAGTTTCTTTATTTCTAATCGTGAAACTTGCGTACTGGTCGATGCTTTTTGGCTAATGGTGAATGAGTATGCTTATGAGGCTGGATTCCAGTTGGACAATACGGCAGTGGATATAGATTGGTATGAGGATGTTTGCTCAATAGACTTCTATGCCTTACTACCGGGCTTTGTGCATCGTTTTTTCAATAAAGAAACTCATAAGGTTGAAGAGTTTATGGTACAGACTATTGAAATGAACGACAACTGCTACAGCGACGACGAATTAGTAAGTTGCATTGAAAACTGGATATGTTCCATTAGTGCTTATTCTGAAGCTAATATTGAGGAAGAACTCCTTAGAAAATTCATTCAAGGATATATTGACGGAGGAATTTTGTATTATACATTAGTTGAGGCATTACCTAAAACATGGGCGATTCCCTACAAACGGCGCGGTATCGAGTTGAGCGTTTATGCTGAAGAAGCCGAGGAATGGCTGCGCCAGGCAGAAGCGGATGATCTTGTCGACAAGGAAGACTTTTATTTCCTCTATAGCAAGGAAGAGCAAGCCAGCATGAGAATGGCAGATGCTGACGATTGGGAATAAAGGGAGCTTACAAATATATATTATTCTCCTGAAATATTGGCTGGCAGGCTTCTTGCCTGTCAGCCTTCAAAACAGGAGGAATGACACAATGCACATTATCAAAACCATGGCCGATATCAGGCGGCTGAAACTCGCTGGCAGTATCACGCAGGCACTGGCCGAACAATTTGCCCGAAAAATGCATCGCTTGCAGGAGGAACTGGCTCCCGAACTGGACCTGGAAGACTTCAATCTGGAAATGCACGGTGTATTCGGGGTAGTGGAAACAACCGACCAGGACCTGAGCGCCATCGGCTTGCCGCCCTCTTTCGCTCTGCTCATGCCCGAATGGGTGAGCCGTCTTGAACTGGCGGGCGAAGTGTATTATGTACTTTATTTTATGCCTGACAATGATATGGTCGATCAAATCTATGTTCCCGAACCTAACATGCCTGAAAACCTTCGCCTATGGCTGGCGGAGCAGTCCATCGAACCGGAGAGCGGGGAGGAGGAGCCTGCCGATGCTGTTCATCCGTTTTAAGGTAGCAGTCTTGAAAAGAAGCAGGTTTTGGCAAGTTGTTGTAAGGGGTGTGAGACCATGCACATCCTGAAAACCATGGCGGATTTACGCAATCTATTACAAACAAGCAAGATTCATCCGCTGCTGGTCCGTCACCTTGCCTGGAAGCTGAAACGTCTGCAGGCGGCGGTAGCGCCGGATGGTGATTTCAACACCTTTAGCCTGGAAGCCTATGGCGTGTTCGGGATACTGGAAGCGGGAGACAAAGACCTGGCCGCTCTTGACCGAACGGTATCTGTAGAAACAATGAGGCCGGACTGGATGCATTGTTTGCATCTAAGCGGCGACAGCTATTATGTATGTTATTTCCTTACAGTAAGCGGCTATATGGACCAACTCTATGTGGCAAATCATTTGACCAGCAAAAGTCTGCGCCTGCGGTTAGCGGCGGAAGCAGTAAGGACGGAAAGGAGCGGTGAAGATGACCCTGCCTTTTACCAGCCTTTCTAACGTGGCCGACGAGGAGCTTTTGGAAGTTGTTCTGCCTAAGCCTGCAGTGCGGGAACTGCTGACCGAGTATGGCAGCGTCCAGCAGGCGCTTTTGCGGAGCTATCCCCAGGAATTAGAGCGCATCAGAGGCATTGGTCCCGTTAAGGCCAGGCAGCTTCAGTATCTGTGTGAGCTGGCTAAGCGCATTTACCGCGTGAACGCCAAACTGCCGCCCGTCATCCGTGCGCCGCAGGACGTATTTGAACGGGTAGTGGATATGCAGCACCTGCCTGTCGAACAGTTTCGCGTGCTCTATCTCAACACCAAAAACGGCATTTTAGCCGAAGAAACCGTATCGCAAGGGACAATAAGCGCGGCGCTGGTCGACCCTCGCATGGTGTTTGGCCGGGCCGTGCGTCTCCTGGCGGCGACCGTTATTCTCATTCATAACCATCCCAGCGGTGACCCGAGTCCCAGTCCCGAAGACATTGCATTAACCCGAAAGCTGGTAGAGGCGGGAAAAATTTTGGATGTGCAGGTGGTTGACCATCTCATAGTCGGACAAGGGCGTTACGTCAGCTTCAAGGAAAAGGGGCTGATCGGCTGATGCCTTGGTTGGAAATTGTCGTGATTATCTTAAAAGTCATTCTAGACCGTAATAAAAACTAAGCGTTTTCATTCCTTTCCTTAACGGAAAGGTTTCAATAGAAGGAGGAACTTGGCAATGGAGGTATCGGAAAGTGTAGCGTATCAATATGAAATGGTAGCCAATCTGGTGGCCGAAATGATAGTTGATTATCTGAAAACCAATCCCCCGAGTGATGCGGCGGCAAAGGCAGACGGGCAGAAAACTAAGCAGGCAAACAGCCGTGCGGTTAACTCCGCACCGGCTGAAAACGCCGCCTAGAAAGGGGCTATGGTATGTATAAGGAACAACAGGTTGCTCTCTATGTAAGAGTCAGCCGCGAAGAGCAGGTGGACGGTTTCAGCCTGGAAGCACAGGAGGCGGCGCTGCGAGCCGAGGTCAAGCTGCGGAACAAGCTTGTATATGACATCTATAGAGATGAAGGCCATTTCGGGCGTTCGGGGGGACCGTGAAGGCCTGAATGCCCTCCCTGCGGGATGCCCGGCGCGGCTGTTTCGGGGCGGTGCTGGTCTGGACCATTAGCCGCCTCAGTCGCAAGCTTGATTACCTATTGGAAGTTTTCTCGGAACTGCAAGGTTTGGGCGTTGCTGTCCGCAGTCTGAATGAAGCGTTTGACATGTCGACGCCTGGGGGCAACTTTGCTCTTACGATGTTGGGAGCCGTTGCCCAGATGCAGCGGGAGGCCTGGATGGAAGCCTCCCTCATCGGCATGGAAAGACGGGCCAAGTCGGGACGGTGGGGCGGCGGCATGATGCTGGGCTACCGCATGGTGGCTGATGAGGAAGACTTGCGCGGCGGCGGTAAGCTGGAAATCATAGCGGAAGAGGCCGAAACGGTCATGGAGATATTTACCCTGTATGCGGCAGGACTGGGATATAAGGCCATCGTCAACCGTTTAAACGGGGAAAACAAGACAGGCAAGACGGGCAAGGCATTTACCCTCAATACGGTTAAAGGAATCCTGACAAATGCGGCCTACGTCGGTAAAACGCGCTTTGGCGAGGTATATTACGACGGCCTGCATGAGCCGATTGTCAGCAAGGAACTGTGGGAAGCTGTTCAGTTGAGGCTTTGCGAACAGACTAAACCTGTTCAGAAAGTAATAGACCATGAATACCTATTGTCGGGCTTGCTCAAATGTCCCGCCTGCGGCAGCGGCATGTTGCCGTCCCATACCAAAAGCAAGCGCAAGGATGGCAGCTATCGCATCAATCATTATTACGCCTGCGGAGCCTATCTCAACAAAGGCAGTACGGTTTGTAAGCCTAATAGCGTTCGCGCCGTCGAGGCTGATGCCAAAGTGCTGACCTGGCTGCAGGAATTTCTCACCAGCCCCTTTTGGCTGCGCCGCGTGACCGAGGTCCTCCGTCAACAGTACGAACAGGCTGTTCTGCCGCAAATTGAGCAGCGCGAGCAGGCAGAGCGGAAGCTTACTGAGCTTGGCAGGCAGTCTAAGGAACTATTGCGCCGTTATGAGGAAGGATTTTTGGACAAGCCAGCCTTCCTGACTGCTATGGGGGATATTGCGGCGGAAAGGAAAAGCTGGCAAGCGGTTTTAGTGGAAAGCGTGCCAATGGCAGAGCAACCTGACTGTTGGTCTGAAGCGGACATACGGGCGGCCTTTTGCGTTTTTCAGCAGGTGCTTTCGCAAGCGAAGCCCGAACAGAGGAGCAAACTCATACGGCAGCTTGCTCATAAAATTTATGTCAACGAAGAGCGGCAGGTAGTGGGTATTGATTTGCAACTGCCGTCCACTCTCGCTACCGAGCAAGGCGAAGGACTGCCGCTGCGTGTAGCTATCTAGTTTCTGCAATGAGGGCATGGAGGGCGGCTATTCTGCCCTCAAAAATGCAATAAGTTTAACTAAGGAGGTGCTCTGCGATGCAAGCAGCAGAGAAACTGGAAAAGGCAAGCAGGGTTGCCCTCTACGTCCGGGTGTCGACCGAGGAACAGGCCGAGCATGGCTACTCCATCGAAGCCCAACTAGACATCCTGCGGCAACATTGCAAGAGTAACAATAAGGAAATCGTGGCGGAGTATGTCGATCCAGGGGTTAGCGGCAAGGAAATGACCAAACGGGCCAAGCTGCAGAAGCTGCTGCGGGATGCCGAGCTGGGCCGGTTTGATGAGGTCATGGTTTGGAAGTTTAACCGCATGTCCAGAAAAATGTATGACTTAATGAAAATTGTTTCTCATCTGGACAAGCATAAGGTCTCCTTTCGTTCCTGCTCTGAGAACTTCGATACGGCTACGCCGATGGGACGGTTCTCCTTGCATATGATGGGGGCGGTCGGTGAATTCGAGCGCAATACCATTGTTGATAATGTGAAGCTCGGCATGAAGCAGCGTGCGCGGATGGGGTTTCGCAACGGCGGGGCCTGTTTGGGTTACTGCAGCGTGGAGGACTCTGGCGGCACAGGCAAGAAACGGAAAACCCGCCTGGTCGTTGTGCCGGAGGAGGCAGTCATTATCAAAAAGATTTTTGACCTGTACGCTGCGGGTAAGGGGTTCCGGGCCATTGCCACGCAACTCAACCGGGAGGGCGCGAAGACTAAGAAAGGTAATTTCTTTGCTCCCGATTCCGTAAGGGAAATCCTGAAAAATCCAATCTATGCAGGTACGGTCCGCTATAACCGCTACGAGGGCTGGAGCGAAACCCGGCGGCGCGGTAAAAATGATAAGCCCATTCTAACGGAAGGCAGGCATGAAGCCATTATCAGCCGCGAACAGTGGGAACAGGTGCAAGAGATGTTTGCCAAGCGCTCCAAGGCGTCGCCCCGTGTGCATGACAGTGAAAATCTTCTGACAGGTCTGATTCGCTGTCCTGAATGCGGTACGCCGATGGTCATCAGCCGTTCCCATTACCGCTTAAAGGATGGCAGTAAAGTGGCGCTGCGTTATTATTCCTGCGGTCAGTTCAAGGGCAAGGGCAGTACCGTCTGTCATGCCAACTCGGTACGGGCCGACTATGCCGAAGCCTATGTTCTGGAGCGTATTCCTCTAGTATTGCACCAGCCAAAACTGCTGACCGCCATTGTAAAGGCGGTGAACCAAAAGCGGCGGGGCAGCGGCGACGCATTACTGGAGGAACGGGCCGCCATTGAGGAAAACCTGGCGCAAATTGAAACGAAAAAGCGCCGCATCCTGGAAGTGTACGAGATGGACGGCTTGGACCGGGAGGCACTAGCCCTTCGCCTGGACACGCTGGCGGCGGAAGCCAGAAACCTGTGCACCCGCAGAGCCGAGATTGACAGTGAAATGGAGGAGGATACGGGCCAGGAAGTAACGGTAGCGATGGTCAGGCAGTTTCTGGGGCAATTCAACCGGGTGCTGCAAGCCGCGTCACCAGAGCAGAAAAAGACACTCCTGCATCTGGTCATCAGGGAAATTACCCTGAATGCAGACAAAACTATTGACCGGATTATTTTACACTTTGACCCCGACTCAGGGGTGGGAAAAGACCCATCAGCCGAAGTACAGGCTGATGGGTCTTTGTTACATTTTGGGGCAAATAGAAAGAAGCGTCCCAAATGGAGGATTGCGATTTGAGTTTGCTGATGGGAAGGTGTAACGAATGCTTACAATTGCACATGTCAGAGAGTGCGAGGACTTGAATCTGCCCCAGGAAGTGGCTGCTGCTGTAAAAGAAGCCGTGACTATTTTGGACAGGGACTATGGCGAGGACCGGGACATTGACAGCGGCTATGGCGGCTATGTGCTGGTGCTGGAAACAGAGACGGACGTAAAAGATCTGCCCGAACAGCTTCGGACGGCTCTGCCCGAATATGTGGAAGTCCTGGCGACTGACCAGACTTCATATGTTAGTGCGCTTATTTTGTTGGGAAATGATTTCGGCGTGGTTGTCATTTTGCCCATAGCGCTTCTGCCGCTTACTGGCTGGCAGCTAACGGGGGAGGTGAGCTAGATGGATAAGCAGATCATCCTTGTTATTAAACTAGGGCGTAACGATGTGCTGGAAGCCTTGCGACTGCAAGGAATTGAACCCACGGAACAGAAAATCCAGGCCGCTTTGTACAGCCAGGAATTAGCCGAGGGCCTTTCCCGTGCTGTTCTCCCCTACTGCCAGCAAGCCCTGGATGTACTGATTACCGAGTATCTGGAGGACGATTGAAGTTTAAAAAAACGCACTTACCAAACCGGTAACCGCGTTTTTTACTCAATTTTATTGTCGGTATTTTGCAGGTCAATAGGACGAAAGAACACGCCAATGCTGATATTGAGTGCCTCGGCAATCTGGAACAGTACCTCCAGCGAAAAGGTCATCGTCGAATTGGGGGCCTCTATTTTGCTCAGATAGCTGGTGCTGATGTCAATTTTGTCGGCCAGAGCTTCCTGCGAAAGCCCTCTTAGCGTACGGTAATAGGCAATTTTGCGTCCGATTTCCCGGAATTCGGGCAGGTATTTTGATGGCAAAAAGCTCCACCTCCATTACCTTTCATTATAGAGAGGGAGAGTCGGACAAGCACGACAGTATAATTGTTTTTTACTTGCAGTTTATATGCAAGAAGTGCTATAATTTGTAACAAAGTGGTACAAGACACGGTAAAAAATGCAGAGTTTGAACCAAAGGAGGAGTAGGATGACAATGAAATATGTGGCAATAATTATCATTTTAGCGATAGTCGGGGTTGGCTTCCAGGGTAATTGGGTAGTTACGCCATCAACTGACCTTACGGATATATCGGTATTTGGTCTAAAATCTCAATTAAAAATATTTCGGACCCACTTAACAACTCAAGATCAGCTTGCATTTATAGATGGGGTAAAAAATGGACTTAGAACATGCAGCTTTTTTCTTATTGGTGCTTTAGGTGGTACATATACGTTATATGTTGAGAGCTTCCCTGATGCAATGCTGTGGAAAATAGTATGGGGCATTTTGGGGATACCGTTAGCTATACTCGGCGGTGTTGGTTTTATTTTATTCGGAGCCATTCCAGCCATTATAAAGCGATTGCTGCTTGTACCTGCTGATTGGTCATACTATTGCGGTTTTATTAGTACATGCCTTGTTTTTATAGGAGCAATTGCTGTTGTCAGCAAGGAGAAAATCCAGTCCAGGAGGATTCAGGCATGAGTTTTACATTGATTGCGATTGTGCTGGCTATAGCAGGATATATCATGGGACTAGCTCCCCTTGTTGCAATTGTGATACCTATTGGTCTGGTCATATGGCTGACAACAGCATTATTGCCGTTTACGTTGGCTATCATTTTGAGCGTTTGTTTTGCTTTATATTGGCTTACTCGAAACACTTAGTCAGGAATGGTGAGTTGACCGTTCTGAAGAGACGAATAAGGAGCGCGCATATTAGTGAAAAGCAAAAAACTATGTGGAGTAATAATTATTGGGATTCTGCTTGTTTTGCAATCCGTAGCGGTATTTGCTGAGCCTGCTGTCAGTGAGTGGGTTTACAAAAACGAACAGCAGGGCAGCGGATTTTCTATGACCCTCTGGCGTGAGGGCAACAAGGTATGGGGCCAGCATACAGGCTGGGCAAGGAATGGAAGTCGCATTGATGATTCCAGGGACAAGATTTCGATTGAGGGGGCCAGTGAGGACAAAACGAACGAGTATATCGTACGCTGGCAAAGCGGGTACAGCAATGCCCAAGGGTGGGCATACCTGATTTTTAGTGATGATGGTACGCTGCTGTGGCAGGTTTTCAGAGTCCAAGTAGAAGGTGAAAGATACATACCGGCCAAGGCGATATTGCAGCCGGTAACCGATTAATGGTATGTAACAGAATAGCATTACAAAAGGAAGACCTATCAGCCAATAAAGGAAGCTGATAGGTCTTCTCTGTTTTTACTCTACTATTACTAAGAAAGGAAGATAAGAAATGCTAAAAATAGCTCATGTGAGAGAGGGACAAATCCTAAATGCTTTTCAGCTAGGTCAGTCTGGTGGAGACGGGGTGATGAGTGTCGATGGAAAAAAGTAAGAAACGCATTCGCATTCGAATTATCAGGGCGTCTTCGCCGGACTTTTGGTACGCCAAGAAGATCGGTCAGGAATTTCAGGTGCTGTCGGAAACAAAGGATTCTTATCGGGTAAACGTGGGTGACCCGGCGGCTCATTACGTGGCCAAGCGGGATTGTGAAACCGTCAGTACGGATCAGCGGACGTATTTCGGTGATATGGACAGCGTTCCCGATGACGAGTGGATTGATGCTGCTATGGACGGTGATGATGAATATTTGCTACAGTATGCCATCCTAGGTGAAACCATTTACTATCGGCTGCTTGGGGATAACGATGATGTAATTGAACATGGAATGATTTCAAAAACAGCCTTTATGAAGCTTTTTCGCGAGGATTTACCTGGATTAATAGCTCTAACGAGAGGGATTGAAGATGCTAACGGATAAGAGTGTGGTTAAAACGGAAGCGGTATTTTCCGAAGACCGAAAGCACCGCTATCTGCTACGGAAGGAATGGGACAAAAACAAGAAAAAGGCGATGGTGCTGATGGTCAGTCCGAGCTATGCTGATGGCATGCTGGTTGACCCTACGACCATGTATGTATTGAATAATCTGTATCGCATGGATTTTGGCACTGTGGAAATCGTCAATCTCTTTTCGGCTGTTGACGGCAGAAAGAGCATGAAGGATGAAGTCGAACAGGAGAATTTGGAGCAGATTTTAGCCTCGGCAGCGCGTGTCGACGCAATCATTATTGCCTGGGGCAAAGCGGGAGATACCAGTAAGACTGTACAGAAACGCCAGAAATATTTTCTGGAGAAGCTAGGAGAGTTTTCGGACAAAATGCAGATGATCAGTTTTCATCCTTTGTTTCCGCGAATGCGCTTGAGTTGGAAACTGGAAAGGTTCTCAGTGAAGTCTGTAACAGAATTTGATACGAATCCGTGATAGTAAAAATTTTACAAACAACAAAATGGTATCATTTGATACTATTTTGTTGTTTTTTTATAATGATTTGTATATAATAGTATTAAAGAATAGCAGCATTGGCGGTGATCTATTTGCAGCGGGGATGGACGGAAAGTGAGGAAGATGTTGGGGAATTTCTGCAGAAAGTTAGGGATTTACTTACTGATCCGAATAACTTATCTATAGTTCAGAAAACAGGAATTAGAGATAAAACACGAGAGTTTAGAGAAAAATATGGAATTAATCACCAGATGGTTTGTGACGAAATATTGCGGTTAGATGTTAGCAATTATTCTTATACAGACGATGACAATAATAAAGAGATAGGCGGGGATTTTCTGATCTTTGGTCAATTTATATTACCGCCTATTGTAGATAAACCTGTACAAGTATATATTAAACTGAAAATTAGAGGGAGAGTGGTTTGTATGTCATTCCATGAAGCAGAGTTCCCTTTAAATTATCCTTATAACTGAGTTTTACACTAAAGAAGAAACGGTTACATCTTGATGTAACCAGGAGGGATGCAAAATGAAAACATACTGCCCTGAATGCGACACTGATAGAGAAGTAGAACTTCTGGAGAGAGAAGTAGAATCTACAATTGATAATTTAACCTTCAAATATCTTGCAAAAATACCTTATTGCAAGTCATGCGGTAATGAAGTCTATATTGCTGAAATTAGTGACCAAAACTTAAAACTAGCTAATGATCAATACCGTGAGTTAGCGGGGCTAATTAAAGTCGCTGAAATTGAAGAATTACTGGAAACCTATGAGATAGGTAAAAAACCGCTAGCTTCTTTGCTGGGGTGGGGGGAAGCGACTATTATAAGATATCTAGATGGTTTTACTCCCCGTAAGATTTATAGCGATCAACTAAAGGAACTCAAAGATCCGAATAAGATGTTAGAGTTATTTGAAAGAAATAAAAGTAGTCTTTCTGAAGTTGCTCAAAGAAAATTATTTAATCGGATTAGTCAACTAATAGATGATTTTAGAGAAGTTGAAGATCATGGTGTAGTCCGTGTTGCTAAATATTTCCTATCCAAGATAGATACTGAAGCTGAAGAGGTTATTACTCCGCTTAAACTTCAAAAAATTATCTATTATGCTCAAGCCTGGCTCTTAGCTCTAAAGGATAGAACATTCTTTCAAGAAGATTTTCAAGCATGGGTACATGGTCCGGTTATTCCCAATCTATATTATCAATATAAAAAACATGGTTATAGCTCTATACCAAAAGTTGAGAACTTTGATGAAAGTATCTTTGATGAAGATCAATTAGATGTTTTAGAAATGGTTAAATTTGCATATGTACGATATGATGCAAAATATCTAGAGGAATTAACACATAGAGAACATCCCTGGAGAGAAGCACGAGGAGAATGCAAAGCGGACGAGATATGTAGCCGTATTATCGAAAAGGAGTCTATAAGAAGCTATTTTAAAGAAATTAAGGATAACTTTAATATTCAAAATAAGCATGATCTTAAGAGGTATATAGCTAATCTATAAAAAATCAAATTTCTATATTCGATTATTAGAATTTCCCTTGCTAGTACCTTGTTACAGATAAAATAAATGATATTACAAAACGATTTAACGACATTTTACTGCCACTAATGTGTGTATTAACTCAAACAATTTATATTAGTGACAAGGTACTAGTATAGTTCGTTTAAATGAGGACGTACTTATATGGAAACCGAATAATAAGATTTGCGATGGCTCAAGTTGTTAGCTTAGTTTAAAGCAAGGAGATTATAATTGCTTGGAGGAATTAAGTGGTAGAATATGAGGAAGAGATAGAGAAAAAGGCTAAGAAAAAATCACGAATTAATTTGTTGTATGCTGTAGATCCTTTGTTCTTAACTGAAATGATAATCATATTAGGAACAATATTTTTTTTGTATAACGTTTATAATGAAGACGTTCTTAACGTAAGGGATTATCTAATTAGGCAAGAGTGGCTGTTATGCTCATTTCCGATGTTTAGGTTACTTATTATATTATCAAATTGGCTATTTTGGAGTAGTTTAATATTATGGGTTTTATGGGAATTGCAGGAGAGAAGATATACTTTTGTACAGAATATTTTTAAATATATGCTACAACGACTCCTTGTTGTTGTTTGTTGGGTAGTATTAATTGCAGTGATACATGTTTTGCTAATTGATGATAGGACAAGCCTTAATGCAATTTTACCAATAGAAGATCATTTGATTATTTGGTCGCCTGTAATTTTATGTATTGTTTTACGTGTAACTTCCGATTGAGCGATGATTAGATATTTATAATCACACATATAAACGAAATTGAGAAAGTATCTCCAAATATGATGTGTAAATTGGGACGTAGTATATAGTATCATGCTGTTATAAACAAATAAGCATACTTATATTAGAGATTAGGGG
This sequence comes from Sporomusa acidovorans, assembly GCF_900101845.1. GTDB lineage: Bacteria > Bacillota > Negativicutes > Sporomusales > Sporomusaceae > Sporomusa > Sporomusa acidovorans. Next base: position 6,705 of record NZ_FNAM01000027.1, on the reverse strand, counting down.
TGAATAAATTGGATTTGAACTCAATGGAGGCTATGTTTTTAAATGATTGGGTTCAACATGATTTTTCGACGTGGAATGAATCTGACATAAGAGAAGAATTTATTGCCCCTTTATTAAGAATGCTTGGCTATAGTAAGGGGACAATAAATGAAATAATTCGAGAACCACATCTAAAGTTAAGTAAACCGTTTCACCGAGTGGGAAGAAAACATATTTCTATAGATTATGTACCTACTATACGACTAAAATCTTTTTGGATAATTGAGGCCAAGCCGGGAAATAGGAAAGACATGGATTATGGAGATTTATTACAGGCTCATCTTTATGCAATCCACCCTGAAATACAGGCTCGTGTTATTGTATTAATTAATGGCTGGGAAATTAGGGTTTATGATGCTTTAAGCATTGAGGATTGGAATCAGCCATTACTAATTTGCACACAGGAAAACTGCAAAGAAAAATTTGAGGAATTGAAAAAGATTATAAGCGCCCCCAACATGCTTAGTTATCAAAGATCACGCTTGTTAGAAATCGCACGAAACACTTTTTCAGTAGAGATAGATGAGCAGCAAATAAAAACCTTCCAATCAGATGTGAATAAGTTAGTTGCGGAATGTGCGCCAATAGTGCGCGAAAATGCTAAACAATTACAGATTATGGCCTGGAAACAAGCCGAGAAAGAAGAAATAGAACAGCTAAGAAACACAAAAGAAAAATTGTTACTCGTTCATATGGATATTCCTACAGATGCACGTCTTGTATCCGCACAAGAGTATCTTCGACGGATTATTGAAGGAAATGATAGTGAGAGAATAAGACTGATTGATTTATTAGCGATGAATTTTCGAGCAAGACCACATGCAATATTTCGGGTAAATTGTGTCTATATTTTACTTGTATTGATATCTAGGAATATTGAAATTGGACCATCACTATATTCACGTAGTGTAAAAGAGAGTTTTGAAGAATTGGTATTAGCTAATGTATCATATTGGATCTTTAGTGATTTGAGTAATTCGTTATGCCATTTAGATAATATATCATTCCGATTGGCAAAAAAAATAGGAATGAAAATTGCTATGGATCATTTAGCAAAGCGTGTAGGTGACCTGAAAAGTACGCTGTCTGTCGAAGATTTATTAAGACAGAGGCCAACAGTAGCAAGGCACATGAGCGGCTTTATTGGTCTATTAGGTGAAAATTTCTGGCGGGAATTTTGTTCATTATCTAAGGCGGAAGAAATTTGGAATGGGATTTGGTTGTATGAAAAAATAGAAAACTTCATTGATCAGTTACCAGATAAGAAATATCCAGACGGAGACTCTGATCTGTTATGGTTTAATTACTATGGTAGAGGTTTTGATATGTTATTATTGGGTACATGGGATGTACTACATAATTCTGTTAATGCAATGGCGGAAAAAAATATAAGACAAGAAATTTTAGATTTTGCAAAGTTAGAGAGAGAGCAGGTTCTTAGTATTATCCCAAGAGCGAAAGAATGTCCAGACGACTGGCATCCTGATTCAGAGCAACTGCGTAATATTATGGACCGATACCTAAATCTCAGATAATAGTTGCATCATTGTCTTGGAAAAAGTTTTAGGTGACAGTTTCCCCCGTCTATTGCTGGACAAAATGCGGCAGCAGCAACACTTAACCCTTCGATTTCGAGGTTTTTGGAGTTTTAAAAAGCCCTCTTCGCGAAAGGTGGATTTGTGACATGAGTAAAAAGAAACATAAGCAAAGATTAGTTAAAGCTGATGATTATTATAATGATGGGCTATTTGAACTTGCTCGATGTGGTAAGGTTGTGTCTATACGCAATCTAAGTACACCCGAACAGCATGTCCAATTGCAAGCGTTTTATAAAGACGAATACCCGAAAGTTAAAGAACGCATAGATGAGAAGGTCAAAAAAATAAAAGAAAAAATATCTGTATGTGATCCTTTAATGATACTTAAATTCACTAAAGACATGGCTATGCTGTCCCATTTGAATAAGTTTTCTGAGCTTGATTATACGAGCGAAGAAAATATGGTTATCAGGGCTCAGGAATATATCCAAAGCATTTTGGTCTCAACAGAAAACCATTTTGATGATACTGAATCGAAAGAAGAACAGGAGAAACGATGGCATTCAATTCACGCGGACATAGAAGATTTGTATAAGGAGTTCGTGTATTTTTATCATTATTGGTCGGTATATAAAGAAGATTCCGGCGAGATTTCTAATGAGATGATGTGCTACATCGTAGAATCTCAGATGCTCTATTTTGTCAGGGGGAAGCGCTATCAAGCATTTGAACTTGAGCCACTCAAAAAACTTTTGCCTCTGCATAATGATGTACTTGTGGAATTGTTTGGTGTTACAACTGAGCAAATAATTGAAGGACTTGAAAAACTTGAATATTCTATGTCACAGGGTTTAGCGGATGCTTGGATGGACATGGGGAAGAAGTTCAATGAGCTATTTGAAGCAGTTGATTTGGAATTAGCCTCCGAAGCAGCAAGTGATGAGGCGCGAAATGTAATGAATCCCATAGTCGAAAAAATATTCGGCGAAGCTTTAAATAACATTTCTCACGTTACCGGATGGGATGCAAGACTGATTGATGCTTTGTCTTTTGGCATTGGAGAATGTAAAACCTTCTTTGACGACTCAGAGTTTTCGGGCTGGCCGATCATGGAACTGCCGACCAAGAAGAAACCGTTTATAAAGATAGATGGCATCTCATACGGATTTGATTATTATTCTTTATTTGATAATTTTTATCGAGCATTACAGAAGGCAATCTTCCGATTGAAACCTGAGTATGTTGATAAGTGGAGTAAGCGCCAGAACATAGCCAGCGAAGACATGGTTAAGGCGCTATTTTTGAATTTGCTGCCTGGAGCAACGGCTTTTACAGGAAATTACTATCCTGCAGGTAGTTCTTTAAAGCAGATGAACGAAAATGACTTGCTTATTACATATGAAAATTACCTGTTTATCATCGAAGTAAAAGCGGGCTCCTTCCCCCAGACGCCACCGATTAATGACTTCGGCGCCCATATCAAAGCATATACAAAGCTCGCCCAAGAAGCTGATGCTCAATGCAGCCGAACTATAAGGTACATAAATGAGCACCAGCCTGCTCCATTCTACGACGCTGAAAAACACAAGAAATTTGAAATCAGTAGACTCTCGGATTATAAGGAAGTCTATTCATTTTCTATAACCGTAGATAATTTTAACGAATTTGCAGCAAGAGCGGAAAAACTGAACTTTATCACGCTTTCGAGTAAAACAATTGTAATTTCGTATGATGATTTATTGTTGTACGCAAACTATTTTGACTCGCCCATATATTTTCTGCATTTTTTGAAACAGCGGAAGATTGCTATAGATATTCCTCAAATTGCAATGAGAGATGAACTTGATCACTTAGGCATGTACATTAAACACAATATATACTCGATTACAGCATCTAAATTCCCCGCAGAGCACATGGTAAATTGGCATGGCTATAGAGAAGATTTGGATAACTATTTCTGCAGATTATATCTGCCAGAGCTAAAGCCAACAAAGCCTAAACAGGGCATGCCTAATGAAATAACAGAAATAATCCTGCTGTTAGAACGAGGCACAGACGAAAATAGGATTGATACGGCACATTTCCTCTTAAACTTGTCCTCAGAAGCTAAAGACGATTTTTGCAAAGCAATTCATCATGCGTTGCGAAGGCAGCCTGAAATCGGCAGAATGCTTGTAATGTCTGCCTTCGGGGAAATTAAGTATTGCCTATTCGTTGCTTCCCCTGGAATCAAAGTCATGAGTACATTAGAACGCCAGGATTATGTATTGTCTACAATTTTTAGCGATGAATCAATGCCAATTATGTGGATTGACCTTGACTATGATAAGGATGGTAAGCTGCTTGGTGCGAAGGGAAAACAATGCAGTTATAATGACATTCCGGCTGGTGATATTGACCGCTTAAAAGTACTGAGTGTCAAATATGCCAAAAGCAGGATAGAAAGCTTTCAGCGCCAATATCATAGAAAAGTTGACAGAAATGATCCTTGCCCTTGCGGGAGTGGCAAAAAATATAAGAAATGTTGTATACAATACGAATAATTGAGGAAGTGGTATGAGATGAAAAAAGAGACTGTATTAAATGAAATAATAAAGTACTATATAAAATCTCATGATTTCAATGGCTTGCCGGTTTATAATATGAAATCTTATGATTATAACATTTTGTGCGAATTGATTGATGAAGGACTTATCGAAGTACTCTCGGAAAAAGAAGTCATAAATCCGCATATAAAAGGTTTTGATTTTACTATACCGGTAGATCGACAGAAAGAAAACATATCTAAGGATACGAATTATTCGGTTCTGTACCCAACGAGAAAGGCACTTGAATCTGTCCCATTAGATTATACTAAGCCATATTCCGTATTGATGCAGAAGGGCGAAAAACAATTTAAAATCATCTATTTTAATATTGAGATATTAGAGAGATATGTTAACAACCCAAAGTTCGTGATAATGGATAATGGGTACCGTGGAAATATCTGTGTGAAGGATGAATATATAGATGACAAAACGATTGAGGATGAATATATCAAAAACTATGGGATGGCTTATATAGATGGTAAGCATTTGGAACGTGCTGTGGGTGTTTTCGTTTGTGATTTGGCAAAGCTATCTTCTCAAAAACAGATGCTATGGAAAGGGTTTGAACTTACGAATCAGAGAAAATGCAAGATAAATGCTGGATTTGTTGATAATTTAATAAAAGGTAAATGGGTCATGGAAACATGGATTTTTCATGACCTGCTTGAAGAAATAAAAGTTATAAATGAACAGTGTGAACACATGGGAATCCCTAAACTATTTAACAAAACTTTTGGAACTCACTATTCTGAGATGCCAGAGGGATTTCGGAATATACTTTTGCCAACTCTAAAAAATTATTATGATTTTGTTCTCGTGTTTGAAAAAATCATCGTTCATAATATTTCTTATAAAACATTTCAAAAAGATACTCTACATATACAGGGCATTGATCGCAAGGACGAATTAGGTAAAGATAAGGGGAGCCTCGTGATGCTTGAAGAATGGCTAGGTAAAAACATCCGAACCCAAGAAAATATCACAGATTTAATCATTAAGCCATTAAAAACCATAAGAAATATTCGTCAAAAGCCAGCGCATGAATTAACTTCCAATCAATATGATGTCACACTATATCAGAAGCAGTTTGATTTAATGAATGATACATACACAGCAATCAGAGCTATAAGGTTGTTTTTTGCCAATCACCCTTTAACGAAAGATGTAAAAGTTCCAGAACACTTGGTTTCTGGAAAGGGCATTGTGAATTATTAGAGATTTATAACTGGTCTGACCTTACCTCGGCTCAGTAGACACGACAAACGCACAATATCTCAGAAATGCTTAGTATGACACATTATTTCATGAATTCATACTATATTGACTAAGCTGCTTTCATAAACTCCATAGGAACTTTATAATTATTGCTCGAATGCTTTCGCCGCCTGTTATAAAAGACTTCAATATATTCAAAGATAGCTGCTTTTGCTTCGTCCCTGGTTTTAAACCGATGTCCATATAGCCATTCTTGTTTCAGCTTGCCCCAGAAAGACTCCATGGGGGCATTATCCCAACAGTTGCCGCGACGGCTCATGCTACATTTAAAACCATTCTTTTTCAACACGTCTTGGTAGGCGTGGCTGGCATATTGAATGCCCCTGTCTGAATGGACTAGCAGCCCTTTTCCGGCTTTAGTTCTGCCAACCGCTTGGTTTAAAGCAGCGATTACCAGTGATTTTCTCATGTGGTCAGCCATTGAAAAACCAACAATGGTTCGTCCACATAAGTCCATAATCCCAGCCAGGTATAGCCAGCCTTCATCAGTCCATATATACGTGATATCGCTAACCCACTTCTGATTAGGTTTCTTTGCTGTAAATTCGCGATTGAGCAGGTTTTCAGCGACAGGAAGGTCATGATTGGAGTTAGTTGTTGCTTTATATTTTTTAACGGTTTTAGCCCTGATTCCGGCATCCCTCATCAATCGATAAACACGGTTTTTGCTTGGCGCAGGAGCTCCGGCAGCTTGATCTTTGAGCTCATCAGCTATGCGTGGGTAGCCGTAAGTACCCTTCGATCTTCGGTGTATTTCTTTAATTTTTTGTAGTAATAATTCATTTTCTTGCTGACGTTCACTAACCGGTCTTGTTAAATATGCATAAAATCCGCTCCTGGAAACATTCAATACCTCGGCCATCTTCGTCACCCGAAACTTGGAGCGATGCGCTTCCATAAACCGAAAACGCTCTATTTCTGGTTTTTCGCGAAGTAGGCGGCCGCCTTTTTTAGTATTGCGTTTTCCTCTTTTAATTCCAGGACTTCTTTGCGCAACTTGCGCAATTCTTCATCAGCACTATGCAGATTACCACTGCCAGGGAAAGCATTTTCACCGTGTTTACCGAATTTGCTCATCCAGCCATGCAGTGTATTGGGGCTCAAATCTAGCTCTCGCGCCACTTCGGCTACCGGTTTTCCGCTTTCTTTAACCCGCTTAACAGCCATTAACTTATATTCTTTATCAAATGTTTTCACTCGTGAATCCCTCCCGCGTTTATATTATACTACACGTTCTCGGTGTCCATAAAATCGCGGTAGGGTCA
>NZ_FNAM01000028.1 GCF_900101845.1 Sporomusa acidovorans | reverse complement strand
TTGATTTTCATCATTTTGTGGAATAACATCCCACTAAATGATATCAGAAATCTATCAAAAATTTTAGCTTTTTTTTCAAAAGACTAATTGAAGTAAGGGTAGCCAAGATTCCATCATGTACTGAAACTGCCCCAACAAGCCTCCAAATAGGTTCTTTAAAACGATAAGACCGATTTTATTTTAAGAGGTTATCGTAATACCCGGAATTACTATGCCGGAACAATATCCACTTGGATTGCGAATGACTCTTATGTGGTGCGATATCATCTATACAATCATGAAGAAGCCTCAAAAATTTTTTTAGAATTTAATACTGTTAGGTGTCACTGTAGCGATATCAATCATATTATACAATAAATAATATAGACTCCATAAAGGGGAGTAGCTAACGGACCATCCGTCCGTGAGTAGAATCGACATACTGGCGAAAGCCCGGTTCTACTGGCAGTAATACTGCTGTAGCGAGACCTTTATATCCAACTATTGCGCTGGATATAAAGGTCTTTTCTAATTTTCAAAAAAATTTTTGCAAGGGTTAAAAGGCTGTCACCTATTTAGCCCTTGCGGAACCATCCAAAATTAAGCTTAACCAGTCAAGGTAAGGTACAGTAAAACAACATTCAAAACCAAAATAATACTTACAATAACCCAGCCGATGCAATTTGTAAGGAAACCATTTTTAAACCTGCCCATAATGTTCGCTTTATTCGTCACAATCATAAGCGGAATGATTGCAGCCGGCAAGGCGAAACTAAGTGATACTTGGCTATATACTAATGCCTCCATCGGATTAATGCCGGACATTAGAATTGCTAAACCTGGAATCATCGTAATTAAACGACGAATGCTAGCCGGTATATCAAACCCCACAAAACCACCTAAAATAACCTCCCCAGCCATCGTACCAACAGTGGAAGATGATAAACCCGATGCCAGTAACGCTAATCCAAAAGCTCCGGCAGCCATATTTCCCATTAGCGGCTGTAGTGTCATGTAGGCTGCTTCAATGCTATTTACATTCAAACCATTACCATTGAATACGGCTGCCGACACAATAACCATAGCGGCATTTACAATAAACGCCATATTCATCGCGACAAACACATCAATTTTAGCCATTTTTAAGTGACGCCTGCAATCTTCCATGCATTCTGTTCTTCTCGTTTGTACCAAATGTGAATGGAGATAGATAACGTGAGGCATTACCGTTGCCCCTAACATACCGACTGCTACCAGGACACTATCCGGTGTAAGCATTGGCACAGCAACATGATAGGCTACCTGGCTCCAATCAGGTTTGGCAATAAACATTTCCCAAACATATGCGATACTAATAACAGCTACCATCCCAGTGATAATATGTTCGACAATCTGTTGCCCGTATTTCTGCATATGGCAAATTCCGTAGGTAATGACACCGGTAAGTACGGCAGACCATACAAGAGGTATCCCAAATAAAAGGTGAAACCCCAGTACTCCTCCGAGAAATTCTGCAAGGTCTGTAGCCATCGCTGCCACGGTAGCTATTGACCACAATCCCCAATTGACCGGCCGAGAAAATATTTTTCCACAATGATCAGGTAAATGGATTCCTGTAGCAATCCCTAATTTTGCTGATAAAATCTGAACAAAGATTGCCATGAAGTTGCTCCATAAAATGACCCAGATAAGGTTGTAAGCAAATTGAGATCCGCCAGCAATATTGGTACCAAAATTTCCAGGGTCCATATAGGCCACACTAACAATAAACGCTGGGCCAAAATATTTGAAAATCCCTTTTGCTTTATCCTTAACGTCTCCTGATTCTGCTAAAACCGGTAGTGACAGCTGTTCCTCCTTCATATACTATCGTCCCTTCAGATCGATTCTACAATCACCCCTAAATAGAAAAAAGTTAACTGACCTCCAATATATTTGCAGCTACTTTAGAATATGAAGGATACAGACTAACGGTGACTTGTACTCTTTAAATAAAAAATAGCCGTTTGATAAACGGCTTCTTATAAAATCATTATATTATTGGAGTTAATAATATGCGTACAATCATATATGCTTTTTTAATAAGCCTGTCTATGATTTTTGGGATATTAATAAATACGCCATTCGTTAAATATGTCGCCTTAGTTGCCGGAATTCTATTTCAGGCATGGGTAATTATATTCTGCGCCGTTGCTTTGATTGAGGAACATTTTTTTCGCACCAAAACTACTCATACAAAACACTGGAAGTGTAAAGTATCTGATTAAGCAAATTATCCGGCAATATTGCTTATCATGTGAATCATAAGTGGCAAAGGCTAATATTTGTTCCTTTCGACTAATGAAGCAATACAAAGTTACTTTAGCAACGGGTATAACGACGAATTTTCTTTGCTAATTCTTTCCTTCAGAGCAGAAAAGACTATCTTTATCTTCTGATGCTAAATGCATTTTTATAATACCTGATAATTGAGCGAACAATTTCGAAATCTCTAAAGCATGTTCTTTTACCTGTTCTTGATTTTGGTATGTACTGATTTTATCAATCAAGTTAAAAACATCCTTATGCTGTCTCTGCAAATTATTAATGTCCATAATTTAAATACTCCTCCTTAACTATTTATCTATAGCAATTATACGACATTCAAATGATGGTGACTGTGAGCAAAATCACTAAATAAGGGGTACTTTACCTATAGTCACATCTAATCCATTATGTATAGACTTGGGTTTTTACATTAAGAACAAACTTGCGCCTTTTTTGAGTATTATGCTCAGGGAAATCTATTAGGTTAATTGGTTTGTTCATACTTTGTTCACAATTATTTACTATACCTAATTTGAGGTGATATTTGTGTGTTACGGTTTTTACGGTGGTTTCGGCGGTATTGGTTTGATAGCAGGAATGGTATTTCATCTGGCATCGTCGCTTTTATCATCTTAAGATTAGTGTGGCTTTAAAAAAGAACTACCAGGGGCTTGGAATAATCCTTTTTCAGTAGCAGAAAGAAGGGAGCCGCTTGGCTCCCTTCTTTCTTTATTTTTTTATAATAAGCAAATACATAATAAAATAATAACTCTGTACCCCAGGTACCCAAGCTACAACCAGCACTCCGTCTCTGTATCCCTCAGGAATTTTTCAACCCCAAAGCTTCCTGCACGGCCTCAATCATACTATTTTTAAAATAAGTCAAATCTCCCGTCTCAATTTCAATCGGTATCTGTGTATGTTCAAAAAACTCCAGTATTTCTTCATCCGTAATTTCACAAATGCCGGTATCAACAAGCACAATTTTATCATAAAAGGCAAACGCTTGTCTCATACCAACTTCGTCCACGCCCCAACCCGGATCAAAAAATTCACGCCATCTCATCAACCAGCTTGGTGTCATATAGAAAGTCTTGGGATCCCTCGCCCGTCCATCCGGCAGCAGCTCTCCCAGAAAAATTTCCCAGCAGCTTGAACCCCGTAACCGAACCAAATCATAACCGCGCAAAAATTCATAAAACAGGGGATGACATTTCTCGCCAAACATAAAAATCACTTTATCTGCCTGCACCGTATTCAATGCCTCGATTACTTTTTCCTGTAATTTTTTTAAATCTACGTGTACTCGCAACGGCAGATACACGGTAGAAAACTTACAGTCAAAGCGTTTTTCCTGCTCAAATTCCGCTATAACTTTTTCCAGTTCCAATTGAAAAATTCCACAACCGAGAAAACATATTTTCACTTAAACCCTAACCTCTTTCCTGTTGGTTTGTCTGCCGCCAGTTACATCTGACAACTCCGAGCCTATGGTATGACCACTTACGTGATTTACAGCGTTTAATTTAATTATACATTTCAAGTATCGAATTATCTACAAAATCCACCATACTTTTGAACCTAAACCTCAAACCTGTCAAATATAATCTGCGCGCTTGTAAAATATCTTTAAATTTCATTTTATTTATAAAAAGAAGGTATCATCCCCTATATGGATTAATACCCTCTTTCATTAATGTCCACTATCTACGGCCAGCCTTTGCCTGGCTTATTACTATTATTATCAATCATTATCTTGCTTGTATTTAATTTTAGCTCGGCAGAAATCAACGTAAGCGAATTTCTAGCGGCAGCCCCTTTGAAATCAGGCTACTGTTCACAAAACTCTCATAATCGAAAACTAAATACCAGTACTTGCAAATCATCAGCTAATTTTGCCAGTGCTTGGCTGGAAGATGCAATTTTCTCCATGGAAGCCAATTGTTCCTCCGCAGCAGCGGAGATGCTTTGAGTCTCAGTTGATGATTTTTGGCCCAAATCATCGATTTTTTTAACCGAAACCACGATATGCTGGCTTTCAGCAGCCATTTGCTGCATAGCTGTAGAAATTTCTTTTACCTGTCTTGACATTCCTGTTACCAAACTCACAATCTTTTGAAAGGCCATACCAGCAGTATTGACAACTTCCGCTCCGATCTTGACTTCCTTGTTGCCATTATCCATGGCTTCAACCGCCCTATGGGTATCTACCTGAATTACCCCGATTAGTTTAGCGATTTTTTTAGCTGCCTCCTGAGACTGTTCGGCCAATTTGCGAACTTCTTCAGCCACAACCGCAAAGCCCCGCCCCTGTTCTCCCGCTCTTGCCGCTTCAATAGCCGCATTTAGGGCCAAAAGGTTGGTCTGACCAGCTATACCAGAAATAGTATCGACGATTTGGCCAATTTCCTTGGAACGCTCTCCCAATTTTGCTACAACTTGTGCAGAAGCGTTAACTGTTTCTTCAATGTTTCCCATCTGTTCTACTGCTTTTTCCACCGCTTTGTCACCGTCCTGCGCCTTTTGGGCTGCCTGAGCCGAGTAATCCGCTACCTGGTTAGCATTAGCAGCAATCTGCTCAATAGCAGCCGACATCTGCTCCACAACAGTAGTGGTATCCTTAGCTGCAACTACTTGCTCACTGGTTCCTGCTGCCACGTTGGTGATCGAAACAGCTATTTGATTGGCTGCCTGAGCCGATTGCTCAGAACTAGCTGTAAGTTCCTGGGATGAAGCCGCTACCTGCTCTGTAGCTCCATGAATTTTTTGGATAAGGCTGCGCAGGTTTCCGGCCATTTGTTCAAAGCTTTGACCTAATCGCCCAATTTCGTCATTGGAATTGATATCTAACGTTGTATTTGAGATATCACCGTCAGCAATTCGCTTAGCTGCCATTTCCAGCTTCTGAATGGGTTTTGCAATTTTCCGGGCATACCAAGTGATAATTAATCCTGTCAAAACTAAAACTACAATAATTGTCTTTAACGAAATTGTCGTGAGGGAAGCCACTTCTCTCGTAATTTCAGCAGTAGGAACATTTACCGCCAACGACCAGCCGGTTCTCGGTACAGGCGCAAAAGCCACCGTGTTTTTAACGCCTTTATAGCTGTATTCAGCCAGTCCTGCTTCTCCAGCAACCATGTGCTCAAAAGTTTTCTTCATGGAAGAATCGACATCTCGCTCTAGAATATTGTCCTTCATAGCTATTTTCTTATTCGGATGAACGATTGTCAAGCCATTTTTCTGTACCATAAAGCCGTAACCGTTGTCTCCCGCCTTAATGTCAAGCACCTTTTGGTTAATATCAGCTATATTAATCGCCCCAAACAACACACCAATCGTTTTTCCTTCCACCTTAACCGGCACTGCTAAAATTATCTCCAAATCACCAGAAGGAGATATGACCGGGTCGGAAACGCTAGGTTCACCTTTCATCGCCGCCTGAAACCAAGTCTTTGTTCCAAAGTTCAGTTTAAATCCTTTGGCATCAATTGCTTGACCATCTGGCGCTGCATATCCCACAGTCGCAAATTTAGTCATATTTTTTTTGACCTGCACAAAAAAGGGACCCATCTCTTCCAGATTTCCATTTTGGAGTACCGGAGCCTTTGCTATCCCTTCAAGATGGTAAATTCCTTTATCCAGCCAATCACCAATACTAAGAGCGTAACTATCCACCAGTTTTTCCATACTGCTCGTTATTTCACCGGTAATAATCACTCGTGCCTTCCAATAGTTGAAGCTACCTAAAGCACTCATCGCTACCAGAAAGATAACGAGAATAGTGACCGTCAGTTTCATTTGAATGCTTTTCACCGTATACCTCCCGCAAAAATATGATTTATGCTAAATCCTCCATTTAGCAACTTTTTCATTATTATAAGTTAATTTATATAGGATTTTTATCAGTATTGAATACCCATTTACTTAACCAGTCACTAAGTCAGACTTCACTTTGATGACAAGTTTTCATTGATAGTTGAAGATTTAGCATTGATCTAACTAGCCAAGCTTTTTGTTCTATTGCAACCCCTGGACATTGACCTGCCCTTCATAGGACATCTATCATGTGTCCTATGAAGGGCAGGAGTCTTAAGGAAACGATGTACAACGTCCGTTCAAATAAGCTGACGTTTAAAATGTATATGGTACTATGAAAAGGCAGCCTAAGACATACGCGAGCGACTTTTTAACCTCGTAACTATTAATAGAAGAACTCAATCTTCGAGAAATATGATTTGCCGAGGTCTCTTACTCCACCAGTAAGTTTGCTATCCTTTATTTTGAGGTCCTGCATGCCAGTCGTCCAGGTTACATTCTTAGCAATTGTGCTAGCTACAGCTATGGATATACCTTTGATATTGTCAGTTCCTTTAAGGTAAGTTGGATAAGCCCCAGAGGTAGAGCTTACTGCTTGACCGTCAAAACCGCCAATGCCATACGGAGTGGCGCCAGCCTCAACGCTACGGTACGAAATCGACCAGCCAAAGTCGTGGACTTTCCTATAGTCTGTCAGCGGTTTAGCTTCAAAGTAAGCCGGCGGCATTTTTGTGGCGTTCGTAAGTTCTACAGCCCAGCCTTTCGGACTATCGGACAGGTTTGAACCGTTAACACCGTCAAGTTTGGTGGACACATAGTCGCCCATAAGCAGTAGTTTATCGCCTATCTTAGTATCAAAGCCTACAGCCCAACCTTTCGAGCTTTTAAAACTATCACCTGTTGAGATATTCATAGTACCACCAACTCCGGCAGTACTGCTAATACCAGGAACATCAGACCAGTAATAACCGCCAGTCAGATTAAGTTTGTCGCTTGCTTTAAAGGTAAGTTGTGCAGCTGTAACGGTTTCAGCATCCCCTGAAGCACTGTTTTTGAAAGCGTTTGTTGCAGTACCATTGCCACAAACATTATTAATCGATCCGGTAAACTGGGTAGTGCCGATGTTTTTATCAAAACGAACGCCGTCAACACCAATCGCCTTGCCAAAAAGGCCATGTGTGAAGGAATCGTAGAAGAAACGCCCCAAACGTACACGATCAAAACCAAGTGCATCTTTGGCAGTCAATGCAGCGATATCCAGGGTCACATTATTGCCATCGGGAGCGTTGAAGTTACCCATTTTGGTGGTAACATTAACCCGGGCTGTCATCGATATATTCTCATTGATATTGCCATTAATTTTAATCCGTTGCCGGAACTCAAAATTGTCAGAACCATGAAGTTTTACTGCACCAGTTGCCTTGGCGTCATTCCTCATAAAACGTAACCGGGTTTCGCCACTGATCCAAGTATTGGTTTTTGCTTCCACCTTAGTTACCCGCGCACCCAATTTATTAAGTTCACTGGCGAATTCTGCTGCTAGCTTATCAATCGTCTGCTTATCAGTTGCGCTGGCTTTGTCATATTTGTCAATAGCTTTAGCCACAATAACGGCCATTTCATAACGGGTAATCGTTTTATCACCTTTGTAGTAGCTGCTAGCATCATAGCCAGTAACAATACCGGCTTGTGCCAGTTTGGATACGGCAGCATACGCCCAATGATTGGCCGGAACATCGTTAAAAGATTGTGAAAGCGCAGCTTGGACGGTGTTTGGGATGATCACAGTTCCGCTCATGGTAATGGCCAGCAATGCAACCGGCGCAATTTTTAACCATTTGTTTATTTTTCTCTTTGCCATAAATACCTCTCCCCTATTTAACATATCTAAGACTTCTCAATTAAGCTTGTTTTCGTATATAGATGCCTGTAACAGTGTTGCTACCTGTCTATACCATTAGATCATTCTGACAACTTCCCGCACCGAGGTTATTTTTGTATGTCTGCATTATCCCGTGATTCTAGCGCCGACCTCTTCCGCAGTTCATTTTTTTGGATTTTACCGGTCGCTGTCCGTGGGAGAGAGCTAACAAATTCATAATAATCAGGAATTTTAAAGTCTGCTATTCGCTCAGCCAACCACGCTTTGGTCGATTCGGGCGTTATCGTTCCTTTCACTTTGGGGACAATGTACGCTTTTAATTTCTCACCAAGAAGCTTGTCGGGTACACCGATAATCGCAACCTCAGCAATGAGTCTATTAGCTTCCAATACGTGTTCTATCTCGCGTGGATAGATATTTTCCCCGCCGCGAATAATCATGTCTCCTTTGCGATCTGTAACAAAGAGATAGCCTTCCTCATCAAAATAACCTACATCACCAGTATGTAAAAAGCCACCTCTCACAGCTTTGGCATACTCGTCGGCCTTATTTAGATACCCTGACATCACATTATCGCCTTTTATACAGATTTCGCCAATTTTATTGTTTGGTAGTATATTCCCTTGTTCATCAATTATCTCGATTTGCTGCTCAGGATAAGGTAACCCGCATGATCCTTCTTTATAGTATCCCAAGGGCGGTTCAACGCTTGATCCCCCACACCCCTCAGTAAGACCATATCCCACCAGGAGATCAATATTATACTGCTCTTTAAGCCGCTTTCGTGTTGCGAGTGAAAGGGGGCCTGCGCCAGTATTGGCATACTTTATCTTTACCTTGGACATATCAACGTCCTTGGGATCAATCCTGTTTAGGATATACTCAATCATAGTAGGAACAGCCATAATAATGGTTACCTCATATTGAATGACAGTTGGCCAAAAATCACTTACAGAAAACTGGCGTATACACAATGCTTGCCCGGCATAACACATAGGATAAGTAAACACACATAATGGACAACAATGAAACATCGGTAGAATAAGTAACATAACGTCATTTCCGGTTACTATCCCGCTTCTGTTTTGATCACGGCATAATGACAGCGCGGCCTTATTGGAAAGTAATATTCCTTTAGATCTTCCGGTCGTACCGGATGAATATAATAACAAAAATACATCATCCGGGCTTTGCTTAACCAAACACTCATTAGCCGGAAATTTATCCAAAATATTTACAAGCGTTTCCTGAGCTGCTTTTGCATCAACCTGATCTCCAGTCACTGCTTCCACAATCACCGGCTTAGAATTAGCTTCATCTAATCCCCTAAAAAATTCATTCATGCAATCACTACCAACAAACGCTACCTTTGGTTTCGCATCATCCAAGATATAGGCAATTTCCGGACCTCGCAACATGTGAGGGACAGCCATTGCAATCGCTCCGAGCTTATGCGTTCCCCACAAAGCATAGTAAAATTCAGGAGAATTCGATATCATAACAGCTACGATATCTCCTTTTTTTACACCCTTTTCTTTCAAGTAATTTGCTACCTTATTTGCCCGATCATTGGTAGCTTGATAAGTTAATGTCTGGTCGTAGTAATACACATGCGGGGCATTCGGAGTTTCATTTGAGCGTACTGTTAGCATTTGTGCAATGCTTTCAAATTCCAGTTGTCGTCCATTTAGATAGGGCAGCTGGTCTAATGGAATATATGGTATTTTTTGTCTAATAGCCATTATTCAGCCTCCATGTCATTACTTTGCTTCATAGTAAGCTACTGTTACTAGAATTAGGGAACTGGTTACAATAGCCAAATAGATTCTACTCCTTGTCCACCTTTACCTTTAGTAAAATTATGCACAGTTACTGAGACAAATTTGCGGTTACACGTTTACTTTTTTTATCAAGTAATCTGTAGACGAACGTTATAACAAAGCCGATGATATTTAGGATCATCGCAAAATAGAATGCCTGCGTATAAATTCCATTGCTAGCCTTTGCGACATTGGCTGCGATCATTGGACCAAAATATGCGGCAATACCAAAGGCAACAAAAGTTACTCCATAATTGACACCGATATTTTTCGTGCCATAATTTTCAGCTACTAGCGAGGGAAACACCGCCTGCGCCCCGCCGAAGCAAGCTCCGATTCCCGCCCCGGCAAGGCCGAACATGAAACTTGATGTTGTGTTAGACAAAAGGAAAAGCATTCCAGCCCCTAATGCAAACATAATTGACAGCGTATTGGGTCGTCCAATTCTATCGGATAAAAATCCAAAACAAACTCTCCCAGCCATATTAAACAAGGCAATTAAACTAACATATAAGGCTGCGACTTGAGGTTCTAACTTGAACATTGTCTGACCGATCGGTGAAGCGTGCGCTAAAATCATAAGCCCGGCCATTGCAGCTATTGCGAACATGCAGGCCATAACATACCACAAGGGATCTCGCAGCATCTGTTTCCAATCCTTGTCACTTCCACCAGGTTTGCCTGCTATAGCTGGAGGTTCCCAGCCTTCAGGCTTATAGCCAGGCGGAGCAGATTTGATTACTAAGGTGCACAGCATAATAATTACCAGAAATGCGACACCTAGTATTTTAAACGTGTTAAGTACTCCATAACTGATAATTAAAGAGCTAGCAATCGGAGCGACAATCATTGCACCGGAACCATACCCGGCTGCATTTAAACCAACCGCAAGCCCTCGCTTATCCGGAAAAAATTTGTTCGTGTTGGCGATACTTCCGGAATAAACGATCCCAGCACCTACAGCAGCAATAACTGAAAAAGTAACATACAGAGCCTCTGGGCTTGAAATAAACCCTGTAAGAAATAGTCCTACACTCCATAGGATACCGCCAAGAACAATGTTAAATTTTGCCCCTTTACGGTCTAACAGCATTCCACCACAAATCATAACAATCGGTCCTGTGGCAAAGGTGATTGTAAAAGCCAGGGCAAGCACTGGACCACTCCACCCGAATAGTTTTCCCAAGGGGAGTGCAAACACGCTCCAAGCATATTGAGCTCCAATACAAATATTAACGAATATTGTAGCAAAAAGAATTAACCACCGGTTGAATTTTGTTTTCATACCTTTCCTCCCCCATTGTTCGTACTAGGTAATCTGAATGCCGCGTATAGAAATGCTACATTTTATGGGACAACTGGCCTGTCCGCCTTTCTTAATAGTGATAGCTACCTTCTTGTTACATATTATCCTCTCAGTTTTTTTACTGCCTCCTTTTCGCCTGCTCTGCTTAGTCCCTAAAACACCTCCTCACAGTCAAAAATACTCAGAAGATTCTCTTTTTTTAGTATTCATGACCAGTTTATTTGAAACGGAAATAACTAAAATCAAAGCAAAACTACCACTAAATTTGAGGCCACCAATTGTCTAACATCCAATATATGCAAAACTCATGCCATAAAAAAAGGCCTATGTTTTCGTGTGTCAAAATCAAACTGGGACACAATCCTTAGATCATGAACCTAGGTGTCCCAATTTGAGTTAGCTCCAATTATTAGCAATTTAAATAAAAAATAATACCACCAGAGCGGTATTATTTTTAAAAGTTACTCCAGCTACCTTTATATAAAATCGGATTGAATTCTCTATCAATGCTTGTAATGAAAAAAAGTACCTTTGGCGAAAGCAATTTTTCTACCATTATCTGAACTTATTAGGCACTGGGTCGTAATGACACTACCACCAAAATGAATGACCTTTCCCTCGGCAATAAGTTTATCGCCTGGTTTAGTCACACTAAGATAATTAATTGCTAGCTCCAATGTAACCGCTGGGATATTTGCAGCGCGTAAAATCATGCCCATGCAAGTATCAGCTAATGTCGCTATGATACCTCCATGAATAATACCAAATGCATTGATAACTTCCTTATTTGGTATCAAGTGAAGTCTAGCACTCTCTTTTGTTGCCATTTCGAGTGTTATGCCAATAGATTGAGAAAATTTACTTAAAGATAAATTGGAAGAAACTAATTGTTCATTTGTTTTTTCTTTTTGAATCATACGCAATCTCCTTTAACCAGTTGTTTAAGTTTAGATAATGCAAATTGCATGCCAGACATACTGATTAAAATATGTTTCTGCAATAAGGCCTTATAGCTCTCGCAAATTAGAATCCAGAATTGAAAAGCTTGCACTATTTTTGTTAAAAAACCCGGCTAACGCCGAGCCTTTAGCGAAAGCGCTAGCCGCTGGTTGCAGCTTGTCCAGTCGAAAGTTATACTTTCTGACTGGGCAAACAAAATAAAAAAAACCGGAGTCATTGACTCAGGTTTTTTTATTCATTTTTATTTTATTTCTATAATGATTATTCTTCAATATTATTATCTAGTCCGTATTGTTTTATCTTTCTATAAAGAGTGGATTTACTGAGACCAACTATTTTTGCTGCATCGCGCACATGGTTATCAGCCTTTTCAAGAGCCCTTTTAATAGCCTCTTTTTCCATTTCTTTAACAGAAATGTTAACTGCAAACGCATCACTATCAGATGACGATTCTATATCTTCTACATCCTTTTCTGAAACATGCCTTTCTAAAACTGGGGTAGATGATGTCTTTAAAATTTCGTCAGGCAGATGCTCCGGATAAATGACACCATCTGTACTCATGCATACAGCATAAGAAATAGCATTACTTAATTGTCGGACATTTCCCGGCCAGTTATATTGCAATAAAATATATTTTGCCGTGCTACTTAAAGTAGGTTTATCTATACACTCCGCTTCAGCATATGCCGTAATAAAATGATCGATCAGTTGAACAATGTCAGACCCTCTCTCTCTTAACGGTGAGATATTGAGTTTGAATACAGATATTCGGTAGTATAAATCCTCGCGAAATAAATCTCTTTTTACTAATTCTAAGAGATTTTTATTAGTAGCTGTGACTAATCGGAAATTAACAGAAATGTAGCGACTTCCTCCCAAACGCATAATCATTTTATCTTCAAGTACTCTGAGCAGGACTGCCTGAAGTTCTAAAGGCATATCGCCGATTTCATCCAAAAACAGTGTACCGCCGCAGGCTTGCTCAATCTTGCCGGGCTTGCCTATGCGCTCGGCGCCGGTAAATGCGCCTGGTTCATAACCAAATAGCTCGCTTTCAATTAAATTTTTAGGAATTGCAGCACAATTCACCGCTATAAACGGCCCATCCGGCCTACTCTCATTGTGAATTGCTTGAGCAAATACTTCTTTGCCTGTCCCACTTTCACCCTGTATAAGTATATTAGATTTGTGTCGTGCAAATTTTTTTGCCAAATTTTTTAGTTTAGCCGATTGCGGAGAAGTCCCAATCATATTCTCGAATGTAAATCTTGATGTAAAACCATTGCTGGATTGACTAACCTTTAAGGTTGAGTTAATTGGTTTAAGAGTTAACAAACAGCCTAAGTTTTTATTATCGTAGCTCTTCATCGGTTGGATAGAACCTGAAAATTTTTGTTTTGACCTTTTTATTTTTATATGAGTATTTATGTGGGGTTCTCTAGTCCCCAAAACTGATTCTAGCAAAGGAATATCCTCAAAAACATCACCAATTTGCGAGCCAATCAAGTCTTGCTCAAGATTCTTAAAAATTTGACAGGCTGCTTTATTGGCTTTTATCACCACCCCAGCCTTAATCATTATCATTGCATCTTCTGTAGCCGTAAGCGCACTTTGCAACAATTCTCTGTTCGCCGAAAGCTGAAACTCTTTTTGTATTGTCTCAGCCATTATAACAGCTAGCCCCAGTGAATATGAATCATGACGATGAAATTTTGGACTAGCAATAGTCAGCGTTCCCTCCAGATTACCGTCCACATCAAAAATCGGAGCTGACGAAGAAGAAATATTATTAAATATTCGGCAAAAATGTTCGGGGCCACAGAGTTGAATAGGACTATTCAGCCGGATGCACAATTCATGTGCACAAGTTCCGATCGTTTCTTCTGTCCAAATTGTGCCCGGAGTAAGACGGAAGCGATTATTATCTAAAGCCTGCGCTACGCGAAGAATCAATCCATTTTCATCACTTAAAAAAATATAAGCTTCGATATGAGACAGCATGTTTTCTAGTTTAGAGACATAGGGGGCTGCGGCTTGAATCAAATAGTCTTTTTCTTTTAATCGTTGTTCAAAAGAAAGCGCATCCATAAGAGGAGGATCATTATAAACCAATGGATCAAGACCATTCTCGCTTGATCTTTTCCAAGACTCAGCGATTTCCGGACGAACCAGGTCAACTTGGAATGGAGTAATCTTTTTTTGAATCATATCCATTTTTTGTCTTTTAATTTTTTCTATAAGAATTCTCTCGTCTTCAAGTTGATTACTGGCATTATTTAAGTTATTGATGATTGGGCTAAGTAAATGCTCAAGAGGTTGCATAATGACACTCCTTTTCCGCCTATCCTTTAAGCATAGTTTACCACCAAAAAACTTTCAACCATATTTTAATTATAACAGCGAATTTTAATTATGTCAGGAATTATTATGCAGTTGATTGAATTTTCCTTTTAATTCATCTATTTATTGAAGCATATTATTCCTTTATTAATACCTGTTCAAATTGGGACACGCTCATGTCAAATTCAAAGGATTATGTCCCAAGAAGTTTAATAAGGCGCATATTTTCAAGGCTTTTCCTATGGCACAATAATTGCATTGAAACTATGTGATAGGCCGCACGGTATTCATTGTTTTTGACTTTATTCTATTCCCAGTTATTATGCTGCAAAAATCAGCTAGATAAAGGGGTGGTTCATGTCAGTAAATAAGTTTTTTCAGATAATGGCTTTTTGCAAACATAGTAAAGATACCAAATCTCACTGGGAAAAATCAGACTAGCGAATGTACCGATGCCTTTCGTGCGGAAAGGCGCAAACAAAAAATGTATAAATGATTTTGTTTGACTTAAGGAAAAAATAAAAATGAGAGGAAATGATAAAGATGAATCGTTGGGAAAAAATTGAACGCAAACCTGCTCCGCTGTTTGCTCCAACTTTCGGCCCCCTTTCCGGAATCAGGGTTCTGCTAAACGGAACTGTTGTGGCAGCTCCCTTCTGTGCAACGATGATGAGTGACTTCGGCGCCGAAGTAATTGCTCTTGAACGGCCTAAAGCAGGAGGCGATCCCGCCCGCCATCAGAAACCACAGATTGTTGCAGGCAACAAACATATTGGTGGCGGCTGGGTGCAAAACTCCCGAAACAAACTGAGTTTTGCCCTGGAAACCAACCTGAATATACCGGAATCCAAAGAAATCTTTTTGTCCCTGATTAAGAACTCTGATATCTGGATTGAAAACATGGTTTGGCTTAACAAGCTGGGAATCTCCGACGAAATGTTAATGGCGGTCAACCCCAAATTAGTCATCTGTCACATCAGCGGTTACGGAACACCTGGATTTGGCGGTGATCAGCGACATATAAACCGACCCGGATATGACCCATTGGGACAGTCTGAATCCGGTTGGGCTTTGCTGCAGGGTTATCCTGATCGTGAACCTTACTATGCTCAGCAGTATGTAGGTGACTACCTGACAGGTCTAATCGCAGTCAACGGCATTCTGATGGCTTATATGAATGCACAAAAAACCGGCAAAGGTCAAAGCATCGATGCCAGTTTGACTGAAAGCTGGATGAGGGTAATGGATGACAATTTTGTCCTCTGGACTATGAACCAAACCCTCAAACACAGACAGGGAATTATGCAGACCGCTTTTCAGCCAGCAGGTGTCTTTGAATGTAAAGACGGTGGATACATTAATCTTGGCTCCTACGGAAAGACAGCTTACAATAATGTATTAAAAGGCTTCGGCATCGACTCGGAAAAATACTCTTATGAAGAATGCAGCAGCTCGCCGGAAGCGGTTGCCAGTCCGCTGGGCCGTGAACTCGATAGAATTTTCAAAAAGTTTTTTAAGGAACGTACGGCACAGGAAGCAATAAACATCTGCATTGACAACAAGATCTCAGCCGCACATATTAAAAGCGCTGAAGAAGTTTACAATGAACCGCACTGGCGCATGAGAGGTGACTGGGTTAAGTACACCGACCAGACTCTCAATAAGGAAGTTGAAGCCTTTGGTGTTATGCCCAAACTCTCAGAAACTCCGGGACAAGTATGGCGTGGAGCTCCGGCTTTAGGGCAGGATACGAATAAAATTCTTACCGAACTTCTTGGTTACAGTGAAAATGAAATTGACTCCTTAAAAGGCAAGGGTATAATTGATTAAGTTATTTATTTAGAAAAACAACTTTATTAGTACCGTAAATGAGGTTGGACGCGATAACATCACTCCAGCCTCATTTTTATTCAAACTATGATTGGCAGCTAGGCTGGAAACACGTAATTAATTTGGGACAAAATGGTTTCATAAACAAAGTTGTGTGTCCCATAGCCAAATTTTTATGTCGAAAATAAAGGCTTTAACAGTTGGCACAATACTTGCAACATTAAAAAAGCAGTAAGCCGAAAATATTATCCATATCTATTTTTGGATATATCTATCCGGTTTCTGGCTATAGCAGCCAATATATGCTTGGGACGAAAGGAGTGAACTAGTATGTGTTTTAGACCACCAGAAATTAAAGCACCTGTTAAGTGTCCAGAATGTGGCGCGAGGAACCTCGGTACTAATAAAACCTGCAAGAAGTGCGGTAAACCGCTACCAGCTCAATCTGAGGCTAAATAGTCTTATTTGATTATAGGTGGTTATCTAAAAACTCCTCTGGGGGAGTATTTTAGAGTCTCCGGGGGAGTTTTTTAGGAGGTGACACTAAATCGAAAGATAACCACATCCATATTAAAAAAATTAAATTTTCAAGGGAGGAAGCTATATGTCTGCAAAAGAATGGCAATGGCAGGAAGGCGAATATACTGTGACCCGCTCTACTCATTGGTCAGGACCGGGTTGTCATGACGGGTGCGGCCTTCTGTATTACACGAAAGACGGCAAATTAGTAAAAGTCGAGGGAGACCTTGATAATCCCTATAATATGGGTAGATTATGTATGCGTTGCCTGAACCAGATTGAAGCATACAATAACCCCCAACGTCTGAAATGGCCGTTAAAGCGCGTAGGCGAACGTGGTGAAAACAAATGGGAACGTATTTCCTGGGACGAAGCTTATGATATTATCGTTGAAAAAGTTAAGGATATCCAGGCAAACTATGGCGGAAAATCAATCATCGGCATGGAGGGTACCGGGAGAAATATTATCTGGCAGGTACCTTATCTGACCTATGCCGCATTTGGCAGTCCGAATTATGTGCTGGGATTCCTGAGCGGTGATTCCTGCTATCTGCCCAGAGCTGCGCAGCAGGCTGTTATGAATAGTGACTTCTTTGTTGCCGACTGCGGGCAATTTTTTGAAGACCGCTATAATCACCCTGAGTTTAAGTGTCCGAAAGTAATTGTAATCTGGGGCAATAATCCTATCATCAGTAATGGCGATGGATTCTTTGGCCACTGGATTGTTGATGAAATGAGAATGGGAGCCAAACTTATCGTTGTTGACCCTCGTTTAACATGGTTGGCATCAAGAGCGGAATACTGGCTGCAGTTAAGACCCGGAACTGACTGTGCGCTGGCGATGGGTATGCTCAATGTCATTATCAACGAAGATCTTTATGATCATGACTTTGTTGAAAACTGGTGTTCAGGCTTTGAAGAATTACAAGAACGTGTTCAGGAATATCCGCCGGAAAAAGTTGCTGAAATCACCTGGGTCCCAAAAGAAATCATCGAAGCTGCAGCACGCATGTACGCTAAAGCAAAACCGGCATCGATCCAATGGGGTCTGGCAATTGACCAGCAAGTTACCGGTATTGCGACCGCCCAGGCCGTTAACAGCTTATGGGCCATAACCGGCAATACCGATGTTCCGGGTGGTAACGTCATTGCCAAGAGCGGCTTCAATGTTGATGATGGCTATAGCTGCGGTTACAACTGGCTGCCTCCGGAAGTCAAGGAAGCGCGCTTTGGTAATGAGAAAAATCCGCTTAAAAAATATGGCTTAGCCTCAACCGCCCATGGAGACTCAGTCCTTGAGGCAATTGAAAATGGCGGTCAGCCGTACCCGGTTAAGATGTTGTGGCTACAAACCACCAATACCTTCGCCAATATGGCATCGGAAGCCCCCAGAGTATATGAAGCAATGAAAAAAGTTGACTTCAATGTAGTCGTCGATCTCTTCATGACTCCGACTGCCGTTGCCTGCGCCGATATCGTCTTACCTGCAGGCATGAGTGCAGAACGTGATAGTTTCAGAGCATGGTTTGCGCCGCTGCGTGCCATTACCAAGATTGTTGACTATGAAGAATGCAAATCCGATGAGCAGATTATTCTTGAACTTGGTAAACGTCTGCATCCCGAAGCATTTCCGTGGGAAACTGTACAAGACTGGATAAATTGGAAAATGGGTAACGACAAAGACAAATATCCTGACGCTTTCAAAATTGAATGGTCAGAAGAAGGTAAGAAATACCGCGAAAGAGGTAATACCAAAGGTCTTACCTATTCGGAACTTAAGGAAAAAGTCTATATTTATCCCGAATGGCACTATAAAAAATATGAAAAAGGTCTTCTGCGCCGCGACAGACAGCCTGGTTTTAACACCGCAGACGGCAAGGTTCAATTATATATTGACCTGTTTGACGCATTTGACGTTGACCCGTTGCCGACTCATATTGAACCGCCAGAAAGTCCCTATTCCGATCCTGAATTGTATAAAGAATATCCTTTGATTTTGACTTCAGGTGCACGTTCCTGGGAATTCTTCCACTCTGAACATCGTCAGCAGCCCACTATGAGAATGTTCCATCCTCAGCCTTTGGTAGAAATTCACCCTGACACGGCTAAGAAATTGGGTATCATCGAAGGCGACTGGGTATGGATTGAAAGCAAACGTGGCAGATGCAAACAAATCGCCACATTAAAACCCGCGCTCGACCCCAGAGTCGTAAGTGCTGAGCATGGTTGGTGGTTCCCGGAAAAAGAAGGAGCCGAGCCGAGCCTCTTTGGGGCATTTGACAGCAATATTAATAACCTGACCTCCCAGTGTCAGAACGGGCCAACCGGCTATGGAGCACCTAACAAAAACTTGCTCTGCCGGATTTATAAAGTAACCGAAGAAAACAGTAAGGTACTGCCAGGTGAACAAGTCACCAGAAGAGGAGGATGGGAATATGTCAGAGCTCAACTGCCAGAATAAAGAGACCGAAGGAAAAGCATCCGTGTTTCCCCAAGCAAGAGAAGGTTTGGAGCGTCTTCTAAAATCAGAAGATACGTCTGGATACGGCTTGTTAATTGATTATGAATATTGCACAGGCTGCCATGCTTGTGAAGTTGCATGCATCAAACAATTAAAGCTTGAGGACAATCAGTATGGCATCAAATTGTTGGAAGATGGCCCCCGCAAGATAGCTAACGGCAAATGGGATTTGAATTATGTCCCTTTCCCAACTTCATTATGCGATCTATGTAAGGACCGGACTGCTCAGGGTAAAATGCCCAGTTGCGTACAGCATTGCCAGTCACTGGTAATGAGTTATGGCCCAGTTAAAGAATTAGCGGAAAAAATGGCTAGAAAACCCAAAATGGTATTGTTTACACCTAAATAAAACCGGCTTGTGTATACCAGTAGTTTACTTGAAGACAAAGGGATTTTTTCCCTTTGTCTTCAAGTAATCGTTTAATTTTTAATTAAGGAGGACTTGAAATGCAAATTACTGAAGAAGACATTATGAATGCCAAAAAAGCTTTTGAAACGAAAGAAGAAATTGCTGACGAAACAACAGCTACCCTTTACGCTAAAGCATTAACCCGGAACAGCAAAAAATTTCCCGAATTACCGCAAAAAGTTAAGTATGTTGCTTTAAAACAACCATCTGGTAAGTATATTGTGGATTGGAGATCATCAGAAACTTGCTCTGCTGAAGGCAGGCCTTCTTAAGAAATCCGTTCACCAAACGCCCTTCCCCATCGGCCATTTTGTCTATTGGCAAACAACCAGCTGCGCATAACACAGTAACTACTTTATGGCGGCAAAGTTCATCCTACGCCTATGGCAACTTGCTGTTTAAATAAAACTTCTGTTCAAAATTCATTCTGTCGGCTTACTCGTCGATGCCTATCCATAATTTCAACACATTCCTTTTATTTATAGAGAAAAACTTCTGAGGTGAGTTTGCCGCAGAAGTTTTTTTTGAAAAAAAGCTATCACCTCTCCCCCATCAGTTCCTAACCCGCTCTTGCTTTTAATTAGATCGCCGTAAGTTTGGAGGCCCTCAACAAAATTATTTTACGTTTTGTTAGGTTCAAGCAAGACTCCACATCTTCTACAAATTTTTTCATCCTTAAGATTTGTACGACCACATTTCGGACATTTTATAATTTTTTTATAGATATACTTACATCTTCCACACTCGCTACAGCTTAAGCACGCACCCACACACCTAATCCCTCCTTAGAATTTTGATACACTTTAAACTATTACCTGCCATTGGTAAATGCTGCGACAGACTGGATTCCTGAGCAAAATCTTATTTATCAATAAATTAATTTTTCTATTTTTAGAAAATGGAAAACTGGAAATGAAATACTATCGTTCTGTCCCATTTTGACTCCATGACAGCAAATTTATATTAAAAGTTCGCTCGCTATCCTCAAGGAATAAAATGTCTCCCCCTTCATAAAACTGGCCTATAAAGCCATTATCGTTATATCGTTCCCCCCCTGATTATTTGAGAATTATTTTTACTGTTTGCTGTACCTACCAATTATTATTGCAATTTTCATGCCAATGTTTTTCTTTCTCTTCGAACTATTATAGAAAAGCACCCGTTATTTACTTACTTTTTAGTAAATAACGGGTGCTTTTCTGGAGCGGGTGAAGGGAATCGAACCCTCGTAGCTAGCTTGGAAGGCTAGTGCTCTACCATTGAGCTACACCCGCACATAAATAGATGAATTGGTGGCGGCGCAGGGATTTGAACCCCGGACACTGCGGATATGAACCGCATGCTCTAGCCAACTGAGCTACGCCGCCATTATGGTGGAGGGAGGTGGATTCGAACCACCGAAGTCATAGACGGCAGATTTACAGTCTGCTCCCTTTAGCCACTCGGGAATCCCTCCGGAATTTTATTATAGGATGTTCCGCGCTTACGCTTGGAACTAAGCGACTCACTCATATTGTCACTTCGCTTTACAGCTCGTGACAATATGGTTCGCTGCTTAAATGGAGCTGGCGATAGGAATTGAACCCACAACCTGCTGATTACAAGTCAGCTGCTCTACCTATTGAGCTACGCCAGCATTAAAAATGGTGCCTCAGGGCAGAATCGAACTGCGACACGAGGATTTTCAGTCCTCTGCTTTACCGACTGAGCTACCGAGGCATTGGAACGCTACATACCATTAAATTCCCTATATATTACAGTAGGTTGGACATAGCTAAGATAACATGCATCTCAGGTTATGTATTGGAGGCGACACCCAGATTCGAACTAGGGGATCAAGGTCTTGCGGACCTTAGCCTTACCACTTGGCCATATCGCCATCATTTCAGGTTTACTACTATATCAAATTTCTTTTATTATGTCAATTAAATATTTTACAGAAAAAAGATCTGCTTTGGGTATTCCTTACAATGCTTACAATCTAGCGATTCCCACAGTTTCTCATTTCGCCCAGCATCTCACAACAAACTGGTTTTCTGCTTACGATGATGGAAGTCGAGCTCAACCTTGACATGGAGTTTCCCCGGCAGTTTTGGGTTCTGCTACATTTGCCAATCCGGAATCCTCGGGAATTATTACTATACCAACTTTTTTGATTATTGTCAACTAAATTAATAAATTTTTCTTTTTGCGTACAGCCCTTCAACGGTTTCTGAACCAGATTACGAGATACGATTAAAATTTATCTCTATTCTAGATCAAAACTTTGACATCAGTATCACCACGTAAAGTTATAATCTGATTTTTATAATCATGGTTAACTTCTCCACTACTGCAAAGAATATATCTATGTCAAATACATATATCTTCCTTTTTCATCTTGTTTGCCTACTGCATGCGACTTACTCCTGGTGGTAAAAATAACTGGATGTATAAAGGATCACTGAAAAGTCTATTCTTATATTCGTTCCTAAAATATCCAGTATTTTGTGTAAACGTAAATTGCTAGATGTAGTATGCGGATAACGAGAAAGGTACTTCTTCAGGGATCTCGTTATAAGGGGGATAGATATATGACCGAAAACTTAAATCAATACGCCGAGATATTTGCTGCCCAAAAATATTATCATGATTTGCAATACCAACACTGGTTGCAATATGAACTTTTTACTTATCAATGGTGGCTGCTGCTCGCGACGTTAATTGTCCCGTGGATATTTTGGTGGCGGATCGTAGATAGATCAAGAACAGGAATTATCCTTGCTTATGGTATTTACATAATGTTCGTCGTAACCGCAATGGATGCAACAGGTTTAGCTTTAAAATTATGGATATATCCCATAAAACTTTTACCAATAATTCCTGATTCTATAGGAATTGATTGGGGATTACTAACTGTCTTGGATATGCTGATATATCAATATTTTCCAAAATGGAAAACGTTTTTAATCGTCGAAAGCATTGCAGCTGTTTTACTAGCATTCGTAGGTGAGCCATTTGCTGAATGGCTCGAAGCTTACTTCGTTTTGCATTGGTATCACACTTGGTCTTTTCCTCTTTATATAATGAAAGCCGTAATAGGAAAATGGTTAATTGAAAAAGCCGTATACCGGGTATCTTAGGAGGACTATATTTTTGTAGATAACTCCTCAGGGAAATTATCTATGAGCTCACCACCGCACCTTCAATTGTGTTAGTGTCATTCAGCCTTCGACAATTATGTAAACATCGTAAAATCTGAATCAACTCGTGTTGCCTGGACTTTAATGTTCGTCTAACAACACGTATCTTTGCTATGCTGGAATATGATAATAAAAAACAAAAAAGGCGGTTAACGCCCCTCAATATCAAGTCATAAAGAAGATACAATATATAATCACCACATATTGTAATTAAGTCCAATAAGAATAAACTAGAACTTCCTATTTATTCTTATGATCCTGCATATACGTTTTTTTAATTGCGTCTTTTGTTAGTTTCTCTGTCGGTATAGACCAGTAGGAACCATTGTCTTCGGATCTTTTTGAATTAATTTCATGTTGGCAACTAGTTTTATCAACGCAAATTTCATGAATTTCTTTTTTATACCCAGGCATTATCGACACCTCCAATAGTAGTATTTCCCTATTTTCATTTTATATTAAATTGACAAATAACCCAGCCTTCGTCCTCATCAACCTAATGGTTTGACTATCTTGAATAGCCACGATACCAAACGTTTCTGCCGGCCGATACCCAAACCGTGCGGATAATAACCCGGGTAGCCCACCAGTAGCACTGACTTGAATTCCAGTTTCCGAGCCACTCGGTGGCCGGCTTCGCTGAGCCGACCACCAATACCTTTCCTCTGATAATCCGGTGCCACCGCCAGCGGCGCCATATTCGTACAATCCCAAAACCAACTTAGAACCTGATATTTCGAGACAGGTTGTTTATGGAAAACTCAATAACTTAAATCCATCGTACCAGCCTTGGATAATAAAAAAGCCCATGCTAGGCTGCTTTTAAATATCAGTATAACGCATGGGCTTTCCTTATTCATACTAATACAAAATCAAAATTCAATCACG
Source organism: Sporomusa acidovorans (assembly GCF_900101845.1). Taxonomy (GTDB): domain Bacteria; phylum Bacillota; class Negativicutes; order Sporomusales; family Sporomusaceae; genus Sporomusa; species Sporomusa acidovorans. Next base: position 57,061 of record NZ_FNAM01000028.1, on the reverse strand, counting down.
CTATAAGTTCTTTATTTAGGCACTAATCACTTTAAACTTGGAATTTATTGACTGCGTCCCTTAAATCCATAGCAAGATTAGCTAATGCCTGGCTGGAAGCAGCTATTTCTTCCATTGATGCGGATTGCTCTTCGGTAGCGGCTGAAACGCTTTGTGCTTCGCTGGAAGCTTTTTTACTTAGTTCATCAATTTGTTGCACGGAACTAACAATCTGCTGACTACCACTTGCCATTTGGTCTACGGCCATAGATATGTCTTTGATCTGATCAGATACTTGCGATACTAACTTAGTAATTTCATTAAAAGCTAGACCTGAAGCATTGACTATTTCTGCTCCCATTTTAACTTCCTGGGAGCCTTCCCCCATGGCGATAACCGCCTTGTCGGTATCACCTTGAATTTCTCGAATAAGGGTAGCAATTTGCTTGGCAGCTTCCTGGGATTGCTCAGCTAACTTTCGTACTTCTTCTGCTACAACGGCAAACCCACGTCCCTGCTCTCCGGCGCGTGCTGCTTCAATAGCGGCATTTAAGGCCAGAAGATTGGTTTGACCAGCAATCCCGGCAATAGTATCTACAATCTGACCTATTTCTTTCGACCGCTCACCTAGTTTAGCCACTATTCCGGCAGAATTCGTTACTGTCTGTTCAATGTGTGCCATTTGCCGTACCGCCTTATCTGCTGCTATATTACCTTCATTGGCCTTTTGTGCGGCTAAAGCTGATTGTCCGGACACGTCGTTAGCATTACCAGCAATTTTCTGGATGCCTGCAGACATCTGCCGGATAACTGCCGCAGCCTCTCCAGTTATACTTAACTGTTCTCCCATGCCTTGTGCCACAGCGACAATAGAGCCGGCCACCTGAGTGGCCGCTTGAGCCGATTGGTCAGCGCTAGCCGTCAACTCCTCAGAAGCTGCAGCCACCTGCTCAACGGACACGTCAATTTTCCTCATCAGTGTATGAACATTGCTGCGCATAGCTACCAAAGAATCTGCCACTTTTCCGATTTCATCCTTCCTGATAATTCGGCGCGGTTTATCACGAAAATCACCGGTGGCAAGTTCATCGCAAACCAGTGTCAACTCAGTTAACGGTTGGGTTATGATTTTTGATATGTACCAGCTGCTCAGCCCCAATACAAGAAATGCCATCAGCAAAATTCCCATCGTGATTTGATTAGCTCTTTCAAAAGCAGCTTGGTTATCCTCGTTCATTTTTTGGGACAATTCGGTATAATAATCACTAAACTCGCGCATTAGATCAATATACTCTGTAGACTGCTTATCCAAGTTAGCAGCATATAGGGCATATGCTTCGGCATTTTTGTTTTGCATAGCTAAACTAATAACCTGCTCTCTTGCATCACGGTACTTTTCTCTAGCCGTGTTCACTTTGTTCAACAAGTCCTTAGATTTAGCATCAAGATGAATTTTTTCAAGCTCTGTCAGATTATTAGCAGCTCGTTTACCGGTATCTTCTATGATTGCTTTAAGTTGATTATTTTTATTAACATCCGTAGTAAGCATCAATTCCATGATCGCCGCATTAGCTCTGACAATAAGCATGCGATTTTCGTTTAAATTCCGGACAGGGATTAGCCTGTCCTTATACATAGTATTCAATGTAATATTTGATTGCTGCAAGTAATAATACCCCGTAAAACCGATAACTCCAAGCGCCAAAAAAGCAATAAAAATTAAAACTCCCAATTTGTATTTTACTTTCATATTGTTAAAAAAGACCATAATTTTGCGCTCCTTAACATTAATCCTTATTTTTTGTTAAATACTACCAAAAATTCAGTAAGGTTCTTGCATTGCTATTGCATATTTCCTCCTTCCCATGAACTAATAAAAAACTGCCCGCACATCACCAAAAAAATCATATAATGATGCAACCTGGCAGTCATTGATAAAAATATCTTTAGACCCATGGCTTTGCGACCTATTTTTCAATAAGTTTGCCCTTTATAAAATTGAATACTCCTTGACTCTTATTGAGTTAACTAGATCTATTATTCAATTATTCGATATATATTGACAAAACTCCTTTTATTTTATCATTTTTTTACATTATTTTTAGTCCGTTATTTTCCATGGCTATAATTGAATTGAATGGTTGTACATATTCTTTTACAATCAAAAATTCTACCATTAAAAAGAAGTATTTTTATGATCGGATCAACTTTTTCAACGAAGGCCTCTTTTTCTGTTAAGTCTCTGAAAAGCAAGGTTGTATAATAGAAATATTTTCTCATGACCATAAAGGTAATTCTACTGTCTTTTCTATGCAAGTATTTCGTATAAAATAGATAAGTATCTAACAAATTCCGTTCCTTTGTAAAAACCTCAATGGCATTTAGTCAAACATAATCATTCAATCCTACTTATTTGGCTGAATATTTAAAATATTAATATAATAATTGACTGTTTCAACAGGGAAAAAGAACATTGTGTCGAAAGTCAATTAATAAAGTTAGCACTCTACCATTATTTGCTGAAACTCTTCTGTGTAATTCTCCAAGATGGAACAAATAAAAGCGAACGAAAAAAAGATTTACATAATTTAAAGCGAATCAACCAATGGATATTTGCTTTTTGGAAACGTCATAATGGAATGATGATAGAAAAAAGCGATGAAAATATCGAAGTTATTGACCAGTATATAAATATAATAGAAGAAATTCAGTCTATGTATATTGATATTTTGCCCATAGTCTGTGATAGCAAAACAACGATAGAAATGATTACCAATCTCACCAAGGAATATAATGGCCGAATTACTTTTAATGAAGAGTGTCAAGATATCAAAAAATTTGCTGGATATCACGATTTTTTAACAATGACCTTAAAAATACTTATTCGATTAATTATGCCCGGAAGTCAGTCGTTAGTCTCTTGCAATATTATTGATAATACAGATAAAAAGGAACTTCCTTTTGTCGAATTTAACTTGAATCAACATTCGCAACCGTTGTCTGTCATAGAACAAGGTGTACTGAAGGTAGGGTGTTCCTTGCTAAATGAAATCGGTAAAATTTATAACATTAAGATTGCAGTAGAAATAGCCCAGAATGAATTTGCTTTAGCAAAAGTAGTTTGGCAATTAAGCTAGTGCTAACCTGCACTCATATGATTTTTGGGTAAGTGGATAACAAGATAATAATGATAGTGTGTAAAAAGTACTCTTCAGAAGGCAGATTGAATATCATCAACCTGCCTTTTTTAATTGATATGCAGTATTTCAATACAACCGAAAACTCTGGAAATCATTTCTTAGCTTATTATGGTCAAATATACTCCGACTGACAGCGTCCTAATTTTTATAGACAGTAACATTTTTCCTTGTTCCCCATACTATATAGCAGAGGGTTAAAAATAAGGTGTTAGCTGGCGCTAACCGTTTTTTTCGCACTGGATGTTAGCTGCTGCTAACCTTTCTTTATCCACTCATGTTAGTCGAAACTAACCTATCCGGTATAGTAGCAAACAACAAGGAGGTTATTTTGTATGCATACCCCTGATAAATTATCTTCTTTGGCAGACCTTATGGCAGGCACCGCCGGTAGAATATTATCGGTAGAACTTGATGGTTTACTTAGAAGACGAGTGCTGGACTTAGGCATGGTTCCGGGAACGCAGGTTGAGTGCATCCGCAAAAGTCCGGTTGGTGACCCCATTGCGTTTCGTGTGCGGAATACGACCATTGCCTTGCGCAGCGATGACGCCAGCTTGATTAAAATATACCCTATGGAATAGCGGAGGCGAATGACATTGATGGAGATTACTTCCCATGTTGTGGTTTGTGTTTAATCTTATGGACGAGGCCAGAAAGAAGCAGATCGCCATTGATGTTCCAGCCTTGGAAAAGGAACTCGGAGTTCCGTCGTGGCCACGGCTGCACGTAAAGGAGAAGGATTAGCTCAACTCCGGGAAACGCTCTAATTGCCCTTCTGCATATAAGGAATCAGGGAGTGTTAAGTGGACTTTCCTGTCTTTCCTCATTCCGTCCCTTAACGCTTTCGCTGTCTGTTTTGTCGTAGCGCAATTTGCCAGAGATCTCGGTCTGGCTTAAAAGCTAACAGGGGCTACCCGCCCCTGTTTATCTCTCTTTGTTTTTTCTTTTGCTTTTCTGTACGTAATCAACATATTGCTGGTAGGTTGCAGGATTCTCTTTCATGAAGACCGTTAAAAGTTGTATCGAAACAATAGTTGATTTCGATAAGTAATGCTCCATTGCTTCAGCTTCCGCAGCGACATCGCAATCGGCACAGATTGTCCTGAGAAATTCCTGCAAAAGCGTATTTCTTTCTACAAGGTAGCCCCCAGTCTGTCTCCCCTTTTCGGTCAGTCCAATCAGGCCATACTTCTGATAAGTAATATAGCCACCGGCGCGAAGTTTTCCCACAGCTTTTGTTACCGAAGGCAATTTGACATTTAATTTTTGACTGATATCCGTAACTCGTACTATATCGTGACTAACTGAAAACCTGAAGATTTCTTCTAAGTAATCTTCAAGACTAGGTGACAGCATAGGTTCACCACCAATCGCTAATACCGCTCATAAATATCATTCTCATTTGTTTTCAAGCTCTATTATATTTTATGCGATAAGTCGCGTTTTTGTGTCTATGCCCCGTCCCCATTCCTGAATTATTGGTATTATGGTGCAACAAAGAAGATATCGTCAATAAAAGCGGGGGCCAATATTACTGCCATTCCGCAATATGTCACTGGGGTTATGTACCCCTCCGTAAATACGCGACAAAGATAAAAGTACTGCTATTACGGTTAATACTATACTGCCTATCGACTGTTTAACTAATATAATTCCTGCTCTCGAGAAACTACCCGCCGCATAATCACTGGGAAAAAGATGCGTCAGCCGTTACCGAAACCAGCCGATTCACGGAATGATCCATATAGGAACAGTACCATATAAACCGTCATGTGCCAGACCGGCCCAACAGTATGTATTACATACTTTGCTGGCAGCTTATATCCTTTTGTTATCTTAGCTTGCCCAACTTTGCACCCACCCAGAGTACGGCACTCCGCAAGCAATTCCGGTCCCGCGGATCGATGTATTGCTCCGTCAACTCCTCCGCCACCAAGCAAGGATGTATTTGCCGCATTAACAATAGCATCCGTATGAACTTTGGTTATATCACTACGTATTATTTCCAGTGGCATTGCTCCACCCCCTTTTTTTACTATGAGGCATCACCTTGCGTGGACGCTACACTTGAATCCAAACCGATGAACCAATTCTCCGGATACTTACATTTTTTTTGATCGAATGGCAAAATCCTGCCCGCAGGCTAGAAAAACTTTATCACTTTAAGTTTTGTTTTACATCAAACGTACTAATCTAATAGGAAACAAAAAAAACGCCCTACTTGCCTCCTCTTGCCCGGGGTAGCAGGGGATCGATGTTCCATTGTAGTATATATAAACATCTGGAATGTAAATTAGATTAATGAAATTAGGAAATGCAGAAAGGTTCTCTATGAATATCCAAGTGAAACTGATCTATTTTGCCGTCGATTTATTAGTGCCGCTGATTGTCGGCTACCTGTTCCGCAATAAACCCTGGCCGGATGGAAATTTTTTTGATAATATGGCCAACTGCAATATGCTGCTGCTGTACCCGTTTTTATCCATACTGAGCTTTTGGGTATTGCCATTCCGCTGGGAATTAGCCTGGCTGCCGGCCTTTGGAGTAATCCTGTGCTTCATCCCCGGCTTGATTGCCTACCTGATTTCCCGCAACAAATATAACAACCCGCTTGATAACGGCAGCTATATCATAGCGGCCATATTGTCCAATATTGGTACCTTGGGCGGGCTGTGTACCTTTATTTTATACGGCGAAACCGGCTTTGCCTATACTCAGTTGGTGGCCGTGCTCCAGGCGGCAGTCATTTTCCTGGTCTGCTATCCGCTGGCCGATTACTATCGCCGGAGCGGCCAGGGTGCCGATATGGGCAGAGTGCCTCTGGCAAAATTGTTTTTCAGCCGCAACCAGTTGCCGGTCCTGGGGCTGGTGATCGGGTTTCTGCTCTATTACTTTCATGTGCCGCGGCCGGCGATACTGGGAGAGATTTTCGATCCGCTTGTGCACATTGCCGCCTGGACGGCATTGATACCGGTAGGTTATTCCCTGGATTTTTCGGCCATTCAAAAATATTATGTCAGCACGCTGGATCTGGTTCCGGTGAAGTTTGTCTTTACGCCGCTGATTGCCTATGTTATTGCCCAACAGGTCTTTAGCGACCAAAAGATCATTCATGCCGTTGTGATACTGGCGAGTATGCCGACCGCTATCAGCGCGGTGATCATTGCCAAACTCCACGGGCTTAATGTGCATATCACCAATGCTTCCTTTATTCTGACTACCGCCTTGTTTCTGCTGGTGATCTACCCGCTGCTCTTCTTTCTCCTGCAGTAACGCCACATAAGAAACCTGGCAAAGGCTGTACTTTTATTTGACATTATTTTCACATTTTCTCTTGACAAATAGTTGTATTGTTGATAATTTTAATTAGTATTGTGACATAAGTACCTCATATAATCTTGGGAATATGGCCTGAGAGTCTCTACCTAGTAACCGTAAATTACTGGACTATGAGTGAACTAAAATCATTAATGCAAGTTTAGTTTTGATTAATCTGAATTTGCATTAATGATTAATAATGCCCATATGACCCCGGCATTATGCTGCGAAAAAACCCGGCAGTAGTTTCACTCATGGCTAGAGTGTTACTTCTGTCAGGGTCTATTTTTTTTAGGAGGAAGAAAACATATGTCGTTTGAAGATCTCTTAGCAGCCTTAGGAGTCATTGTTAACGGATTGCCTCAGGGCCTACTTGCCCTTACCTTTGGCTTTGCCTCTGTTCCCACAGCAGCCGGGTTTATTGCCGGTGCTATCGGCTGCGGTGTGCTGGGAATCGTCGCCCCTATTTCCTTTCAGGCGGAAACTATAACTCTAGTAGGAACCATGGGGCGCAATATTCAGGAGCGCCTGTCCATGGTCTTCTGGGAAGGCAGTATTTTATTAGTTATTGGTTTATTAGGCATTTTTACTAAAATTGTGGATTTTATCGGTCCGGTAATTACCAATGCCATGATGGCCGGCGTTGGCATTATTTTGGCAAAGGTTGCCGTTGATATGACCCGGCGCAATCCGGTCATTGGCGGAATTTCTATTGTTAGCGCCCTGCTAACCTACTACATAACGCCAAACCCAGCCAACAAACTCGTATTTACAATCGTAATATCGGTACTTATAGCAACCATTGCCTGTATGCTGTTAAAGCGCCAAAATGAACTATGTTATGACGAATCTCGGGAAAAATTTATTTTTCAAAAACCAATTATCAATACCAATGTCGTTCGTGGCACATTGGGTATTGTCACGCTTAACATCGGGGCAAACATCGCCTTTGGTAATATTACGGCACAGACAATCGCCAAAACAGATGTCAATTTGGATCATCTGACCATTATTAGCAGTATCGCCGATATGGCCTCCTCACTATTTGGCGGCGGTCCTGTCCAGGCTATCATCTCCGCCACAGGTGCAGCACCGCATCCTATGCTTGCCGGAATCCTCATGATGGGACTTATGGCTGTTATCCTGCTATCCAAACTTCTGCCAAAAATCGGCAAATATGTTCCCAATGAATCAATAGCCGGGTTCTTGCTTGTTTTGGGCGCAATTGTTACCGTGCCGATAAATGCCAGTCTTGCCTTACAAAGCGGTACCGGCACGCCGGATACCATTGTCGGCGGTGTAACACTGGCTGTAACTGCAATAACCGACCCCTTTTTAGGAATGATATCCGGATTAATCATTAAATTAATGCTTTCATTGTTCGCTTAGGAGGTAGCATACCATGTCTGAAACATATACCCTGAAACTCTGCGGTCTGGAACGAACACTTCCCATAATTCAGGTATCGCCGCAATTGAGTATAGCCAGTTTTGTCGTATTAGGCGATACAGAATTGATTTGCCGGGTTGCACCCGAATTAGTTAAGCGATTGCCGGAGATTGACGTTATTGTTACAGCGGAAGCTAAAGGAATCCCGCTGGCCTTCGAAATCTCGCGGCTACTGACGATGAATTTTATAATCGCCAGAAAAAGCGTAAAACCGTATATGCAAAATCCCCTGGTTGTTTCGGTATATTCCATTACAACCCAAAAAGAGCAAATCCTTTGTCTGGACAATAAAGATGTTCTTGCCATCAAAGGAAAACGGGTTGCTATTATTGATGATGTTATCAGCACAGGCCAATCAATTAATGCCGTTGAACAACTCATACGCCAGGCCGGCGGCATCGTGTCCGCACGCGCTGCCATATTAGCAGAGGGAGATGCGGCCGACCGCAATGACATTATCTACCTGGAAAAGCTGCCATTGTTTGTAAAAAATTAAAATGTTAGAAAAGGAGTTGCCCCAATAATGTTGGGCAACTCCTTTTCTACATTTTAGGCCGTTAGTAATAATCTTTTCGGGGTAATTTACCATTATTTAGAAATAGTTGTACTGAATTAAAATCAATATTAGATCTAATAATAGTATGGTAAACGGAGGTAATATATATGACAGTTGCTTCTAAACTCAAACAAACTTTAGCTACCCTCAAAGGCAATCAGAGTACATTAAGATTATATTCACTCCAGACGCGGGATGAAGAAACCAAGTTAGTTTACCGTGAAACCCTGGAAACTGCAGGAATAATTATCAATGATCTGGAGGGAAGACTGCAGACTTTAGAACTTCAAGAACCACAATATAAGGGGAACTAGACAGGAGAATCAAAAAAATGCAGGCATGGCTACAAACATTAATTAGCTCAGTATCATTATTCTTTGTGCTTCTCCTCTTAACCAGATTAATGGGAAAAAGAAATATCGCCCGCACGACGCCGTTTAGGTTTGTAAGCTACGTTACCGCAGCAGTAATTGCTGCCATAATGTCATTAAATCTAATTCCAAATCCTGCCTTCGGCCTTATTGCCCTTGGGGTTTGGGTAATATTTCCTATAGGACTCGATTATATAGCCATTAAGAGCAAGTGGACTCACGAACTTATTAACGGCAAAGAAACCATATTAGTTAAGCATGGAAAAATTATGGAAGATAATCTTCTGCAGGCAAGACTGACGGGAGAAGAACTTCTGCGGGAGCTTCGCTATAAAAATACTTTTAATCTAGCTGATGTGGAATTTGCAGTAATGGAAGATACCGGCGACATAAATCTATTTTTGAAGTCTGATAAAAAGCCAGTATCCCCCCATGATTTGGGGATAAAAACGGCCCCACAGGCCGAACCGCAGACAGTCATCCTGGATGGTAACATTTTAGATGAACCCTTGTCATCTTTGGGGGTTAACAGGGAATGGCTAAATATCCAGTTAGAAACTACAGGCGTATCACCAGATAATGTGTTTATCGGACAAGTCGATTCGTCCGGTGATTTATACCTGGATTTGTTTGATGACTCTGTACAACTCCCCCAGCCAAAGGTTAAAGAATTGCTATATGCCAATTTTGAAAAAATTCAGTCTGATCTTATGACTTTTGCACTGGAAACCAAGAATGAAGCGGCTAAGAAAATGTATTCAAAACATGCTGAAACACTAGATCAGCTTATGAAAAAGCTTAAACCATATCTATTACGATAGAGGTGGATTATCTTGTCAAGTATTAAAAGAAAGAAGCTGACCCCTGTACAGCAGCAATATCAGGACTTTGCCCATGCCAGGGAACCACAGCGTCCCCTAGTAACAAACTGTTTACGGGCTTTTATTACAGGAGGCATCATCTGTACAATCGGTCAGGGAATACAGTTGTTTTTCATGACTTATTTTAACTTTGATGAAAAGACAGCCGGTGATCCAACTGCGGCGATTCTGATTTTGTTTTCAGTAATACTTACAAGCCTTGGATTATATGATCATATTGCTCAATGGGGTGGTGCGGGAAGTGCCGTTCCGGTTACAGGGTTTGCCAATACTATCGCATCCGCGTCCCTAGACCACAAAAGTGAGGGGTTTGTATTGGGTGTCGGCGGAAATATGTTTAAAATCGCCGGACCAGTAATTGTTTTCGGAGTCTTTTCCGCTTTTATAGTTGCTATTGTAAAGGTAATCATTACGTCATTAGGTGGAATGTAAATGCTGCACGGTCATCAAACATGGGTTTTTGAATCTAAACCGGTAATCATTGGTTCTGCGGCTATTGGCGGGCCGTTTGAGGCTCAGGGGAATTTGGCAGACGATTTCGACCTGCTTCACGGCGATATATGGTTAGGACAAGACAGTTACGAACAAGCTGAAAAAAAGCTGTTAGAACAAGCGTGTGAAACTGCGATAAAAAAGGCCGGATTAAAAAAAGAAGATGTTCAATTTTTCTTAAGCGGGGATTTGATGAACCAGATTATTCCCAGCAGCTTTGCGGCCCGCACCCTTGCCGTTCCCTTTTTTGGCATCTATGGAGCTTGTTCCAGTTCGATGGAAGGTCTTGCTTTAGCCGCACTGATGATCGATAGTAGGTTCGCGCAGAATGCACTCGTTGGTACATCCAGCCATAACGCAGCGTCTGAGAAGCAGTACAGGTATCCTACCGAGTATGGTGCCCAAAAACCGCCTACTGCCCAGTGGACGGTTACTGGAGCAGGCGCTGCTCTTGTTGCGCAGCAGGGAGAAGGCCCACATGTTGCAGCTGCTACCATTGGTCGAGTAATCGATATGGGGCTTTCCGACCCTTTTAACATGGGGGCCGCTATGGCTCCGGCTGCAGTTGACACGATTGAAGCCCACTTTCGGGATTTGAATATCTCCCCATCCTACTATGATCTCATTACGACCGGGGACTTAGGAAGGGTAGGACACCGAATTGCCGGAGATTTACTTACAAAACACGGACTTGACATCCCTGTAGAAAAACTGACGGACTGCGGTATTCTAATATATAAGGAAACTCAGCCCGTTCTCGCAGGAGGTAGTGGTTGTGCCTGTGTTGCTACAACTACGTTTGGGCATCTTCTAAATCGTATGCGCAAAGGAGAATTGAACCGGATTCTGGTTATTGCTACCGGCGCGTTACTCTCCCCCATGTCTTACCAGCAAAAAGAAACTATACCCTGTATTGCCTACGCAGTATCAATAGAAAAGTAATATAGGAGGCTTATCTTTTGGAGAAGTTTATTTTGGCTTTTGTCGTTGGCGGAGCCATATGTGTTATCGGGCAACTACTTATGGACGTTCTGAAACTAACTCCTGCCCACACAATGGTTGCATTGGTAGTATCCGGCGCTGTTTTAGGAGGAATGGGCCTATATGACGATTTAGTCAAATTTGCAGGTGCCGGAGCTTCAGTTCCTATAAGCAGTTTTGGCAATCAACTAGTAAAGGGCGCTCTTCAGGAGGCCCAGAAAACGGGTCTTGTTGGTGTATTAACAGGTATATTTAAAATAACCAGTGCAGGAATTTCCGCGGCAATTATCTTCGGATTTTTATCAGCTTTACTATTTAAACCCAAAGGATAAATGAAACGGCTGGCCGAAGGAGGTGAAAATTATGACAGTAGGTACCCAAATGACTCAAGCCATTGCAACTGTTCAAAATGCAGCAGCCACGATGAAGACATTTTCATTGGAGACTCAGGATCAGCAGGCAAAACAAACATTTGAGCAATTAGCATCAACCCTTGACAATGCTGTTGAAACATTAAAGCAACGGCAAAAATACGTTGAACAGCAGGAACCCCAGTATAAACAGCAATAGATCTTAGTGCACCTGTAATGGTAAACAAAGCTGAAAATATAATTTTCAGCTTTGTTTCATTAATTGTTACTCAATTGTTCCTCGTATGCTGTCATCTCATGTACTGTTCTGCTGTTTTGGGAAAACCGGTGCGTTGGTGATACCATAATACTTACACCGAGTGGCCCAAAGCCGGTAAGGTCATTTACAATCTGTATAGGATCACCGACGATGAAGTAGTTAATCGAGTCAATATCCCTGTATTTAGCTTGTCCGCGATAGTTGAAGGCGCCAGCTGTCGCAAATGTCCGAAGGTGGATGTTTTGCCGGCCAATTCCCTTCTCATAAAGCAAGGTGGACAAAATTTGCGCTGCACCGCCGCCTGAACTGTGTCCTGCTATTACAAATTCGGCATCAGGATACTTGTTCACCATGTCCTTCACGCTTAATAAATCGCCGTTAACCGGGTCTACGACTTTAGCATTCAAGCCGCACGCCACCTGTTCCATATACCCCTTATGCACCAATATAGGCGCTTTTGAAACACGGTTTGATAGCCAGGTGGTCATAACATTGCAAGTCATTACGGTAATACTCGGTACAGTGTATTGATCCCATATCAGGTTAAAATCCTCCAGCTCGCTATTACCAGTCATTTGTAGCTGTGTTAAACTGACAGGATTATTTTTACAATTTGTGAACAAATAATCAAAAATGTTATCACTGCCTCTAAAAGCCACAACAACAGTCAGTTTACTATTGAGGTTTACCTTACTGCCAGTCAGAATCTGAGTATCCTGCAGCCTGATGGCGTCAACACCGATATGGTTAAAGTACAGTTTCCAGCCACTACGCGCAAGCTTATTAAATGCCTTTGAGGAATCCCAGCCTGGCCGCTTTAGAATGTATGACCCGTCCGCATGGCGGGAGGCGAACTCAAATGCCTCTGGAACGCCATCCCATTCTCGCACATAAACGGCATGCGCAAATAATAAGGCTATATCCATGTAGCTGTCGTTCGGTCTCCTCTGAGGAGTCAATTGCTTATCCCCGTTAAAGTGCAAAAAAAACAAGAAACATAAACAACATATTGCCAAAAGTCCCCAAGCTGTTATTTTTCGGTTAGCGCTTTTATTGACCGTTGATTGCATGATTAGTCTACTTCCATTAGTAATATTTTGTTAAAACAAGATATCAGCGCCCCTCATACCCGATTAGTATTTCTAACCACAATAAGTATCATACAGCAAAATTCAGCCGGGTATAAATGCTAATACAACGAAAGCAATAAAAAGTAATTCAGGCAATCCCATAATCTTCTCCAAGTGGAATGTTTCAACTAAATGTAGTTGATTCTATTATCTACTCAAGGCTAATTCTTTACGGTCCGCCGCTTGTGGCGGTTGCTCAAGCCAGCCATGCTTAATCATAAGTTGCGCTCCGTCTTCTCCAAACGCTGCAATCTCGGTCATAAGACGAATATACTCACCGGCAACATCTACTCGTGTGCTTGCGCCTAGGGCCGCTCCATAATTCGCCATACTTATCGCGATTAGAGAAGTTATTTGTTGCATCATTAGTTTATCCGAGAAAGGAGCTATCGTTGAATCCATCGCTTCCGAATCCCATGTTGCCGGGGCCGACAGGTCATCGTTTTTCATAAAAGAGCTAAATACTTCAATATGCTTTCGTGCTATCTCTTGCCCTCTCACAAAATACTCCCGCACATCATGAGTGCGGGCAACCTGTGCGAATCCAATGAGTACCACTCGCCCCATAGCATTGGTCGAGATATTGGCGGTTAGGTGAATCAATTCCATTGCATGTAAAGGACGGTTTTTGCCGAATATAGTCCCCATAAATGTTGGAGACTCTACAAACTGAACCTGTTTAGGAATCGGGATGTAGGGCGCTCTAATATAAAGCCCCTTGGTTAACAAAGCCTGAGTTACTTGCTCGTTCAGTTCTTGGGAGGAGTCGATGCAATCCCCAAAATACTTACGCACATCAGAACGGACGGCTTGGCTTAATCCCAGAATATATGCCTTCATTCCCGCTCCAGACAGATGTTTTAAATAGCGAAGATAAAAAACATCGGAAAACAACGGTGGCGCTTTAACATCGACATCAGTCTCTGTGTAACCAACGGGAATGGCCATTTCCTCATTTTTGAATATTTTCGCGATAGCTTGCATATGCTTTTCCGATAAACTTAGGGCAAATTCAATGATGGGTCGAATATCCTTATCTTTTGCCTTCTCCAAGAAATATTGAAGCGTACATACTGCCATGCTGTCATTCATATAGCCCAACCATAAACATCCAACCTCGGTTGAAGTTAGCCTAAGATTTTTCTCGTCCATTAATGCCACTCCTCTTAAAAGATTACTTAGTATTACTACATTACTTTCAATTATTTACCCCTATGATTCACACCGCCCGCAACTCTTATACTTACTCTCTGCAAAAAATGGAAGCCAAATTTGGCTTCCCATTTTTATTATTATTGAATTTCCTATTTCTCTGTTTTTAATCCTAGCTTTTTGCCACCGAGTTTTATAACCGCGTTCACACCCGCACTTAGCTCAATCATTTGCATATAATTTGTTATGGAAATTACAAAAACATCTGCTGTTAAGAGTGGACAGCCTGGAGGTGCTTGCAAGAAAATACTTGGATATTTTCCGAATTTAGAAATTTACAGTACCGTTAATTTAGGATAATTCCACCAAAATTAAAAATAAACAATCAGCAAATTGGAGTTAGTTATCATCAACATCAACTAGAAAAAAAGCTAAACTTGTCCTTAAAGCAACAAATAAAAACCACTGGCTCATCCCGCCAGCGGTTAGTTTTTACCATTTTAAGGTTATTTTGTATAATTCATCCAAAGTATGGTATACTTTAAATTATGACTATACCTCCCGTAGCTTTGAGTGCAGCGGCTGCGGTAACCAGTGTGAAGTCATTGAAATCATGATGAATGATCAAACAATAGCACGCTGGGGAGATCAGTACGGCAAATGGACTAATAGTATAACCATTTGCCTAAAAGAAAATTATCGAAGGAATGATGGATCTTGTCAGTTCGAATAGGGTTACCCCAGGGACTACTGTATTATCAATATGGCTCAGCTTGGGAAAGATTCTTACATGAGCTTGGGGCAGACGTGGTCGTTACTGCTGAGACTACTAAAGTAACCTTAGATTACGGGAGTGCCTTAGATGATGTTTGCTTACCTGTAAAAGTTTATTTCGGCCATGTCTATGAAATTTATAAAAAAGTCGATTTCTTATTTTCACCACGGGTGGTTAGCGTAGCAACCCGGGAATATAGCTGCCCGAAAATTATCGGTATGCCCGATATGCTGCGCAGCAATATCCACAATCTTCCGCCAGTCATTGACGTCAGCATAAATCTTCGACAAAACCAGCGGAGCTTGTACCAGGCGATTATTAATGTAGGCCGTATATTAGGTAGAGGTGCTTTATTCAGTCTGTATGCCTGGTATCACGCCTGGATGTACCGGCAACAGCCAGCATGCACAGTGCAGGGTGAAATCGGTCGACAACGGGTTGGTCTGATCGGGCATCCTTATCTGATTTATGACCGTCAGATTAGCATGAACATCGTGAGTAAACTTCAAGAGCTTGATATTGCTGTGATAACTTCTGAAATGGTGACTAACTGGCAGGCTGCCACTGCTGCCAAAACATTAGGTAAAAAAATTTTTTGGTCTAACAGTCAGCATATGGCCGGAGCAGCACTAGCTATAATGAATTCGCATCAGCCGGTAGATGGGCTGATATTCATGACATCCTTTTCCTGCGGTCCTGATGCTTTAATCGGCGAGTTGATTAGACAGCGGGCACAAGCCCTACACATACCCTTTATGCTGTTAACGGTAGATGAACATACATCTGAAGCTGGATTTGTCACAAGGCTGGAAGCGTTTACTGACATGTTAAGCCGGAGGAAAAAAACATGATTGTGTCTTTTCCTCATATGGGAGAAATGAGTATCGTACTTAAGACACTATTTACCGGACTTGGCCAGGAAGTACTACTCCCTCCCCCTACTTCCAAGAGAACATTAGAGCTTGGTGTGAAGTATTCCCCGGAGACGGTATGTCTGCCTTTCAAAATTACACTGGGTAATTTTATTGAAGCTCTCGATCAGAGTGCTGACACCCTTGTAACTTGTGGCGGAGTTGGTCCTTGTCGTCTAGGGTACTACGCTGAAGTACAAAAAGGTATTTTACAGCAACTTGGCTATGCTTTCGATATGATTGTAATCGAACCAGACATTATTGACATTTTAAAAAATCTTCGTCGTGTCGCACCTAGACTTGGGTTACGAGAAATCTACTCTGCATTTCACTTGGCTATTGAAAAAATGAATGCCCTTGATAACCTTCAGCGAAAAATTCACACCATGCGCCCATATGAAGTTACTACCGGTGAGTCGGATGCTGTCTGGAAACTAGCCATCAATAAAATTGATGTGGCTGAAACAAGTCTGGCATTGAAAGCAACAATGAACGATATAGAACATAGACTAGACAGCGTAAAGCTTACGCTTGCTGCTAAACCAGTGCGTATCGGTATTGTTGGTGAAATTTATGTCATGCTTGAACCGTTTGCTAACCTGGATTTAGACAGACGTTTAGGACAGCTTGGCGTAGAGGTACATAAAACGATGTACCTAAGTGACTACGTTAACGGGCATTTATTTAGAAAAAGCGAGTATCTTACTCTTTTTCGGCGTCTTACCAGACTGGCACAACCATACTTAGGACATTATGTTGGCGGTCATGGTTTAAAGAGTATTGCCCATACGGTAAATATGGGGCAGGAAAACTATGATGGTATCATACACATATACCCTTTTGCCTGTATGCCTGAGGTTGTCGCCAAAAATATTATGCATCAAGTTAGCAGCGATACAGATATTCCTGTGCTGTCAATGGCTTTTGATGAACATTCTGGTGAAGCCGGAATTATGACTAGGTTAGAGGCGTTTATCGACTTACTAAAATATCGTCAGATGAGAAGTACCAACCAAAGCTAAGAATAGTGTCTTCAACCCTTGCTATGAATTTAAACGGTACCCCATCCCCCATAGTGTTTCGATTAGCTCGGGATTGCCAGGGTCCTTTTCCACCTTCTTACGAATCTTCTGAATGTGAACAGCCACGGTGGCCACCTCGCCAAAATTTTCATTCCCCCAGATGGTATTAAATAGATGCTCCTTGCTAAAGACGATGTTGGGATTAGAAGCCAAAAACAACAGCAACTCGTATTCCTTGGTGGTGAGCTGAATTTCCCTGTCATTGACACATACCTTGCGAGATGCCGTATTAATTTCCAACCCCTTGACCTGCAGAATATCCCAGGCCGGAGTGATACCTCTCAGGCGTTGGTAGCGGTTGAGATGCGCCTTGATTCTGGCCACCAGTTCCGCCGGGCTGAAGGGTTTGGTCAAATAATCATCAGCGCCTACATCCAGACCGCGAATTTTATGATAAAAACGATCATGTCCTCCCCCCGTCGGCTGGCAATGCTCGGAATGAAATTCATCAGCTTCACCGACTGCCGGTCTTCCCTCATAATCCATTTCCAGATTCACTTTGGGCTTGATTTTTCCGGTGACCAGATTTTTTTCAAATTCACTTTCCAAGCCAAACATCTTCACCTGGTCCTTTTCCACCTTAGCCGTAAGGCTTCCTGTCACCATTTCTTTGCTTTTCATGATCTTCAGCACATCATAGATTGCTTTTAGCTTGTTCATGTATAATAAACTCCCTCGTTGTTATGAGCTTATTATAAGAACCAAGTCTAAACTTGCTTTAAAGAATTTATAAAAATTTGATAAAATTAGCTAAAAAACCTATAAAAATACCAGTCCTCGGCTTCCCCTTTATTACATTAATTTTTATACTAATAAACTCAGCCCCGCGAGTGTCGACCCTCAACGAAGTGTTCGCCTTGTTTTGAACGTCTACGCGAACATAAAACACACAGCCTCATTACATATTCTATCTCGACTTTTGTAGATCGCAAGTCACAAAACTTTTTTCTACTAATGTAACACCCGATGAGTAGCATTCACATAAAAGGGTTACTCTACTAAAGATTACAAAAGAGGTGAAAGTCATGGATATTCTAGAAGCATTACGCCAATCCCGGATTGAAACCTGGAATATAAAATCTAGTCTCTGGGCACAAGGATTTCTCGGCTCTAATTGGTGGTTCATTGACAAAGAAAAAGATTAATACTTAACTTAAAACTTAACATCCACGTAGATGTAGAGAAAAGGGTTATAGGAAACAGGAGAACAGCCATGACAATGATTGACACAGCAGAACTGATGAAAGCTTACTTTCACAATAACCGTCAGCTTGTTTCCGTGATCCGCTAATATCGCATAAGGACTATTCCAATGACGATTAACAACGCGGCAACTATTTTATAAATTGTCAGCTTTTCACCCAAAATCAATATACCCAGCATAAGGGCCACAAGCGGAAAAGCTGAAACAATGGGAGACACACGACTTACTTCACCTAATCGCAATGCGTAATAGTAGGCTAATTGGCCTAACAGTGCGGCGCAAATCCCCTCTAAGCCAATAAATCCGATATTCTTCGCTGATACTCCCGCAACTAGCCCCCACTGCCCCCTGATAGTTACCACAACTACCAATATTATAGTAATAATTATACTGCGTATAGTAAGCGCCGCTAGAGGTTGGAGCTCACACAATCCTAATTTACCCCAGACCGGCGCTATACCCCAAAACACCATTGCTATACCTGCAAATATATATTCATTCATCTGAAAATACCTCCTAAATTTGCCCCACGAATTTATATTATTTCTATCGGTAAACCCGAGTCTCCGCGGCACTAAATATATCATCATTCGCTATTTGTTCAAAAAAACCTACTATAAGATTTGGGTCAAAATTAAACTCAACCTTTACCAAGATTGGAATCACCGTTACATAATCTACCACATATTATACATTGAGCCAATAGTAGGAGGTGTATAATATGGATAAAACCTGTTTCCGGCTCGAGGAGATGGCTCCTGATTTCTGTTCTCCCGCATATTACCGTGGAAAAGAAATAGAGGTATGCCTAAATGACTTTCGGGGTTGCTGGCTGCTTCTTTTCTTTTATTCCAGCGATTTTACCTTTGTTTGACCAACTGAGTTAGCGGCAGTTGCCGCTGCTTATCCTTGCATCCGTGAACTTGATGCAGATGCTATAGCAATCAGCACTGATAGCGTTTATTCTCATAAAGTATTTGCTGAAACCTCGCCTAGCGCTAAGAAAGTAATGTACCCGCTCCTTTCTGACCGTAACGGCAATATCTCACGTGCCTACGGCGTATTGGATAAAGACAAGGGCGTAGCTTACCGTGCATCCTTTATTATCGATCCTAACGGACGAATTCGTTATTATTCCCTATATCCTCGTGAAGTGGGCCGAAATGTATGGGAGATTATCCGCACACTTCAAGGCATTCAGTATGGTGAGGCAACTGGTGAAGGAGTACCGGCTGGTTGGAAACCGGGTGAACCGGGTATCAAAAGGGATTTTAGAAAAGTTGGTACCATCTAGTAGAGTCAAATCCACCTGCCGGCGGATTGTTCACGTCTATATAGATCATAAACCTAGTTTAATCTCAGAATTGAAAAAGCACGGCATTTAAAACCGTGTTTTTTTAACCCCCATAAAAGACAGCTTACTACAGCTCCCGATGAAGTTAATATTTGGAAATGTTACAATAATTCCCGGAATAAAAAAATAATCATTGACAATAAAATGTTAATACATTAACATATTTGTTAGCATATTAACATTATTTAATTGATAAGTAGGAAAGGACTGATAACTTGATCTGCAACAAATGCAACAATGAAATCCCAGAGGGTGAACAATGTATGCATCGGGGGCAAATACTTTGTGAAGACTGCTATCTTGAGTATTTAGAACCCCCTCGGACTTGTGACGTAGCAGCAGTACATGGTGCTAAAATGTCCCGAAAATTGGCCGGACAAGACGGAACTGACGGGTTAACTGAAACACAAAAAAACATTTACAACTACATTAAGGACGAGGGTCCTGTTACTGTTGAGCAAATCATGAGTAAGTTCAATTTATCTAAGATACAGTATGAAAGAAATTTTGCCGTATTAAGACATTGTGAACTTGCCCATGGATTTAGAAAAAACGGTAAGGTAATGATAAAAATTTGGGGGAAAGATACTCTAGGTTCAATGCACCTTACTGATTGTTAACTATTTATTATAGCTTACGAGGCAGAATAAATTATGCATCAACCGGACCCCGATATATTAACAACTTCCCAAGAGCAACTGTCAAGGCGGTGGCTGCCAATTTGTCATGCTTTTGCTATGGTACTGGTCAGAAGTAGCATAAAACCTTAGGTTGGATATACAATTGCAGACAATTGGCAAAAGACAGTGACATTCACAATGTGACCAAAGCATTTCCGATTCGCCTCTTCAAACAAAAACGTTACTGAGCTATCAGCTCCTAAATAAAAAGCAGGGACTAAATTGTCTCTGCTTTTATATTAAATCATATTAATTCTTTAATTGTTTAGTTCCAATCCCTTTTTAAGTTTACTTAGTAAGGAAATTAAGAGTTCCTTTTCGCTATTATTAAGTATCGAAACCAGCTTGAGGATATATTGGTTATGAACGGGAACGAAAAAATTCATGAGAGCAGTAGCCCTTTCTGTAAGATAAAGCTGAAAAACTCTTTTATCCTTTGGATCTGGCTCGCGAGTCACTAGATCTTCTTTTTCTAAGCGATCAATAAGCCTAGTAATATTAGCTCGGGAAACAAGCAACATTTTCCCTAATTCTGATTGTGATAGTCCTTGTCCACCAGTCATATATAATTGAATTAAAGCATTAAACTTTGCCTTAGATAAACCGTATTGAGAAAAATGCATCTCTAAAACATCGTCTAAAATATCCTGAACTGCTATCAGTTCGATCATCGCACGTACCGAAAGATAATTGCTCGAGGAATCGTTGTGCGTGATTTCTGTCAACCCCCTTAATAATAAACCATATATTATTGAGGCATTACCAACAAAACGCAGTGCGCTGTGACATGTCATATATTATTATATAATACACCTACTAATAGTAAAGCTGCAAAGTATTTCGAGTATCACGAGCATCAATTTATCGTCATTCTGTTATATGGAAAATAACTACATTATTTTTATTCTCCATCTACCTAAACTATTCCTGGTCAATTTTTTCTGTCAAATCCGCGAGTGCCCTTTATTGTTTTGTAGATCGCAAGTCCCAAACTTTTTTTCTACTAATGTAGCACCCGATGAGTAGCACTCACATAAAAGGGTTACTCTACTACTAATCCCACTATCATAGCCCATAAGTAAAAGGATTCGAATGGATAAATTATTTCTGGCACGATTGCAATTTGCCTCAACCCTTACATATCATTTCTGGTTTGTTTCGCTTACTCTGGGACTATCAATTTTTATTGCTTTAATGGAAACTATATATGTTTGTACAGGCCGGAAGAAATTTAAAACGATGGCAAAGTTTTGGGGTAAACTTTTCCTAATCAATTATACCGTGGGTATTCTTACCGGGCTTGTTCAGGAGTTTGAATTTGGCATGAACTGGGCAGAGTTCTCCCGCTTTGTTGGTTATGTTTTCAGCAGTTTCAGCTAACATCTCCGCTTTTTGGATATTAGCCGCCAATTCGTTCATGCAGCATCCCCTAGGGCATACGCTCACTAGTACGGCCAAGACGACTATATACCGCCTGTATCTTTATTATTTTGGAGTCTTAGGATCATGCTTTTTATTACCTTTTATCTTGTGACTTTGCTGGCGGTTATCTTATGGTATTGGCATAAAGATAAGCTTGAAGATAATTCTATATTACTTGACAGGAAAAATGGAACCTCGCCTGGCGCGCCGCGCACAAATCGCAGGGTTTACCCTATCCAGATATACACTCTGGTCCGTTGTGCTCCTATCTACTCTTACCTTCGCCACTACGAATCCAAATAACAAAACTATCGTTTTTTTTCTAGCCCTAACATCGATTTTAAGCTTGCAACTATGCAATATATCTTGTAAGAAGTAATTCTATCTATAGCCTAGCAGCAAGCAGTCTGTCTATTGTCGCACTGTCTGCATCAATTTTTGCAGGTTTATATCCTCGAATTATAATATCTAGCATTAATTAGGGACTAATAAGAACCGTAGGTATTCCTCGAAGTTTGAAGAGTCATACGACCATATTTCTTATTATGAGTGAATGCAAAAAATAGACCAGTCCACTAGGTACTGGCCTATTTTCTTCCTATCGACGTGGATAACATTGTCTTGGAAAACATTGGCGTGGAAAACAAAATCTAGGAAAGCATTGGCGCGGGAAGCAAAATCTAGGGAAGCATTGCCGTGGGAAGCAAAATCTAGGAAAACATTGACGCGGAAAACAGAATCGACGTGGATAGCAACCAAAGGGAAAACATTGACGAAAATCGTCTGATTCTTCTTCTTCCCATTCTTCAATCTCAGGATTATCCCATCCATCACTTGGCACTATACTTCATTCCTTCTTTTAAATTGCCAGCTTTAACAAAACTTCTGGCTATTACATAATATGAATATTGCAGTCCAAGTGACACTCCAAATTTTTAGTTAGTAATCTCCACCTTTATTTCTGAGATGAATGGTTTAGCTATTCTAGATCTTCTGGATCAGTTGTCTCTTCTTAGCCCGGGCGAGCCGGAAAAGATCAACCAGATCAGTTGTGGGACATGTCCCTTGCCCCACAACTGGCCTTTTAAAAATCGCTTCAAATTGGCCCTATAATCCATTCATTTATTATGATACGATGATAACAATCATGCTTGACACCGTATTCATATCTATATTTCAAGGAGATGTTCATTTTGTTAAAAATCACAGAAGCGTGGAAAAAAGCGCATCCCGGAGCGAGTGTTGGCATTATGATTGTAAATAATGTGCTTAATCCGGTACAAAGTGAAGAGTTAGATCGTCATAAGCAAACCTTAGTCAGTAATCTAGCAGCAAGATTCTCAAATCGGATAGAATTAAATGAGTATAGTCCAATCAAGATTTATAGTGATTATTATAAACGATATAAAAAAACTTATCACGTCAAGCAACAATTAGAATCAGTTGTTTTCAAAGGTAAGAGCATTCCGAGTGTCGCGGGTCTTATTGAAGCCATGTTTATGGCGGAACTAAAAAACTGCTTATTAACAGCGGGCCATGATTATAAAGCACTAAAACCTCCGTTAACTCTTGCTGCGGCAAAAGGTGATGAAAAGTATATTCTCATTAACGGTCGTGAACAGCAACTAAAGCCGGACGATATGTTTATTCATGACAATGAGGGGATTATTTCAAGCGTTATTCATGGACCGGATTTACGTACTCGAATTATGCCTGATACACAAAAAGCAATGTTTGTTGTGTATGTTCCTCCCGGTATTACCCAAAAGGAGATTTCAGATCATTTATCGGATATATACGATTATGTCAGAGTAGTCAGCGCAAATGCTGAAATTGAGCTAGAGCGGATTTTCAGTGATTAAAAGGAATTATCACATTAGCGATATAATATTATCGCTAGGTGGAAGAATTGTGTAAGTTAACGCCTAAAGCAGCTTAACCGACAAGGTTCCGGCTGCTTTAGGCGTTTTTCATGATGAAGGAAATCCGTGCAAGAGGATAAATCAACCCAATTCTATTTTTGCATCTTTTTTACAACAGGAAACAGGAGAATCGTCACCTTGTTTCAACTGTTTATCTTGAGCAGATTGCAGCAAAGTAACCGGAGCAGCCACTTGTTATACTCCTGAAAAATAATCATTCATTTTTCTTATGTATTCATCTTTTTGCATTAGGGGACAGTGCTGACGCAAAATTTTCTTAGCGTTAACTGCCTGATCGGCTAATAAATCGATCACTGTCATAGCCATTAATTTTGCGGGAAGAATACAAGCCGCATCATAATCAACCACTTTAAATTCGCGGGTGTGCAAGGCCCCTGTCACCCCGCCAATATAGGGATGTATAACCGGCATCAAGCAAGATACGTCTCCCATGTCGGTAGAAGCACCAAAGTGCCCGCTGTTTTTTATACTAGATTCAGACAAGAACTGGCGAGAATTTTTTACAAACATTTCATTAAAATCGCTAGAGCAAGCCAGCGGCAAATATCCCGGCAGGCTCTGAATTTTGCATTTAGCACCAATTGCTTGGCCACCAGCTATCAGCGCCCTATCCACTTTTACATGCGTAGCTTCGATAGATGCCATAGTTTTTGCTCTAACGTAAGTCTCTAACCGCACATCGGCAGGAACGCTGTTAACCAAGTCTCCCCCTTTAGTGATGATTGGATGCACCCGCACAATATCGCTGTCAGGAAAAGTCTCCCTTAAAGTATGAATTCCCATAAGTCCCAGCATAGCCGCATTCAGAGCATTAATTCCCTCTTCGGGAGCTTCGGCTGCATGAGCTTCCTTGCCAACATAGTGAATGGTCTTAGCAATAAAACCGTTACTGGATTCACCAATAAACACGGTAGGTTCCGGTGTGTTTTTAGCCGAATGAATCATCATAGCCATATCTACATCATCAAATACACCGCGATAAATCAATTCCTGCTTTCCGCCTAAATAATGGATTTTCCCCTCTTCTCTTAGTTTTAAGCGATAGGCTATTTCAACATATTCTTCCGCCGGGACAGCCATAAAACTAACATTGCCGTCCAAATGCTCACTAACATTGCCTAGCGTTAACCCCATAGCCGCACCAAGCATAGCTCCCAGTTGCAAGTGATGACCACAGGCGTGTGACGCGCCGGTTAAAGGATCAGCACAAGAACTATCCGGACAAATAACGGCATCCATTTCTCCTAAAATAGCAATATTGGGTCCCATACCTGTCTCTTTTAATTTAGCTTTTACACCGGTAACAGCTAAATTATCAGAGTAGGATAGCCCAATATCGCTAAACAGCTGTTTGACAAGCGCTGCCGTTTTTGCTTCCTTATAGCCAAGTTCAGGATGCTTTTCTATTTCACGTGTTAGCTTGATAATACTTTCTCGCTGTTCATCAATAGCCTGCAAAACTCTTTCCTTTAATAATTTACTATCCATATAAATGCTCCTTATTAAAAGTTTGACATTTTATAATTATACCAAAAAAACATTTTTTGTGGTATAATACTATCCATATTTTCAATACAAATACATTTGTATAGGAGGACTAGACATCTTGAACATTTTAAAAAACTGGCGCATACATGTAATTGCACTAATCATGGTAGCGGTCTGTGAGTGGATTGGTGCGAAGAAAGTTCCGCTCGGCCCTGGCATTCTTTTTTTCCTGCCCATGCTATATGCCATGGTGATTGGTGGCATTATTAGTCTCCCCCGTTTAAGAGTATTAAAAGATAAGGATATGGATATTGCCTCCAGTGTCTTGAGCATTACTACCTTAATGCTGGTAACCAAATTAGGAACTGTCATCGGACCGCAAATTATAAAAATCCTTCAATCAGGACTTGCTTTATCTTTTCAGGAGCTTGGGCACTTTTTGGGAACGGTCGTTTTGGGTCTGCCAATTGCCATTGCCCTAGGCCTTGGCCGTGAATCGATTGGTGCTACCTTTTCGATTGACCGGGAACCTAACATTGCTATTATTAGTGAAAAATATGGTTTGACTTCGCCAGAAGGCCGTGGTGTTATGTCAATCTACATATGCGGTACATTATTTGGCGCTGTTTGGCTTGGTCTATTGGCCGGCTATTTAGGAGCTTTACATATACTTCATCCTTATGCACTGGCAATGGGAGCCGGAGTCGGTTCCGGCAGTATGATGGCCGCGGCTTCGGGAGCTATTAAAGCTGTATTTCCTGACCAAGGCAACGAAATTTTAATGTTTGCCGGTGCTGCTAATCTTTTAACAACCGTTGTCGGAATTTATTTTTCTCTCTTTATTTCTTTGCCGTTAACAGAAAAACTATATGGCATTTTAAAACCAATACTTGGTCCAAAAGAAGCAAAGAAGGAGGCGTAAGCATGAATATTTCCAATATGTTCATTTCTCTGGCGATATTAGGAATTTTAACAACTGCGGGCAATGCCATCGGCTACCATGTTCCTGTCATAGATTCTTTAATTGGTTACAGTTTTATGCTGATCATTACTTTGGCAGGTGCATTAATCACCCGCCTGTCCCCTGTAAATTTGCCAATGGTTTTCTGGGTATCTATTGTGGCGCTTGTTGCAACCATGCCTATTTCGCCTGTAGCAAAACTAATCACTACCTATACAGCCAAAATTGATTTTCTCGCAATTTGTACTCCTGTCCTAGCTTATGCGGGGCTGGCTGTCGGCAAGGACATTGACGCATTTAAGAAAATGTCCTGGAAAATAATCGTTGTCGCCTTAGCAGTTTATACAGGTACCTTCCTCTTTTCTTCCATAATTGCTGAAATTATGCTGCGCTTCGAAGGTATCATATAAGTCACGGCTCTTTAAGGGTATCCAGGGGGACGGGTTGCTCCAATGCCCCCACAAGACGGTAATTGCATTTAAATCAGTAATCTTCTATAATAAAAACACCTAAAGCATTTTGCCGACAAAGTTCTGGCTGCTTTAGGCGTTTTTTTCATGATGGAGGCAATCCGTGTAAGAGGATAAATCCACCTAATTTTCATTTTTCATGCGTTAGCCATGTTTCTGTCATCATTATAGATGACAAGCATGTACTCCAAATATAGTTTGCAGATAATGGTCAAGAATATGGAGAGTCTTGTTTAAAGCCGGGTAGGGAAATTATGAAGACTTCGTGTTGCGGTGCCAATTGTTTTATTTCAACGGTCTCCCCTTCCTGACGTCCCGGTGCAGCAGGACGCAGCAGCATCATTTCTTCAGCAAAAAACGGTTTAACCGTGACACTCGGTGATGCTATCTCCCGCACCACAAACGCCACATCCATCTCGCGGCGCTCAATACTATCAAATGCTTCCTGTGTATGCTGAGTACGAATTTGCAGTCGTATCGGTGGGTTATGCTGATTTAACATGCGATATAAAGGCGGCAAAACAAAATGCTTATACTTTCGGCCGCACTAATTGCCAGACTTAACTGAGCGTCACTGGCCTGTAAGATTTTGGTTTCCCGCCAGAGAGCATCCCATCTTTCCGCAATGCTAAAAAAGTTTTCCCCTTTTGGCGTCAGGCTGATTTTGGATGCCCCTTTTCTTCTCTCCACCAAAAGGCCGCCCATTTCCTGCTCCAAGGTCTTTAACCGATAGCTTACCGTAGCCTGCGATAAATGCAAAAATTCCGCTGCCTTGCTTATACTCTCGGTCTTTACGATGGCTAAAAACGCCTCAATTCCGGGAAAGTACATAAAAACACCTCTTAATATATAGAAAATGTTAATATATATTACAAAATATTTGAACTTTACAATATTATTCTATATATCTAAAATTATCATTAATAAAGCCAAAGGTCAAATACTTATTTTCATGGGAGGGATTATATGACAGAATTGGCTATTGTTCTTGTCCTGATTGCCGCCTTCGGTCATGCTACCTGGAATTACTTAGCCAAGAAAGCATGCGGCGGTACAGCCTTTATTTGGCTATTCGCTGCTCTTTCCGCTTTGCTGTATTTCCCGCTAGCTGTATGGATCATCGTCGTACAAAAGCCGGTTATTGGTTGGCAGCAATTAGGGTTTATGCTGGGCAGCGCCGCAATGCACACTCTATATTTTAGCTTGTTGGACAAAGGCTACCGGATTGGTGATCTTTCGGTCATTTATCCTCTCGCTCGCGGTACAGGCCCAATGCTCTCGACGATTGCAGCCATTGTCGTCTTAGGCGAACATCCGTCCGCACTAGCGCTTGCCGGAACGGTATTGATTGGCTTAGGGATTGTTGTAATCACAGGGAATCCCTTAAAACTGACGGAACCTGCCGCCCGCAGGCCGATGGTATTTGCTATTCTCTGCGGCACTGTGATTGCTGGCTACACGCTCTCAGACAAATTGGCTGTCAGCACTTTCCTGATACCGCCTTTACTTCTTGATTGGTCGGCAAACTTAGGACGAGTATTTCTTTTAACCCCATACGCGTTAAAAAATTGGGGAAACGTAAAAAACCAATGGGCCAGTCATAAAATCGAAGTTATTAGTGTGGCTATTTTGTGTCCATTGGCGTATATTTTGGTTTTGACTGCGATGGTATTCAGTCCTGTAAGTTATATCGCACCAGCGAGAGAAATCAGCATTCTAATAGGCACTGTGATGGGAGCCAGACTGCTAGCGGAAGGAAATATGAAGATTCGTGCCGCCGGCGCCAGCGCGATGGTCATTGGCTTGGGAGCGCTGTCTATAGGGTAGCATGATCTTCGATAATAAAAACGCCTAAAGCAGCTTAACCGACAAAGCTCCGGCTGCTTTAGGCATTATTTTTCATGGTGGAGGAAATCCGTGCAAGAGGCGAATATAGCATTAATTGCACCGGTTTAAAGCATACACTATTCCAGAATCTCGACGAACCCCTGTGTACCGTCCACCCGTATTATCTGACCATCGTGAATTTTGTGCGTTGCGTCGTCGACCCCTACCACAGCGGGAATGCCGTATTCACGGGCTACGACAGCGCCATGGGTCATGAGGCCGCCGACTTCTGTTACCAGGCCGCTGGCCGAAACGAATAAAGGTGTCCAACCTGGATCGGTAAAAGGTGCTACCAGAATATCGCCTTTTCCTAAATCGGCTTCTTCCAGCTTAGTGATAACCCGCGCCCGTCCTTCGACTACTCCCGAGGAAACGGGCGTGCCCGCCAGCGCCCCCGCCGGCAGTTCGCGCGGCGTATACGAGCCGAAAAGCGTCTCACCCTCGCTCGTCAGCACCCGCGGCGGCTTCAGTTTCTCATACTCTGCATATTTTTCCTTCAAAGCGGCGATTTTACCCTGGTCGGCCTGACCCGTAGTCACCGCAGCCGTTAGTTCCTCCAGCGTCAGATAAAAAACGTCCTCCGCCCGGTCCACCGTCCCCCGCTCCACCAGCCTTGCGGCCTCCTCCATGATCGCCTGCTTGTACTCGTCGAGCAGACTCACCATAAGATATTTCGGGTATTCCCTGAGGCCGATAAACTCCCGGTACGTCCTGATGAGCTTGCCCATCAACCGGGATTTGAAACTCCCGCCCATCTTCCGCTTCAAACGCAACAGCAGCGTTTGTGCTGCCTGTTCGGCCTCTACCTTCCCCTGGGCGAACCTCAGGCGATGCTCGCCCGGCTCCGCACTCTGGATGTGGCTGACGATCGCCGGTACCAATTGGGTTGGCTTTTCCCGCCATCTAGGCCGGGTGATATCAATTTCTCCCGGACAGCGCATGCCGTATTTAGCCAAAAAGGCCGTGAACGCCGGCCGGATCGCCTCGCCGCCCTCAACCCGCCCCAGGCCGTCCAAAAAAGCGGCGTCGTCCGCCTCCTTCATGTACTCCAGCGCGGACGGGTAAGGGCGAATAACGTCGGCCAGGTCGCCCAGCTCCAGCCCCATTTCTGTTGACACGTTGCCCGGTGCCGACTTGGTCAGTTCGTCCAGTGGCGACGGCTCGCCCAGCCAGTGGCGCGCCAGCCAGCCGATCAGCATCGACGCCATCCAGGCCGCGAACACGGGCCGCCCGATCCCTTCCATAAAGACCTCGAAGCCCTTGCTGAAATGACCGGCGATCAAATCCAGCCGTTCCCGTCCCGACAGCCGTGTCAGGTCGCGCCGTAGCTCGCCGATGACCTTGCCGGCGATTGCCGATACATCAGGGGCTTCGATTTTCTCCCTAAACAGCATTTCGAACGTCGACCCGGCAATCGTGGCCATGCTTTTTCTCGTGTATGATTTCGCACCCGCAGCCTGTTTGCGCGGCCTCAGCGTAGCAATGAAATCGCGGCGGCGGATGACCTCGGCGATGGCGCTGCTCAAAAGCGCGTCCGACTTGCTGTACATCACCGGCGCCGTCTTGCGGCCCAGCCAGGAGGCAAGTGAGTCGGTTATGTCGAGGTACAGGCGTCCCCCGGCCGGCACCAGACTATACTGGTTGTCGATCACCGCCATCGTTTTCTCCCAAATGGACATACCCAGCGGCCTGATCGGGTCGGTCATCATCTGGACATGGCCGAAGGAAACGAACACCCGCGGCCTGTTGTCCGCCACTTCCGGCAAGGGATACAGCGTGGTTATCGGCCGGCTCTGGACGATATAAATCTTGCCGCCGGCATAGCCCCATTCGATATCTTGCGGCCTGCCGAAATGCTCCTCAATCAGTCTTCCCACCCGTGCCAGCGCCAAAATGGCCTCGTCGGCCAACGCCTGCTCGCTTTGCCACTCCAAAGGGATTTCCCGCTTTACTGTATCGCCATCGGCTAAAGGATAGATGGCCAGTTTTTTGACAGCTATCTGCCTTTTAATGATCCTATCGGCTCGCACCTTGTAAAGGTCGGCGTTTACCAGCCCCGACACCAGCGCTTCCCCCAGCCCGAAAGCGGCGTCGATCGAAACCACCTTGCGATTGCCTGTCACCGGATCAGCGGTAAACATAATACCCGACACCTCAGGAAAAACCATCTGCTGTACGACTACCGACAGCAGCACCTTACGATGGTCAAAGCCATTTTTTGCCCGGTAGGTAATGGCCCGGTCGGTAAACAGTGATGCCCAGCATTTGCGGACATGGGCGAGAAGCTCACTCTCCCCCTTGATATTCAAATAGGTGTCCTGCTGCCCGGCGAAGGATGCTCCCGGCAGGTCTTCCGCTGTGGCGCTGGAGCGAACAGCATAGGCATGCTGATTGCCTGTTAGTTTCCAAGCGTGGACAATTTCCTGCTCAATAGGGTCAGGAATGTCGAGACTTTCGAGATGAGCGCGTATGCGCTCTCCTATTGTTTTGATTTCCGCTAGTGATTCAGTGTCAATGAACCGCAGGGATTCCAGAAGCGAGGCAAACTCCTCGCTCGTGTTAATGAAATCGGCATAAGCCTGGGTGGTAATACAGAAGCCCGCAGGCACCTCAACTCCAGGAATACGGCACAATTCACCAAGATTTGCCCCTTTTCCGCCGACCAATGCCAGACTTGATTTATTAATTTCCGAGAAGTAAAGCACGTACGGATTCATGGTAGTACTCCTTTTCAAATGATGGAATAAAGGTAGTATCCCCAACAATCCTAAGATATCTTGCGTGTCATGAGTACGGGGTGCCGACATTCTTTATGCTCTTGAAAACAATGTCTCAAATTCCATATAGCAGCATGAACAGCTCCTTTTTACCAGCGAAAGCTATCATTTACTTTACGAAGAGGCCATCCAATGATATACCGACATAACCTATGCCAATTTTTGGGGCAGCATCTATAGTAATTAAAGTACCATTATTATATGAGAGCCTTTATGCATAACTATGTAAGCCCCGCATTAAAAAATTGACTCCGAAAAACGTAAACAATACGATGATAAATCCAATAATTGCAAATCTTGCCGTCAGCGGTTCACTCCAGTTCTTAGAGTTGCGAAAGTGAAAGTATAGTGCATAGACCCCCCAAGTAATCAACGACCAAATTTCTTTAGGATCCCATGACCAGTAGCTTCCCCAAGCCTGCTCCGCCCAAATTGCACCCAAAATAATCGTTATGGTTAGCGTTAAAAAGCCAAAGACAATAATACTGTAAACAGCTTTCTCTACATCCAGCCCCTTGAAACTTTGCCTTGTGTAAAATAAGTAAGATGCTGATATAGCGGCTGCTAAAGCAAAAGCGCCATATGCTAAAACTGCTGTAAATACATGTGCAGAAAGCCAGATACTCTTGAGAACCGGCGGCTGGAACTCAACCATAATCAAGCCTCGCGGCATAACAACAGCAATGAACAGTACCAAGAACCCAGCCAAAGACAACATAACAAATCCCGCTGATCGTGTTTTAAACTTATATTCAAAAATTAGGTAAAACAGTACACATAACCACGATAATAGAACAAGAAACTCCACACTGTTAGAAAATGATCCTTGCCCAGTTAGCACAACTCTAAAGATTAGCACAATTGTATTTGTAATGAGACCGGCAAAAGCCAATGAGGTAGCAATTTTTCCACAACTTTGGACTTGTATATAGTAAAATATAGAACTTAAAAAAAAGAGAATTATCGTACAATAAAAAGCTGCTAACATTGCCATCTTAATCATTACTGTGCCACATCCTTACAAAAATCATTAAATTGCATCGATTTTTTATGCATAAATGAAAATACTAGGACTATTCCTATCATCAACAAGATGCCGCCTACCTCAACAATCGTCAGTCCCGGACTATTTTTCACTTTTAACACAGTAAACGCTTGTTTATCAACAAAAGTCAGAAATTGATTATCACTAATCTTTATCTTTTCCCCCAGTTTAGCAACTCCTGTCAGGTTTTTCTGCGACATATAATACATAACCGCGGGGGCGCCAGTTACGCCCTTTTCAGGCATTTTCCCCGGAACAAAGTTCATAAAGTATCGAACAATCTCTATTTTCCTGTTTTCTAGTCCAACCTCATCTCCCGGCTTTACGAAATATTTTTTGAGATTATTTCCATCGCCAATTTCGATATTCACGATCCATCCGTAACTTTCCTGGTATATTTTACTGCCGGATATTTCAAGCGGATGATTTACTGTTATGTCATAGGTGACTTCTTGGTCATTTTCCGTTACAAGAACTTTAGAAGTATATTGAGATGGGCTTCCATCTTGATAATAATCAATCCGAAAGTCCTCTAACCTTAGCACAGTTCTCGAACCGGGCAGCGTAAAGGATTCCCCCGGCCTCAACTCAACACGTTGGCTATATCCTAAGCCTAAATCCAAAATATTTCCAAGGAAAAGCAGGGCAATACCTGCATGAACGGCAAACAGGCTTAGATGCAGACCTACCCCGCTATATAAAGAACTCCTAGATTCAGTACGCATTTTTAATAATTGTATTATTTTTTTAAGCTTATTTACTACGTATATCGCCAAATTTATTACAAACATTATTACCAAAAAATAAAATCCAATAAAAGAATAATCTACTGACGGATTAGACAAGTCAATAAAAGACGCAAACAAGCTAATCAACAGCAATAAGATAAATCCGGTCTTCATTGATTTGAACACGTTAAAAAACTCCAATAATTCACGTCCTTCCGTATCCCTTATATCAAGTCCCCCATTTTTTATTATTTGAGTTGCTCAGATAAGACCCCATATTGTCCGGGATCTTATCTGAAAGGTTATGCTTTATTTATTTCTTTTCTGCCAGCTATCATCTAATTTATCCGACCAGGAAACGCCGTGGCAAGTATTGCATTGATTAATTGATTCATGGTGCACACTATGACATGTAGAACATTCCTGTGCATCGTTATGTTCCGAATCATGCGGGTTTTCTTTACCATATGATGCTGTCTTACTTTTTACTTTTTCATAATCATGGCACTTTAGGCATAAGTCCTTGGAATAATCTTTTTTAGGCATGGGATCTTTATAATTGCCGGTTATGTACTTGATTCCCTCATCTGTTTGCTGTTCTAATGAAGGTTCATGGCAATCATGGCAGGTTACCTTGGCATCCGCATGTTTTTTCGCCAGTAAATTGCCTGTAGTATAGGTATCATAGTGGCTTCTCATATTATGGCAACTGGCACAAAATGCCGGGTTAGCACTGACTTTTTCCATACCCGCATAGCCAATTCCCATAAATATTATAGCCACCAGGCACAACAAAAGAATTAACTGAGGCTTATTTAATTCTTTTATTTTCTTGATTAGAACTCTGCATTTTCCTTCCTCGTCTGTCATATTCCCGCCTCCTCAATAAATCTTTTCTCTTTACAGTTTTGCTACTAATGATCCAACCAAACGTCCGTAAGTTAACGCAAATCCATGACTTGTACCAGCTGTAACAACTGGATAATCACCGAGAAAACGTCCGCCGCTAACATTTCCTATTGCATATAGGCCTTCAATCCTCTTGTATTTTTTATCAAGCACATTGCCTGTTTCAGGATCGCAGGTAAGTCCACCCATATTGACAAGCAAAGCCCCGGCTCTCATCTGTCCAGCGTAAAATGGTGCTGTTTCAATCGGGAAGAGACGTTTCGACGTTTTGCCGAAATCTTCATCAACGCCTTTATAGCAAAGTTGATTATACCGTTTTATGGACTGAAGCAGTGTTTCCTGGGCTTTAGCGTCGAGTCCGAGCTTACCGATAAGTTCAGTTATGCTGTCAGCAATCACAAGTCCTTCTGTTTTTAGAAGATCTTCGCGGGAAGTATATGCTGTCCTTCCCAGACTCCACTGCGCATCTTTTAGCTTTGGATTTTTATCAGCTGCGACACAGTGATTAACGGCACCGTGTGAAACTCCCATCTGTTCAAGCTGTTCAGGCCACTTATCATCAAATATCTGCCAGCCAAAATTTTCGGGCTGACGGTACAAGGCACAGGAAAGCTGTTGCCCGCCGAGATCCTCATTAACAAAACGCTTTCCCTCAATATTCGTTAAAAAGAAAGCATCGACTCCGAGCGGCCCGCCTAGCGTGTGAACCATTGGTGCATGGGGACCATCCTCGATTTTGCCTCCGATCCAAGCTCCCATTTTATGACCGTCACCGGTATTAGTAGGCTTGCCTTTGGCATCCCTATTTGGGAAAACATTCATACAGTCTGCTGCCCATGGCACAAAATAAGTCATCATTTCCTTGTTATTGCCATAATCCCCTGTCGCCAGAATAACCGCTTTACGGGCAAGGATTTTTCCATATGTACCCTTTACATCCTGACAGATAACCCCTTGCACCCGCCCTTGATTATCCGGACGGATGAGTTTTTCGCCCTTGGTTGAAAAAAGGAACTTACAGCCCTGATCCAAGCATTTCTGATATACCCGTTCCATAATCATATTTTGATTAGGCACAAATGACATAACGGTCGGCCAGGTTGGCGAATTTTCTTCTGCCTGGTTATAGCCTGCCGGTGCAGGAAAATGCATCATCAGCAAATTTAATTTGTTGTCAACATAAGAAAGCGCATCTTCCGGCAAAACTGCAAGATCAGGCGCCAGTTCCAGCAGCCAGTCAAAGGCTTCCCCGCTGTGATCCGCCCAGTACTTCCACATTCGCTGGTCGGCACGATACCCCATCTGTTTCATATTTTCGAGAATAACGGTATTTTTATCGATTTTGATACCAAACGATTTTTGTACTTTACTGTCAATAACGCCATATTGCCCGCTGCGAACTTGATATATCTTAGCCTTTTCCACAACGATTACCGAAGCTCCCGCTTCAGATGCTGCTCTTGCGGCATGTAATCCTGCCACACCTGCTCCGACAATAACAACATCTGCTTCCATCGTTTGCTTTATTTGCGAATCAGCAATCTCAGGGGCTTGACCAAGCCATCCGTCCAATTTGATTGGTTCCGGTGGATTCTTTAAGACATCAGCTTTTTTAGAACAGCCTGTGATAAGTCCAGCTGACATAACTCCTGCGGCAACGGCAGCCGTGCATTTTAAAAAGTTTCTTCTGTTCAATTGGTTTTTAGTTTTGGTTTCATTCATTCCATTGTCCTTCATACACACCTCTCCTTATAAAATCTCCATCATTTGCAAAATTGTCTTACTATCTATTTAATAATGGTAGCACATTGTAAAATTTTGAAACAATGTACCATAATACAAAATGTTCGTAGCAATTGACTGCTGATTTTGTACTTTAATACTAATGGGTAGGGACTGCCCGCTTACCTCCAGACCCCCTCACGATAGACAACCTTGCCCTTTGCTAACAGTTCCTACTGCCAAAAGCCTGTAGTGAACTTTCATCACCGAGTTATCGCCCATTCAGGGCAAATTGCAAAGGTACCTCCTGCATTTTCACTGCAGGAGGTACCTTTGCCAAAAACATAGCGCTAATAGTCGTATTTATGATTTACCAAAAATCCACTTCCCTATTTTCCTGACACGCTATATACTCAAGACCTTTAAAAGTAATATACAATTGGAAAACTGTTTCACCGTCTTCCAGATCGATATTCGCTAGTTCTTGTATTTTGTTAATCCGATATATCAGTGTATTTCTATGAATACGAAGAATATCTTTAGTTTTTAACAAAGCCTTAAGATTGATAATATAATAATACAGGGTTTTCATAAGCTCGGAATGATTTTCATTATCGTAATTTATCAAGCAGAAAACGGCAGGATGTAAATAATCCCTAATTTCAGTAGTCTTACCGCTTAATTTAAATAATCGATAAATAGAAAGTTGCTGGAAGAAATAAATTCTCCCCGGTTTTTGTAAAGTTAAACCTATATCCAATGCATCCAACGCCTGAAAATAGTGCTTTTTAATCTGACAAATATCATGGAAACACATACTAACTCCGGTTACCAAATCCTCAGAACTATTGCAAATATGGAATTTTTCCTGTATGATCTCCATTAATACTTGTTTATCCTGATGAAAATGGATTAATGAAACGATATTCTCTTTGTATATAATTGAAATACTATCTTCAAAAATATTTTCTATTTCCCTCAGTATTAGCCTTAGCTGTGAATTATCCTCCATTTGTTCTGTTAGGCGAATGACAACTATAAACATATTTTTATGCATTTTCATATCAAGGGCATTAACCCGAGCTTTCACCAACTCTTTTTGTTCTGTTTCAGCCTCAAGCGTATCCATGAGAAAATGCTCTTTTAGAACACCTTTACTATTTCTATAAAATCTATCATTTCGCATTTCAATTGATATGGTTTTACATATTTCATCCATCAGCCCAAGATCGCCTTTATCCCAATTGACATAACCTTTCATTGCTACTGCATAGCCAACAAGCAGTCCCTTTATAAACACTGGGGAATTGATAATGATTGTTTTTTCCGGTAATACAGGCCGGTCACAACATTCAAAAAAATACGATGATCCCTGCTCCCTCATTGTCTTCAAAGCATTTTCCTGAAAAAAAGCAATCATGGTCTGCTCTATCATTTGCTTATCTTTCGCGGCTTTCTTAAAAAGTTTGCATTCAGGATACACATTTTGTGAAAATGCCAAAATTTTGAAACTTAAATCATAAATTATAATCGGATTTCCCAATAACAAATACGCTGTATCCGCAATATTTTGAAGACCACCAGAGGATACTGCATCTAAAAGCTTTTGCGGAATATATCCCTCACCGCTGCACGTACGAATAATATTTTGAAC
This sequence comes from Sporomusa acidovorans, assembly GCF_900101845.1. Taxonomy (GTDB): domain Bacteria; phylum Bacillota; class Negativicutes; order Sporomusales; family Sporomusaceae; genus Sporomusa; species Sporomusa acidovorans. The sequence goes on along the minus strand of NZ_FNAM01000028.1, from coordinate 19,910 downwards.
CTCTTCGCGAATAATCTTAACGTCAAGTGGATGTGAAAATAAAATAAAGTTGTGTATAGAATCGGAGAACAACTTATCTGAAACCTCGACATCACATATACACAAAATATTAATAGGCATACTGCTCGGCAGGCTTGTAAGCATAGAAGCTTTTATAATATACAATACATCATTTCTGTATTTTGACGGCAATTTACTTACTGAAATGGCGGCCGCTACATCTTCATTTTTCCTACTGTTAATAAATAATTGCGGTCTAAAATTATTAAGTTCGCATGCAATCCTGCGGATATTAGCTGGCATACCTGTCACCTCGCAAAAAAGTAAATTGGCAATTCATATTTAATTACGTGTGCTAATTATCACATATAATTAAATAAATAAGTAGGTACTATTTCACTTTTAGGCTAAGAATCCAAAGTAAAATTCCCCTTGATAAAGGGGAATTTTATAATTATATTAAAAAGTTTGTGGTTTACTTGTTAGCCTTTAAAAGAAGAAATCTAATTTTGCCATAAACATATCTGCTTTAGCATTTGTCTTCACAGTTTTTTGCTTGTCGTAAAATACTTCGAGCAGCGAACCCTTCCAAATAACATAGTGCGTACCGACACGAACACCTTTATAATCTGCCAACATCGGGATATCATTTCCAATAATCGAATTAGCTTCTAACTTGTGATAAGTTGTATATATATCAAACGATTGCGCTATCCCTGGATTGGCCCCCTTATAGATTAATTTGGCGTACGAACCGTGTCCGTCCGCAGCTGCGCTCGATCTTATGAGGGCAGCTTCCAAACCCAGATTCTTTACTACTTTGGTATCAAAACCAAATTCTTTAAAGTTAATTCGCGGATTAACAGTTGGCAGAGCCTCTTTAGGCAGAGGAACAGTGCCTTTTTGATATGCTGCTCTAATGTTAGTAATCTCAGAAGCAGGAATTACGACATCAATAGACTGATACGCGCTTCTCTGCATAAGTCCGTCAGCGCCAGGCATTGTCGAATTACTGCTTGTCCCCGGCCAAAAAGGATCATTTTTCCCTACCACAATTGTTGTTCTAACTATTTTTCCGAAAGACACCAAACCACCGCTAACCTGCTGTTTGTTGTCATGTACTAATTTATAGGCAGGCGTATATGTAAAACGGCCGAGTTTTACTATAGTTCCGTCAAAATTGCCTTCAATATTAGCTTGCAAAAAAGGCCATGCCCAACTATGCATCTTGCCGTCTCGAGAAGTGGCAAAGGGTAAACTATCTTTAAGCGGCCGATGAACTTCGCTTTCGGTAACAATCTTATATTTATCGCTTAATTTTTTGGTAATAGTCAAATTTACCATAGTACCGCCATCCTCAAGGCTCTTGTCCTTGGTGTGAATATACCTGTTGCCCCAAACACCTTCAACTTTGATTTCGTTGTCGGCGGCAAAAACTTGATTGACAATACTTACTAAAAACATAGCCCCTACACATATTAACAACTTTTTTTTCATAAATTCTCCCCCTCACGTAATACGTAATGCTTGCCAATATAGATGAAGTTTAGTTCGTTTGTAAACCTCCTTTTCATATTTATATTGCCAGAATATTTGAATAAAGCCTTTAACAATTTTTAATAGTAACACAATGTAAAATAGTCGAACAATGTACCATCATACAGAAAATCCACTATAAATCGCCATTATTTTTGTACTTTAATATAAAGGCATGGTATTTGGAAGCCTTCTTATAAAAACGTCGTACTTTACAGATTACATAAATTCATAATTAATTTGAGTTTATACCAATTTCGCCGTACAAGTTTCGTGTAAAGGGGAGGTTCGAACCCCCCGTACGAAAAATCGCCTAGACCACGTCTAGGCGAACATAACACACACATAAATATTTTTCTCAAACCCACAGTTCCTACGAAATTAAGCTATTTTCACAGCATTTTTAGATATCAAACCTTTAACTGTTTTGCGTTCTAATCGCAACCTCTTTTGCCGGAATAGCTAAAACTGATATGGTTGCAAATAATGCAAAACCTGCCAGCACATACATTCCGGCCGATGTTGATCCGGTCATATCTTTCAGAAACCCTACAGCATAAGGCCCGAAAAAGCCACCGAGATTGCCGACGGAATTAATAATACCGATACCTACTGCCGCCGTTCCCTCGCTTAAAAACGAGCTGGGCAGCGTCCAGTACGTGCCTACGAAACTATATATGCCCGCCGTGCTAATGCAAATAAACAACATTGACAGCCATAGATCTTTCGTCATCGTCAACGCGATCAAGCTGAAAAAACTGAAAAGGATAGGAATACCTACGTGATAGCGCCGTTCTTCCGTTTTATCCGAATGCCTGGCAACAAGCACCATAGCAATTACGCCAACGATATACGGCAAAGTCGAAATAGGACCAATTTGGAAATTGGTAAGGGTCTGCGATAAAGCGCGGAGAATTTGCGGCATCCACATTCCTAGACCGTATAATGCCATAATATAGCAAAGATAAGGTACGCACATGTACCAGACGCGCGGCTGAGAAAACACAGCCCATTTTGAAACTTGCAGCTTCTTGCTTTTTGCTTGATGCTCCTGTTGCAGTTCTGCTATCAGCCAATCTTTTTCTTCCTGAGTTAAAAATTTAGCTTGCTCAGGTCTGTCAGTTAATACGAAGAAAGTAGTTATTCCCAAAACCACTGCGGGTATACCCTCAATAATAAACATCCAGCGCCAGCCTGACATGCCATACCAGGCAATATTATCCATGATCCAGGTGGAAAGTGGTCCGGTCAGGATGTTAGAAATCGCCATGCCGCACATAAATAGCGATATTGTCCGTCCCAAATGTTTAGCCGGAAACCATAATGTCAAATACAAAATCATACAAGGATAAAAACCTGCTTCCGCCACACCGAGTAAAAATCGCCAAATCGCTAAATGAGTTGCTGTATCGGAAAAAGCAGTACCGATCGTTACGATGCCCCAGGTGATCAGTATCCGGGTAATCCAGACACGGGCACCCACTTTATGCATGAGCACATTACTGGGTACTTCGCAAAAGAAATAAGATATAAAGAAAATCCCGGCAATAATCCCAAAAGCACTCTGGTTCTTGGGGAACTTCCGTAAATGCCCATTCTTCAATATCAGAGTTAACTCTTCTGAAGTCCAAGACGTTTCCACATCCTCACCTCTGTTCAAAATCTATATCGATACTTTCCCGCATTCTTTCACCCAATAACCGGAAAAATTTTCTTCTATTTATTCGCTAGCCGGCGGCAGAATTACGTCATCGGTCAGAAATACCATACCTTGAGGCTTGCTACCCGCTTTTTGCCATAAAAGCCACTATCTTTTTTAACGTATAACTATATTAAAATAGTTAAATATCAAGCTAAAAACTCCTTCATAATAATTTTCACATTAACACAAATTTTTTAACTTTCATTTTATAATGAGTATTTCCAGAGGAGCGGGTCGTATCCCATTAAATGTAAAAACATTGATGGTTCGAGCCCCCTTATAAAAAATCGCCTAGACCACGTCTAGGCGAACGTAAACACATTTATAATTTTTTCAACTCTCTTTGAAATCGGCTATTTCCTCTCTGTCACCGCTACTGACTCAACATGTGTTTTGGTCGAAAAAACAATACTAATATACGAAATTGGAGTTTCGTGTATACTAAATTTTTTAAATCCAATTAGAATTTGTATAAAAGCCCTGCGACCCCTTCAACGTTATGTCCAGAAACTCCTTTAACAGCATTAGTTTCTATCATAACTGTTGATTGTACAGCTGATGTTATGTCATGCATCCAATTAAATATATTGGCGTTCCATTCCGATTCATTATGCAAGCTAGCCCCAAACGCAATTTGATAACCACCCTGTTGGATATTAGTAAACTGATCAATAGCGTTCTTTTGGGTATTGACATGCATCAGGACGAAGGTATCTTTATCCTTATGGTAGACTCCTGTCAATTGCCAAGCTTTATTTAGGCTAGAAGCACTTGACTTAACGGTTTCAGCAATCAATGTAAATGGACCGCCGCCAAAATTGATAGTGGCATTGAGTGCAGTACAATCATTTGCCGATAGGTAGTTATCAAGATATTTTTCATGAGCGAACGCAATACCTAAGGTAATATTTTTCTCTATCTTAAAGGAAGCGTCCGCACCGAACCAATTAGCCCCTTCATAGGCATTGGAGGTTAGAATATTAGTATTGGCATTAGGATTAGTATGACCACCAATAGCATGGACGGTGACATTATCAAATGTAGTACTAGCCACCAGTCCTTCGAAATATGGATTAAAACCAAAGTCAGAACCAGTATTAATAATTGATCCTTGCCCAAGCTTTACAGCCTGCCGGCCAAGAGATAGATCCCAGGCACCAGCTTTCACTTTAAGTCCAAAGTGGTCAATATTGGCTGTTGAGTTACCATCATCACCATTACTAAATTTATTGTTAGTATGTGCTTTAGCTCCAAAAAAGCTGAGTTCACCGAATCGGGCAAAGGCTGAAATATTGTTTTCGACATTCATATTAATGTTAAGTAAAAACCGATTGTCACCATATGTGGCTTTATCGGCAAATCCATTTTTAGGGGTGGCACTATCATGAACAGACCGAATCCGAAGTCGTTCACTCCCGCTGATTTGTATTTTATCACCTTTATTTTTTTCAGCTTCTTTCATTGGCATACGAACGCCAAGTGTCTTAAGTTCTTGTGCGTATTCCATGGACAATTTGTCAAGCAGTGCTTTGTTTGCTGCATCTGCTTTATCTGCATGCTCTAAAGCCTTACCAACAAGAATAGCCATTTCGTAACGAGTTATCGTCTTATTACCGCGATCAGTATAATTGTCAATAAGACCGGCTTTAGCCAATTGGCTAACTGAACTATATGCCCAGTTATTAGCAGGAACTTCAGCAAAAGGGCCAGCAAAAGCAGTAGGTGCAACACCGAGCATAAAAGTTGTCATTAACGCTGCAGTAATCATAGACTTTTTCATATATTTATCCCCTAACTTTTTTTGAATTTCTGAATAGATTATTATCTTTTAACCTCGACGTCAATTCATCATTTCCGCGGTCGTGAAGTTTTTTATCACATTAGGATCAACAGACTCTCGTAATAGGTTTAATAAATTACCGAATACACTGTACTTCTTTTTTCAATTCTTAACCACACACCCTAATAAGCGTGCCATACGCTGTTCTAAGGGCTCAAACAACTTATCGACTTCTTCTTGTCTTTTCTCGATGAGTACTTGCGGCGTCTGGCTAAGCATTGCGTCAAGAGCGACAGTTGGTGTAATGTTAATACTATCGCAGCAGCAAATATCCTGACATAAACCGCACTGTGTACACCGCGATGTATCTACGGAAATGCTCCAAAGGCTATCCTGTTTCCAGATAACTAAGGCCGCAGTCGGACAGGCATCGGCACAGGCTCCGCAGCCGTTACAGCTGCCAGCAATGCTGATAGCACCCCAAAGACTGTTAGGGAATTCCGTAGGCCCCGCCATGTTCTGAAGTTGTTTTAGAGAGTCAACCAACAAGCGCCACTTATCCGGTACATATTTCGTCTCCGCCATAGGATTCTGTGGTATTTTACTACTTTCCGTCCTCCTGTCGGCAGTACCGGCGATAACCTCCGGAAGCACCTGGGTAATAAGGCTTGCGCTTTTTCTCTTAAAAACGGTGAGAAAAGCGCGGCGTGACATCCCCGTTGCCTCGCCTTCAGAGACTGGCAGCGGCTTAATTTTCTCCGGTATCTTTTCGGTAAGTGCAATTACGCTGGCATACTTCCAGCATGCCAGTAACCGGTTTGCCGTGTCAGCCATCGTCTGAACCAAGCCGCAAAGCTTGTTCTGCATGCAGTCTGCACAGGCGACGTTGAGTAGGGATACATGAGTTGCTCCTTGAAGAACCGCATCAACAAGAATCGATTCGTCACACCGTGCGATACACTGCACGGCAATGGCGCGCCGACGCTCAGCGGGATGTGCTTTAAAATAGGCCTCACAAGCGAAAGCAACTGCTCCCGAGTTTTGCACATGGAGTGCGACAAGAGAACGAAGTTCTTTGTTAGAAGGAAGTTTAACGTCAAGTGCACCGCTGGGGCACACCGCAGTGCAGGCACCGCAGCCGGTACATTTTTCAGCCAGCAGGACAACGCCTTCCGCGCAGGTAATAGCCCCATGGGGACATACCGCAGCACAGCGTCGGCAGGAACTATGTAGATGCCGCTTGCGCAGGCACCGCTTTTCTTGTAGGCCAATGCCCCGCTTGTCAAGCTTGGCGCAGGCTTCTGTAATCTGCTCAAGTTTAGACAACATCTATGCCATTCACCTCCAGGGAAACCGAATCGCCTGAACAGGACAGTTATCCGCACATTCTCTACACTTAGTGCAGTCGCTGATGTCACCTGTCCCCCTGCCGTTCTTAAGATCCACGTCAAAGCTGCAAACGCTGCGGCAGCGCTGACATTTGGTATTACGGCTTTCTTCCAGGCAGAAAGAGCGCTCCACGGTAGGCACAAGACTGCGGTTGAACCTGCTAAAAAGACTGAGCAAGGCTCCGACTGGACATAATTTGCTACACCATCTCTTTAAGAAAACAAGCTCAATAATAATTACTATGGGAAAAACAATCAGGTCAAGTGTCGGCTCATTGAAATGGAGAAGGCGGATTAGGGCAAACAAAGTCGCGAACACCAGTCCAATCGGACAGATGAGACAAAATACGGGAAAACCGCAGATGGCGGAAGACCCCAGGGTTATGCCGAGAATCACCAGCCCGGAGGCGGAATTTTTTTTTGCGCGGAAACCCTTTGGGGAGCAAGAAGCGTTTGCCGTTTCCCTGTCCTCAAAAAATGGCTGCGCCGAAGCATCGCTGACGGTTTTATCCGCAATAACCTGCCGGCCTTCATCAAGCTTGTTGACAAGTAATTTACGCACTAAGGGAACGGGACAGACCCAACCGCAGAAGACGCGCCCCAACAGGACAGTCAGCCCCGCAATTATCAAAAATGAAATGAACAAAGGCGGTATAAACTCCCGGCCGGCAAGCAGGGTTTCCAGGTAGCCCAGAGGACAAATCGCCGTGATATTCCCTGCGCCGAAGACGGAAAGAGATCCCGTACCGTCATTCCTGACCGCACCTATTACGATCGTAATCGCCACGACCGCCATTGCTGCCATTCTTAGCATTCTTGTTCTATTACTGTTCATATGTTTCCATCCCCTTTTCCGGAAATGGGGGTAACGACAATTCCGCGAATGCTGCCGCCAATGTATGATCTCATTACCAGCGCGGGACAGATTTGCTCGCAAATGCCGCAGCCGTTACATTGCCGGGAATCAACCACGGGGTGACTCTGTCCGTCAAGCGTGATTGCATGATAAGGGCACGCGTCCATACACACCATACAGCCGCCGGAATCCCAGGCGATGCAGATATCCTTCTGCACTGTTGCCAGACCAATCTTTACAGTCTTACTGTCAAAAGGTTGCAACGCGTGCGTAGGGCAGACCTCGACACATTGATTGCAAAAGCTGCAATATCCGAGATGGAACTTCATTACTGGCGTCCGCGCTTCCAGGATGCCGTCCGATAAATTCGCCAAACCGATCACAGACGTGGGACAAATACTTCTGCAGCGGTCACAGCGAAGACAGCGCGCGATAAAAGCGGCCTCGTCCTGTCCCCCCGGCGGGCGAAGGAGTGCCTTGCGCGGCAGAAACTTGGCAGCTTGCCCCAGCCCAAACAGCAGGGCAAACGCTCCGCCGGTCATCTTAAGAAAGTTGCGCCGTGAGGGCATTTATGCTCCTACCTCCACGACAGTTTCGGCGATGAGTTCTTCCAGAAGGGTGCACTCCAAGCGCAAGTAGCCATTCGTGATTTTCGCTACCGCTTGATAAAGCCCGGTCTCAGCATACTTTTCGACGTCGGAACAGAAGGCAGGAACCCAGTTCTGCAGGTGTTGGGCAAGAAAATCCAGCTGCTCCTTAAGACAGGCCGAGACAGCCGACCACTCCCGCGTAGCCAAAGCCTGTTGTGTCTCCTGGCACAGATGCACCATGAATTCAAGTTCAAGGGCGATATGATCTTCCGGAAAATCGAGCGCTCCTGACTTGATCAGTCCTTTTGTCCGATAGAGTGCCACCACTTGATCACGGGCATCTTGCATTATCAGCCTTTTCGGGCTTGTGTAAACCGACTCATAGGGATACGCTGCTTCGTTACCGGCTATCCCCGCACCCAGAAATACTCGCGCGTAATCTACGGCCAAGTCAGTCAACGGATCGTTTTCTAAACCGCAAAGATACTCCTTCAGCATCCGGTATCCATCGGTTAGTTCGTCTTCGCCGCACTCTTCAGGAAATTGCATGCCTTTTATCTGTTCCAGTAATATTTGATCGACTTCGACTTTATAGAGTCGACCCAAAAACAGGTAAAGATTCTTCCGGTTTTCCATAATCGCCGAATACTCTGTTGTTTTTTCCACTTTTCTCCTCCATCTTTTTTGTTATGAAAGCCGGAGAAGAATACTGCATTTCTTCTCCTAACTTTCATAACGCAAAAAACTATTTAAAATAACTGTTTAATACTACTTCCGAGGGAGAACATCAATATGCGAAATACAATACCCGCTACCAGGACGGAGGCCAGACCGAGTGTAATAGAGGTATGCGGTGAAATTCCCTGAGCATTTTTCGTATAAAATTTTATCATCAGTACTGCAGGAACCACTAAACCAAGCAGCACCAATCCACCCCAGAAGAACAGCGCCAAATTTCCGACTAAAATCCGTGACACCGATCGGGTTACATCCGGATAAGGTGCTATGGCTATGTGTACCAAGTACGCAACAAGTACCACCGCTTGTATGGCAATTGTGATCAATGCTGCACGTTTTATCATGCTGGTTGTCGCTGCCGTTTCGGCTATCGTTGCTGTGTCATAGTTTGCTGTATGTGCAAGCAACACGCCGATACTGAAGCATCCCATAACCGCCGCCGAAGCCACATAAAGCAGCGGCAGAATCCAGGTATTCCAGGCAGGTATGGCAGCCATCACATACGCATCACCATTCACAAAGGCCAACGCGACCGCAAGTACCACGCCGATGGTACCGATCAGTTTGCACGTCGCGTCAGAAGCATTTCGCCGCACGGCCAGCAAGTAAATGATAATGGTTAAACCCAACAAGAAAATCATTGTCGACTCCATAAAAATTCCAGAGGTTGGATGGCCCAGCGCACCAAACATCCGCTCCGGATGGCCTAAGTGCATAGTGCTTGACAAACCGCCTATGCCTAATGCCACAATGGCAATGAGCGAACTTATTGTTCTAATTTGTTTTGCCTTGCCATACCATTCGGTCAGGATAACCGAACCGACGAATGTGCCGCAACCTAGTCCAACAAATAGTGTAAAGAAAACTAAAGGCCATTGAATACTCATGTGATCACTCCTTCCAGGTAGCCGTCTTGCTGTGCAGGATATATCGTGCCGAAGGATGATTTCCCACATCAGGCAATCCATGTACATTGTCACTGCCAGCTTTTTGAATTACTTTCGCCACATCACTATTCGGATCGTCGATGTCCCCAACAAATCGTGCCTTAGTCGGACAGTTCTTAACACAAGCTGGTTGCTCGCCAATGGCCTGCAATTGGGTACAGAGCGTGCATTTTTCCACTACTTTCGTCTCTTCATTGAACGTACGTACCCCATAAGGGCAGGCCATCATGCAGTACCGGCAGCCAATACATTTTTCCTTATCGATGAGGATTACTCCATCCGCATTTTTATAGGACGCTCCTGTCGGGCAGACCTTGACGCACGGTGCGTCCTTGCATTCCTGGCACATCGCCGACAAAAAATACATTTCTACTTGGGGATACGTGCCTGTCGGCCCTACTGTCAACACTTTATTCCACGTGCACCCAAGAACCACACCATTCTCCTGCTTGCACGCTACCTCGCAGGATTTACAGCCGATGCAGCGATCTAGGTCCACTACCATTGTTCTTTGTGACATAATTACACCTCCTTATCCACCAAAGGAGTGGGATCGGACGGCTCGGGCAGCCATTTCTTGAACTCCTCCGGTTTAAGCCAAATACCTTTCGGTGGCCCATCTGCTTTCGATATCTTGACGAGATAGCCCCGCAGTGTATAAGTGCCTATAACATCATTGAAGGGAGCGTCATTTTTAGAAAGTATGTTAACATTCATTTCTTGCCAGCCATGTGTATCGGTATCTAATGTTTCAGGAGTCCAGAAACGCTCCATATAGACAACGCCAGGTCTGATACCTTCCGTTATATTGGCTTTTGCCCGAATTTTGCCTCTCTGCGATTCAACAAATACCCATTCTCCGTGGGATACGCCATATTTAACTGAATCCTTAGGGTTAATCCAAATTTCGGGCACAGGATAAATTTCCCTCAGCCAAGGAACGTTTCGTAATGTTCCATGGTGGAAAAACGGAATTCGGCCGTTGGTCATGACTAGTGGGAACTCTTTAGCAAGTTGACTGCCTTCAAGCGGACTTTCATGTGGTTCAGCGAAATAAGGCAACGGGTCATAGTCCTTTGAAGCAGGAGGTAAAGGATAGGTGGTGAACGGCTTTCCTGTCCTTCCAAGCTCGATTATGCTTTCCAAATAAATTTCGAGCTTTTTGGAGGGCGTACCGAATCCCACAGGCATCCCGGTCTTCAGATCTGTTTGCTTATAGAGGTAGTAATTTTTCCATTTTTTCTTGGGCATGAATTCAAAGGGAATCTTTTGGGTGTACTCTTCCCATTTCATATTGACTGCCGACGTGCATTTATTGAGAAGGTCTTCCCATTTGTCCCAGTATGGAAGGTCTTTACCCATAAATTCAGGATCAAATGCCTTCTTGCAATTCTCATGCCCCATATCTGCGCAGCGTTTGGCCAGCTTGGACCAGAACAATCCTTCATCCATGGTCTCCCATAGATGGGTTACAGCCTGGCGGGCAAAGAGCATATTGCAAGACTCGACTGGCATTTCTGTCTCCAGCCATTCCTGTGCAGGCAGCAGAATATCGGCGTAAGCCGAGAACGAGGTAGGATACATATACATATGGACGATGAAATCCAGTTGTTCGATTGCCGGAATCCAGGAAGAACTGTTTCCAAGTGTAACGAACTTGTTGCCGGAACGTTCGAGCCATACCCGCGGTTTGTAAGGTTTGCCTGTAAGAATAGCCTGTAGGACTGCTGATGGCTGAGCGGCCCACCACTGGAGAAGCCCCTTGTGTTCGATAGTACCCAGACGTTTTTTGAGCTGTCCTTCTGAAAGCAGTTTGATGCCGGGTTGAACAATGTAGCCGAAAAGAGGTGCAACACCGCTCATCGGGAAGCGTTGCATCAGCGTACCAGGTTTTTCTACGTTTCCCATCAGCGAATTAAGAATAACCACCCCCATAGCTGCCTGCATTGAATTTGGGTTTTGGTCTGTGGCAACTCCTAAACTGATACCGCCTGGCGCATTTTGTGTGTAAACTCTGATGGCCTCTTCGATCTTATTTACATCCAGCCAGCAAATTTCGGCCGCTTTTTCAAGGGTATACGCTTCCGCCCGTTCCTTGAGCAGTTGAAAGCCGGTCTTGCACTCCACGCCATTTACTGTGAAGGAGCCTTCAAGTGCGGGTGCAAGGCGGTCATTCCATGGATAGGACACGGGCTGAGCCGAATTGGTCTTGGTATCCCACACCATAAAAGTATCCGGTGTTCCGTCATGATGTTCGCCGACGCGCAGCATCATATGTGTATTAACGTCTACAAGATAAGGAAGATTTGTCCACTTCATAACAAATTCTTGATCATAAATTTTCTTATCCAGTATGTAGCGAGTCCACGCCAACATAAGCGCCACGTCGGTTCCGGGCCTAATGGGCAGCCAAACATCTGCTTTAGCGGCATCCGGCGTTAGACGCGGATCGATAACGACCGTCTTTACTCCTTTTGCACGTAGTTCCGCCACAGCGGCTCCACCGCCTGCCGGACAGGAATAGGAAGGATCAGTTCCCCATAGAATCAGCGTCTTGATTGGTGTTTCATCATCATAAATCTCCAGACAGTTTGAGTCGGCAATGCTGGTATCAGCACCACCATACATCATGCCAAAGGCCAAAGTCCGCGGCAAATAGCACTGTGCACAGCCAGGCTCGAACCAGTTAGGTGTATCAAAGGCATTGCAAAAACGGGGAACGCTCCAAAATTGGGGATTTCCACCGCCGCCGGTAGAAGCAAAAACCGCTTCCGCCCCATATTTTTCCCGAGTCTCCATGAGTTTTTTGGCAATCGTATCAAGGGCTTCATCCCATGAAATACGTTTCCATTTGTTTTCACCGCGCTTACCAACCCGTATCATCGGATACTTATTGCGATTAGGATGATAAAGGGCCTGAATGCCAGCAAGCCCTTTGGCACACAGCGCCCCTTTGCTCATAGGATACTCAGGATTGCCTTCAAGCTTGACCACACGTCCATTCTTAACATGTGCAAGAACACCACAATTGGCAACACATGCCCTACAGTTCGTTTTGACAATCTTTGTCTCAGATGCTGTTGCGCCTTGCGCAGCTTCACCTTGCGTGAACCCCGTTTTAAACGAGCCGCTAAACGCCGCCGCAATCCCGGTTACGGCAGTCGCTTTAAGAAACTGTCGTCTGTTAAGTACAAGTTGTTTCATCTGTTCTCTCCTCTATCGCTGAATAATCAGGAATAAAAACTTTCATAGATAAATTGACTTACTCCCCCTTTCAGTAAATTCCTAAACATTGTTACAAGCGCAAGCGGAATTGCAATACAATGGATACAGTTGAGAACGCCCTTATAGACCGACTCTGACGACTTTCTCTCTGTAAGCTTGTATTGTTGCATGGGTTGCTTTTTTAGGCGGTCTATTGGCACGTCCCGTGTCGGACAATAATAAACGCAAGTTTCATGCCAACTCCTTTTTCACCCACAGCACCAGATATAACAGCCTTATAGGAGAAGGACAGTTTTGTTATTAGTTAAAAAAATTAACTTTTATTTTCAAATTTTAATTTTTAAAAAAACCATTCTTTTGAGACACGCGTTTAAAGGTTGCATAATCCGTTTTCGTAGAAATTGTAACAAACATGAAATTTGCGATTTCAGCTAAACCAATTTGGAAACCAAGATAATTCTTTAAACTACATAAAAAAATCACCTCCAGTCTTTTGTAAAACCGGAAGTGATCTGACCACCTACCATAGGATAAATACGACAGGAAGCAATGCTTACTTTAAAGTTTTATATTGTAAGTTTTTATTTTTCTATATAATGTCGGCTTAGATATTTCCAATAAATCAGCCGCTAAAGGAATATTATTATTCGTCCGCATTAGCGCCATCTGTATGGCCGTTTTTTCCCAGCTAGCCATCGAAATGAGAGAGGGTTCCCTTTCGGTTGCAATTTTTCCATTAAGTTCGCCCGATTTTTCCCTCAATACGGCATCAGGCAGACACTCCAATGTGATGATATTATCCTGGCTGACATTTATCGCATAAATCATAGCGTTTTCTAGTTGCCGGACGTTTCCCGGCCAACTATAGCGTAGTATTTTTTTCTTGGCAGCAGCTTGTACTCGGGGAACTTGGCGGCCAATCTTTCGGCAATATTTCTCAATAAAATAATTACTGAGGATTTCAACATCATTTTCTCGCTCCCGTAGAGGTGGCAACTTTATCGTTAAAACCGACAGGCGAAAAAAAAGATCTTCGCGAAATAATCCCTCTGCCATTACTCTCTCAAAATCTTTGTTGGTAGCAGCAATTATATTAAAATCGACTTTTTTATAACTCCGGCCACCAATACGCATAACCTGCTTATTTTCGATTACTCTTAATAAAACAGGTTGGATTTCCAAAGGCATATCACCAATTTCATCTAAAAAAAGCGTACCTCCGTTAGCCAATTCAATTTTCCCTGGCCTACCGCTGCGATCGGCACCAGTAAAACTACCGGCTTCATAGCCAAATAATTCACTCTCAATCAAGTCTCGCGGCAATGCAGAGCAATTAAGCGCTATAAACGGACCTTGCGGACAACACTTATTGTGAATGGCCTGAGCAAAAATTTCCTTACCTGTGCCACTTTCCCCCGACAACAAAATAGTCTCCTGCAAACCGGCAAAACGCAGCCCCAAATCAATTGCTTTTTTCATGGTCATACTCTCACCGATTATATCAGCAAAATTATACCTCGCCATGGCGCCAGACCTACTGTTTACCATAGCATTGATTTTTTTAACATGATTAAACCGGAGTATCGCCCCGGTCAATTGGCAAGTAACTTGGTTCAGTACCGGATGAATATCGATAATATAAGATTGCTCATCCCTGTTTGTGCGGATAATCTCCTCAACGCTAGTTTTTTCCCCTTTAACAAGGAAATCTATGAGGCAAGAATTTTCATCGAGAAATTCTCTAATATTTCTATTCGCTATTTGATTTGATTCCAAATTAAAAATTCGCAGGCCGTGCCGATTCATCCGGATAATCTGTCCTGTTTGATTAACATTCACAATGCCTTCATCAATGCAATCCAGGGTGGCTTCAAGTGTATCATACGCAAGCCTAAGATCACTATTGACAGAACGTACATAACGATTATTTTTCTCCAGCTCAATCTGAACTTGAATGGCTTCAGTCATTGCCATAATTAATCCCAAAGTGTGAATACATAAAGTTTGATAATTGCTGTCTAAAATTGGATTGACCAACTCCTGATTTAACACTAAAGTAGCAATTACTTCTCCATTCTCATCCAGTATGGGAGCCGCTGAGCCAATCATATTTTTTAAAGCAACGCAATACTGTTCCGGTCCAATAATTTGTACTGGACGTTTATACCGCATACTTAATACATGAGCACAAGTCCCAACTGTACTTTCGTTGCAGACTTTTCCGGGGTTACCTACAAGCCAATCATACTCTGTATTTTGATACAATAAACTACTTACCAGCAATAACACGCCATCTTTATCAAACAAATACAATAAGTAACCTGTAGAGTCCACCAGTTTTTTAAAAGAGTTAAACAGATTTTCGGTAATATCTATCAGAAGCTTATTTTTATCTAAAACAATCTTTAGTTCTTTACTATCTAAGTATTTACAACAAAGCGGATCAAGCGGATTTACCCCTAATTTACGCGATCGAACCCAGGATTCGGCCACAGCTTGATTCATATTAGGGAAATGACGCGGATCTTTTAATTGATTTCTTAAAAAACGTTCTTTGTTGTGTGTCATAGCTTCCCATCGTTCTTTATTTACAAATTGTAGTCCGCATAATGCAGTTGAATTATTTTCGTCCATCATGCTGCTATCACCCTTCCCTATACCGCCGAAGCATTCTAACATCTGATTTTACACTTTGTATAATTTGTTATTCACAAGACAAAGAATCTTGTAATAAGTAATTAGTCGAATCAAAGAATTTGAACTGCTAATTCTTTTCCAAATAGTATATACATGTTACAAAAATGAGTTTAACTTTTGATTGCCATTATTACTTAATAAGCAAAATAAGCCATAATTCGCTAATTTCTCTATGATATGGATAAATCCTGCACACTATAATACTGTGTACTGATAATACTCGCAAATATTTCTTAAATCATGATCTGGTAAACTTTTCGTTAAATCCCGTAAAATCAAGTGCGAAGATAGTATCTGCTTAAATAGTTAGTATTGGATTTAATGCCATCTTAATAAGATTTATGCGACATTGGCACTTGAGAAATTGTATTCTAAAAACTAACTCCTAGAAAAATTTTTCTAGGATTGTTCCAGACGCTCTCGCTCTCCCCTACGTTGGCGCTCACCATCCCATCCTCCATTCAGTACCTTCACCTTTGAAGTGAAGCCCATCTGGGACATACCTAGCAGAAGCCAAGGGCTGACAATAGCCGTGTCTAAAATTTAAAACATTTGCACAATTACAAATTTATCCAAACTATTGTATAATATAAGGTAAGGGTCTGCAATTTTGGTTGAAAGGAAGAATGCCATCATGAAACCCTTAGAACAAGTATTGAGTCCAGCTATTATCAACCGTAATAGTTTTGCGGATACTGTATATGAACAAAAGGAACACTTCATACATAAAATCAACAAGCTGAAAATTGATATTATCAAGAACCACCAGCCTTCATACCCGCTTGACTTCATTCGCCCGGAAATAACTGAATCTTGGATTCGCTCAAAAAATTATGGTGTAGATTCCTTTAAATTTAATACTCCATTTTTAGATACACATACTATTAAACAGATACTTAATAAAAATCAGTATTTAACAAAGGCAGCCGCCCCCTACATACACAAATTAGCTAATATTTTTAAGAGTACCGATTGCTATGTAATGCTGACCGATGCTCAAGGTACCATTCTTCAAGTTGTTTGCCGCGATAAAAAAACAATCCAATCTTACCAGCTCGAGGTAGGAGCGATTTGGAATGAAGAGACAATCGGCACCTGTTCACATGGATTAAGTCTATTACTGAAAACTCCGATGCAGGCCTGGGGCCCTGAACACTACAGTCAGATTTTATTTCAATCTACGGGGTCGTCATCACCTATTTTTGACGTATTCGGTAATCTAGCTGGAACACTGACTATAGTAAGTGACGAAGATTTTCATCAATCCGCTCATACATTTGCACTAGTAGTATCAATCGCCTGGATTATTCAAAATGAATTTCAGTTATTATCGAAAAGTGCGGTCCTGAGTGCCACACTTGAAACATCGGAAGATGCCCTCATTACGATCAATAATAACGGTATTATTAGTCAAGCTAATTTAAAAGCCTATCAATTGCTGGATTACAAAAATAATAACCTAATTGGAATGCCTATAGAAAATGTTTTTGGAAACCAACCAGTCATAAACTCGATACTGGAAATGGGAAAACCAATATATGACACTGAAATTCAAATTGGACATACTGATTTGAGGATAAACTTGCATTCAGTTCATCCCGTAAAAGATCATATAGGTAACAAATATGGCTATGTATTAAGACTAAAAAAGATTGTAAATAAGACTTTTGATAAGAGTAGCGACTCTGGACTACGTTTTTCATTTGACAAAATAATAGCTTCTTCTTTAGAAATGGAAAAAACGGTTACATTAGCAAAACATTTCGCTACTTCTGATGTTAATATTCTTATTCAAGGGGAAAGTGGTACAGGAAAAGAAGTATTTGCCCAAGCAATTCACAATAGCAGCCGGCCGAATGGGCCATTTATGGCTATTAACTGTGCTGCAATTCCGCATAACTTAATTGAAAGTGAGCTGTTTGGCTACGAAGGTGGAACCTTTACCGGTGCTGAGCGAAATGGAAAGCGAGGCAAAATTGAACTTGCAAACGGAGGTACACTATTTTTAGATGAAATAGGAGATATGCCCCTGGATGTACAACCTGTACTTTTACGAATACTTGAAGAAAAAAGAGTAATGCGTCTAGGAAGCAACAAGTATACACCCGTTGATTTCAGATTAATAGCCGCTACCAATAAAAACCTGCGGGAATTAGTAAGTAAAAACAAATTTCGCTTGGATTTATATTACAGAATATCAATATTTAAAATTACTATTCCACCATTACGGGAACGTGGCGATGATATTATAAATTTAGCTCAGCATTTCATCAATTCTGCAGCCACAAAATATCAAGTTCCTGCGCCTTACTTAAGCGATACGGCTAAGTTTAAATTACTTAACTATACTTGGCCCGGAAATGTAAGACAATTAGAAAATACCATGCTTTATGCCGTGTATGTCTCAAAAAATGGGATTATCTGGCCAGAGAACCTGCCAGATGATATTTCAGCAACAGCCATGGAAATAACTGACGACAGCGTCACGAAAACCGTCGTTAAAGATAGAGTTATCCTTCCAATTCAAGAGATAGAAAAAGTTTCGATCCGCGACGCTCTTCTCCAAACCGGAAATAACATACGTGAAACTGCCAAACTGCTAGGTATTAGCAAGTCTACGCTCTATAGAAAGATTCGGGAATATCAGATTCTTGATATTTAGCAATATTCAATATTTTCAAACATTTAACAAAACACAACAACCGGTTTCACGCCTTCATGGCTAGGAAAACGAGTTGTTTTTCCATTAAAGCAAACACAAATAATTCCATAGCTGATCTTATTTATACAAGCCGGACATAAAAGCTTGCCGAACGGCAGTCGATATAAAGCCTGTAGGGCAAAGCAGAAAACATGCCTTACAGCGCCCGCAATTGTCTGCCTCATTTTTTGCCGGCACAAACCCCACTCTAAGGCTCTTCCCCCTGCCTAAAAAGGTAAGGCGGTTTTTGCCAATCTTCCGGCAAATCCTTATACAAAGGCCACATAGAATACAACCAGATGCTTTTTCTTTTGCCGTCTTTCTGCTGCCTTCGTAATCGTAATTCAATTCCCCGTCGCCGTCTCCATCCCGAATTAATTGTAAAAGCATTTTCTCCACTTCCGGATTTACAAACGGTCGATATTGAAGCAATAGTCGGGCACACCAAGAACGCAACTGGTCGATCCGTAGAGTTTTCGTTTTAACCTGCAACCCTTGTTCCGGCTTCATTAAACAGGCAAGCTGTGGCTTACATTCACCTTTTTTGCTGACTTCTACCACACATAGACCGCAATGACCGCCCCCTTCAAGCTCCCGGTGATAGCACAAAGCCGGAAGGTTCTTTCCTTGCTCCCGTAGTGCTTGCAGTAAAGAAGTTGTGGTTTTTACCTTCGCTATCTGCCCGTCAATTGCGATTTCTACGAATCTTTCCATTGATATTCCTCCGAAGTGATCCTGATATAGTGGAAGGGACAGACTTCATAGCAAGCCCAGCACTTCGTACAAAGTTTACGATCCACCAGGATACGTTCTTTACCTGCTCGCATTTTCACTGCCCCCGTCGGACAAACCGTGTAACAAGCCCGGCACATTCTGCAGGGCAGGATAATCTCAAAATCGATAAGGGGCTTGCAGCTAACAGCAGGACACCGCCCTTTGACGTGGGCCGCGTATTCTTTTAAGAAATGATGTAACGTGCTTATCACCGGATTGACCGCCGTCCGTCCAAGTCCGCACAGTGACAATTCTTGGATGACCTGGCTCAGTTCTTTAATTTCTTTTAATATATTATCTTGCGCCTTGCCAAGCGTAAGCGACAGCAGCTTATTCTCCAATTCTGCCAGGCCGTCACGGCAGACAGTGCATTTACCGCAGGATTCTTTAGCCATAAAACCAACTAAGTGCCGGGCCAGATCTACCAAACAACGGTTATGCCCTAACACAACCAGTCCCCCTGATCCCATAATTGCCCCTGCTGAAGCCGCCGTTTCATAATCTAACGCAAAATCACTGTACGGCAGGATTCCGCCGGACGGACCGCCAATTTGCAGTGCTTTTATGGCCGTTTCCCCGGTACCGCCGATTTGCTCGGCTAACACCTTGGTATGGATGCCCAAAGGCACTTCAATGAACCAGGGGATGTTCATGAAAAATAAGTTATAAAAAAAGAGGAAAAAAGAGAGAAATAGAAAATATAAGGCAATGAGGTGAAGAAGATGGAAAATCTCATTGCGATATTAGAAAAAGTGTCAGATCCACGACAGGCATGGAAGATTAAACATAAGCTATCGGACATATTACTCATCTGTTTATTTGCAGTAACCTGTAATGCTAACAGTGCGCTAGAAATCTATGATTTCGCGGTTAGCCGAAAGCAATGGCTTAATACGATCCTTTCTTTGGAAAACGGTATACCAAGCCGTTTAACCTTTGCCAGAGTGCTGCAACTGATTTCACCCAAAGCATTCGC
>NZ_FNAM01000102.1 GCF_900101845.1 Sporomusa acidovorans | reverse complement strand
AAATTCAGCACGAATCACTTCTGGATTATCTGTTAGGCCCTTTAGTATACATACTTGCAGACTATCTCGATGTACATCAATTCCACAGCAACATTCCAAAAGGGCTTCCATCTAAATCACTCCTACTATTTTAAGTGCAGGAAGATTGTCTGATAGAAAAAAGTTTATTGTACGCTGTTTAACAGCAGTTCTCTGTACTCAAAGACAACCCGATCATGTTCTCAAAGCGGAGTAATCTCCAAACCGTCCCTCGATCTTATCCTGCTTCTTCGAGTATAGCATAATTATCGTTATTTTCATCAGTTCTGCTGTGTCAATTATTGTCATGGCTGTTCTACTGTTTCTTTTTTTTCTTCGCGTTCCAGCTTTTGTTGAATATTTTCTCGTTACATCAGCTAAAATTACTCTTCCATAAAATAGTCCAAATCAATTCGTTTAATTTCATACACAGTCTCGGTTGCCACACCAACACTATAGTCAATCATCAATTGTGCCAGTTGCAAGCCATCGATTAGCACGATGCGGGTACCCACTCTCGCCGCTATTTCTTGGGCTGCCTGGGTAAAGGTGGAGGTAGTGTACCTGACGCAATTCTTGCAAGGAATGGACCTGCCCATCTGACAGCCGCTTCAAAAATGGCAGCATAATATCTTCATAAGTTGGCATTGCCAAACGAAAAACCTCCCAACGCTCACCAGTACCCGCTTGTTTACAAATTATTATTAAGTACCTATTTCCCACAAAAATACAAAAATCCTGCAAGCTTTTATTTCTTGCAGGTGGAGATGTCGAAGTTTCTCAACGAACAGCCACGAGTCTAAAAACACAATAATATTTAAATGTTACAAATTGTCCTTTACTGCTCATTACAACGTCATATTCCATATTACCCCTCCGAGTAAGAAGTAAGATTTTCTACTTTCATTATGTTTGTTATAATTTTATGTGGTCAGATAAAAAAGTAGGGGGGAGCTAACTCTGCTCTATTGGGAAAATAGGAAAATTTTACAAGAAAAAAATGTACTCCATGATTTGATATGAGGATAGTCCTTGCGTAATCCTATCTTTTGATTATATAGGAGGCGCACAATGGGCTATAAAAACGCAATTTGCGTATTGCCGGACAAATTGATTGCGGCAATACAAGAACATATTGACGGAGAATATCTTTATATCCCTCGGAGAGCAGAGAACAAAAAAAGATGGGGCGAGTTGAAAAACACCAGACATTCTTTGAGTAAGCGAAATAAGGCTATTTTCGAGGAATACAAGAACGGTATATCTGTTGAGCAGTTGGCAACCGAATATTATTTATCACCAAAAACGGTGTATAAGATATTATCCGAAATGGAACAAAAGCAACTCAAAACAGCTTGCGCTTGAGTTTTAGGAGTAAAGCCAAAGGTATAATTAGAAAATAAGGAGTATGAACAATGGAAGAAATAACAATCCATGAATTTGAATTTGCCCTCATCAATGAATTTTTCACAGAGCTTGAACGGCAGGGACCCGGTAGCCCTGAAGAAACCATCAGGGCATTAGGTTTTATCGGCAACCTTTCAAACAAAACAAAAATCGCCGATTTAGGCTGCGGCACAGGCGCTCAAACAATGGTTCTGGCACAAAATACAGAAGCAACCATCACCGCCCTCGACCTTTATGCCGGTTCGATTGCTAAACTTAACGTAACAGCCGGAAAACTTGGTTTGCAGAACAGGGTAAAAGGTATTGTCGGTTCAATGGATAATTTGCCGTTTCAGAATGAAGAATTTGAACTTATATGGTCTGAGGGGGCTATTGCCAATATAGGTTTTGAAAAGGGCTTGAATCACTGGAAGGGGTTCCTCAAAAAAGATGGTTATATTGCCGTAACATATGAGTCATGGTTTACTGATGAACGCCCCGCTGAAATTGAGAAGTGGTGGGTGGACGCAGTTCCTGAAATTGGCACAATAGGGCATAATATTTCCATCATGCAAAAAACAGGTTATATTCCTGTTGCCGCATTTACGCTGCCTGAAAATTGTTGGATAGACAATTATTTTATTCCGCAAAAAGCAAGACAAGAGGAATTTTTGAAAAAACATACGGGGAATAAAACCGCTGAGGATATGATTGCATTTATGAGGCGTGAGGCAGACTTATATTCAAAATACAAACAGTATTATGGATATGTATTTTATATTGGGAAAAAGATGTAAATTAAGCTCTTGTAAGATAAAACATACTCCCGCTTCAAAGAAGCAAAATGAGCGTCCCCTTACTTCTTCCCACACGCATTATTTCTCTATAATTTTCGCCTTTCGGCCGCCGCTTGAAAGTGATGCACCGCCTGTCAACCAGGTAAACTTCCATCTGGCAAAGTAGCTTGGCAGCATCATTGAAACGGCAGTCGGTTTGGTTGCAGCGGAGCATGCGGCGTCACCTCCAAATAAGCATAAGAAAAACGTCCCGAAGGACGTTTTAAGCAATTAATCGCACCAATCATGCTTGCATTTTTTGTGGCACTTAGGACATTCACATTCATCTTCAAACCAGTGGTCACATTTAGGGCATTTTTCACACTTTTCTTCGCATTGCCAGTGACATTTAGGGCACTCGTGAGGATGCATTTGCCCACATTTTGGACATTTCTTGAAACAAAACTTTGGGCAACCATCTTGATTACAATTCATATTTCTATCAAGCCTCCTTCATTACATAATATGTTGCTTGATAAAAATATGTTCTTTGTTTAGGTATAAGAAAAGCCGTTCTATTCGAACAGCTTTTCTTTTTTCAGCACCAAAAAAAGAACTCCTTCCAAATCATAAAAAATTTTACAGGAGTTCACTTTTTTCGCCGTTATCAATAGTACTGTTCTCCGTATCGGGTCAAACGACAAATATTAATATGAGAATATTGGCTGGGGTCATAGTCAATACGGTCACCCTCAATAGAAGGAAACAAAACGAACAGCCACGAGTCTAAAAACACAAAAGTATTTAAAGCAGAATTTCGGCAACAATTAAGACAGACTAACTAATAGCCTGTCTCTTTTTATTTGAAGCGTTTTTTAGTTCTTGATAGAAGTTCTCTCGCTATACTCCTGTTCTGCTTCGGCAACTAAGCTATCCAATGCCTTATTTAACTGTACCTGATACTCTTTTACCGTCTGCTCTGTCACGGGTTTTCCATCCTTCGCTATATCGGCCCGAATAAGGTCTTGTAACTCGTCCGAGATTGTACGGGGCTTCAAGATTTAGCAAGAGAAATTAGGTTATCCATTGATTAAATTCATCATATAGTTTTATAAAATGTTTCAGGTGGGTTGCCTATGGAAGAATCCATTCTATTTTCTCTTGACGCTGAGCAGCAGGTGCTGCTAGCGGCTTTACTGGCGATATTAGTAGCTGATAAGCTTAACGAAGATCAACAAAACATTTTGGGGAACTTTTTTGAAGCATTGGGGCAAAACATTCTGCTAATACAAGCGATAGTATCGTCTAATCCGCCATCAACAAAATCGGACAGTTCTCCAATACACAAGTTCAAAACCTGCAAAAAAGCATTACTTCGTTACAGCAGGATTTAGAAATAATGAAGGCGAAGCTTGCTGCTTTAGAAGAAAAATAGCCAAAGATTAACCTCCGTATGATTGGGTTTGTTCACTTTTATCATGCTGGGTTTCTCTCTTTGGCTGTTATCTTTTATGTTGCATTTCACTTTACAATGAACCGCCTAGGAAGATTTTTAACACTCCCGATTAATTATCTTGACATTTTCCAAAAACAGTATACATTGATAATGAAATATAGTTCACATAAACATGAGGCGTTCAAGGCCTTGCTGAAGACTTTAGAGTGGTCGTCCTGTTGAAGAAATTCATACAACGGGAAGGATTTGCAAAAACTCCTATGAGCTGCATTACAGGGATCGCGCTAATCTGCAACCATTTATTGAAGCGGCACAGCAGATGGATGAATT
This sequence comes from Sporomusa acidovorans, assembly GCF_900101845.1. Lineage (GTDB taxonomy): Bacteria > Bacillota > Negativicutes > Sporomusales > Sporomusaceae > Sporomusa > Sporomusa acidovorans. The sequence continues at coordinate 801 of NZ_FNAM01000102.1, read as the reverse complement.
CATTGCGATTGATGGCTGTCCCATGGTTTGTGCCCGCAAAGTCATGGAGAATGCGGGGATTTCTGCCAAGTACTATTTGTTGACAGACATGGGGCTGGAAAAGGGTAAAACTACGGTAACTCCCGAACTGATTGAAGATATTTGCCAACGTATCAAGGGATAAGTAGTTGTAATGGAACAACAAATGCCTAGACTTCGCAAATTGCGGGGCCTAGGCATTTGTTGTGGAAACGGGGTATCAACACTAGTGCTAACGACCCCGTTCCCTTGGACTTCAGGTCTCCCGACATCCAAATGTAATGTTCGACCAAAAGAGTATCATAATGAGCTCGGAAGATACAAGGTCGAGTAGAGGCGAACCTCGCAGTCCAGCCCCCCTCACAGAACTTATCCCGCAAAATGCGGCATCCCGATTATCGGCATCAAACCCTCATATAAAGCCCTTCTTTCATGATAATATCGGGATAATATTTAGCGACTCAGTCCATAAAGCTGCCTGATTAATTCCTCATCATCTTCCCATTCAAGATATGTGGTTTCTCCAGACACCAGCGGGTTCACTTTGAAGTAACTTTCTGGATGGCCTCTTTCTTCATTTCCGTATCAGCATTCGCATAAATCAAGGTCGATGAAATCTGCGCATGCCCGAGCCATTCAGCCAGCAATACCATTGGCATACCACTTCTGTACAAGTGCATGCTGCGGCTATGGCGAAACATATGGCAATGAAGCGACTCTGGAACTTCAGGATTCACATTATGAGCAGCGACACCGTATTTCTTGATGAATCTTTCTGTGTTG